>CAZMXB010000169.1:0-11284 GCA_964569855.1 uncultured Rhodoferax sp.
GAACAGCAGGAGCTGATCAACACCTTGCTGGCGCATACCAGCCTGGAGACCTCGTCTCCCATCAACTTGACCATGATTGGTCTGGATGGTCGACCCACGCAAAAGTCTTTCCGCCAGATGCTGCTGGAGTGGATTGAATTCCGCCAGACCACGATCCAGCGTCGCTCGCAGCACCGCTTGTCCAAAATACTGGCCCGCATCCATATTCTGGAAGGCCGCCAGACCGTACTGCTGAACATCGACGAGGTTATTGCCATCATCCGGCAGTCAGACGAACCCAAGCTGGCGTTAATGGACCGGTTCAAGCTGTCCGAGATTCAGGCTGAAGACATCCTGGAAATCCGCCTGCGCCAACTGGCGCGGCTGGAAGCCATCAAGATCGAGCAAGAGCTGTCCGAGCTGCGCGGCGAGCAGGGCAAGTTGGAAGAAATCCTGGGCAGCCCATCCGCACTGCGCCGTCTGATGGTCAAGGAGATCGAGGCCGATGCCAAGACCTTTGCCGACGTACGGCGCACGCTGATCCAGACCGAGAAAAAGGTCGTTGCTGAAGTCAAAGTGGTGGACGAACCCGTAACCCTCGTGGTCAGTCAAAAAGGGTGGGTACGGTCCCGTGCTGGCCATGGCCACGACGCCACGTCGTTCGCATTCAAGGCCGGCGATGGCTTGTATGGCACGTTTGAGTGCCGCAGTGTCGATACGCTGTTGGTGTTTGGCTCCAACGGCCGCGTTTACTCGGTCGCGGTTTCGCTATTGCCCGGTGGTCGGGGCGATGGCCAACCCGTTACGACGTTGATCGAGCTGGAAAACGGCACGCAATTGTTGTACTACTTTGCCGGCCCGGCCGCCGCCACGCTGTTGCTAAGCGGCACGGCAGGTTATGGCTTCATGGCCACGGTCGACAACATGGTCTCGCGCCAAAAGGCAGGTAAGGCCTTTGTGTCGATCAACGACGGCGAGACCTTGTGCTGCCCGTCCCTGGTTTCGGGTGCTCAGGGCAAGGTAACTGTGGCAGGTACGCCCGCCACCGTGGTGCCAGCCGCCACCCACGTGGCCTGCGCATCCACGGGCGGTCGTATCCTGACCTTTGAGATCAGCGAGCTCAAGGCCATGGCCAACGGCGGCCGCGGCCTGATGCTGATCGATCTGGAAGCCAAGGACACGCTTGCTGGCGCAGCGGCCTACACCCGCAGTGTGCGCATTGCCGGCATTGGGCGGGGTGGCAAGGAGCGCGAAGAAACGCTGGAGATTCGCAGCCTGAACAACGCCCGTGCGGCACGGGCGCGCAAGGGCAAGGCGGCCGACCTGGGCTTCAAACCCCACACCGTGACGCGGGTTGAATAGCACGGGTCGAACACCCGGATGCCATCCCGGCAGGCTCGGTTGACTAGGAGGCCAATCCATTGCCTGCCGATACCGGCGTCGCCATTCACAGGCCATAGTCCCTTGACGTCCCGGTATGCCGTGGGTGGATTCACCTATAGAATGAATTGCCAGAGCGCGGGGCTCCTTCAACTTGGCATAGAGTCAGAGCCCGTCAACGCTTTCGCAATGGCCATTTCGAGAGATGCCAAACTCGCTAAACGCCCACACCCTGCACATCGAGCGCCTGGCCGATGTCGTCGCATTGCCAATCGGTCGATGGGACGCGCACGTGCGGCTGGTGTTTTGCAACGCGCCCTATCTGGCTTGGTCGGGTCGTCCCCGCGAACAACTGATAGGCAAGACGCTTGAAAAGCTCTATGGTACGACCGCCTGGGCTGCGGCAAAACCCGCGTTCGAGTCCGCCTTTCGCGGTGAAAACTCCAGTTATGAGCGGCTGCTGACGCATCCGCCGCACCCGCAGCGCTGGGTTCGGGTTCAGGTATTTCCGGACGGGGACGCAAAGGGTACGGTTGCCTCGGTGTTTACCATTGCGACCGATATCCACGAAGACATCGTCGCGCGCGACGGCCTGATCGCGGCACGCAAGCGGTTGGACCGGTTCACCGAAAACATTCCCTCCCCACTGGCCTACCTCGACCGCTACTGCATTCTGCGGTTCGTCAACAAGGCATGGACCACCCTCACCGGCATCTCGACGGACTTCTCGGTGGGGCACCACGTCAGCGAAGTGCGCGGCGAAACGAGTTGGCTCGAACAGCAGCCATATTATGAAAAGGCACTGGCCGGTGGCACGGTGCACTTTTCGCGCTTGGTTGATGGCCTGGTCGATGGTGCCCGCTGGATGCGCACGAGTTACGTGCCCGACTTCGACGACTCGGGTTCTGTGGTCGGTGTCTACACCATCACCACCGATGTACATGACCTGACCGTCACGCAGGAAAGGCTGCGCCGCAGTGTCGAACGCGATTCACTCACCGACGCCTTGAGCCGTCACACGATGATGTCCTTCATCGAATGCTCGATTGCCGACCCGAACCTGGAGTACGCACTGTTCTTCATTGACCTGGACGGCTTCAAGGCAGTCAACGACGAGAAAGGCCACCATGTCGGCGACCGCCTGCTGGCCGAAGTCGCCAGCGCCTTGCGTAGCGCAGTCCGTGTTGACGATGCCGTCGGCCGCTTCGGCGGCGACGAATTTCTGGTTTTAGCCCGGGTGAATGGACAGGCGGGCGCCGACGCCCTTGCCGAACACCTTCGTGTATCGATCGCAGCCGTCGCGCAAACTGCCGGCGACAAGGTCAGTGCGAGCATTGGCTACGCGTTGGCGCCTGGCGACACACGCGACTCCATGCAACTGCTGCACCATGCCGACGAAGCCATGTACATCGCGAAACGCCAAGGCAAGAACCGGGCGATACCCTGGGTGATTGCGAAGCACTGAGAGCGACCGGGGTTCTTGATGGGCAGCCTGCTGCGGACCTGCGGTGGAACTTATTGGTCAAATTGGGCTGTAGCCCTCGTGAAATATCCGTAAGGCGCTATCGATTTATTAGTGATTTGCTACGACATGGCGGATGCAATCACCGATGGATTGGCCGTTAACGGTCGGGTCAACATGGAAAACCTGCATCCCCAGCGCGACGGCGGGAGCAATGTCCGACAACGGGTTGTCGCCAACCATCAAGGCCTGTTGCGGCTGCACGCCCAGGCGCGCCATTGCATACAAGAAGATACGCGGGTCAGGCTTTTTGGCGCCACAGTCTTCTGGAGTAACAACCACCTGGAATTGAGCCGTCAGTCCCAACGCCTGCAACTTCTTGCGGACCTGCGCACGATGGCCGTTCGTGTCCAATGCGCAGGGCAAATGTGCGGTGGCACCCAGAAACTCTGTAGCACCCGGCAGTAAGCTCCATTGCAGCGTGTACAAGTGCAGGTATTCATCAAACATGGCGTCCGCCTGTTGATCGGCCAGCGCGATGCCAAATGTTTCGCGCAGTCGCGCGCGACGCTGCGCAGCAAAGCTGATCTCGCCAGCCGCACACCAGGCCCACAGGGACCGGCCAATCGCATCCCAGCGGGCTGCGATCACACGGCTGTCTTCGCTGGGTGTAAGTCCCAGTTGCTCGCGCAATTGTACGACCGCGGCCGCCATGGCCCTTCGGTCGTCCGTCAGGGTGTCGTCCAAGTCGAGCAACAGGGCTCGGATCGCATGCGCTTTCACCACGCAACCCGCCCAAACAAACCCATCAATTTCTCCGCCCTGGCGGCGTTAAATTGCTTCACCCAGGCAATACGCCCGAGCAGGTGCCCGCGAAAGTCTGCCAACTGCTTGGGGTTTTGCGAAGCCGGTCCGTGCAACACGCACTGGTGCAGGCAGGCCTTGAGCCGGTCGTAGTCCTGTCGCGGTGTATTGGGTTGGGTGTTGACGACCACGCCGGTGATGCGCTGCTGGCGGTGCTGCGGGAGGGCTCGGGTCTTGTCGGGATGCAACGCAAAACCTTCGGCGCTGGCTATTTCCTTCACCCAGCCTTGCAGCGCGCGGAACTGCGCTCGCAAGGCCTCGGGCCCGGAGAACACCAGGTCGTCGGCATAACGTGTGTAAGTGGCGCCAAATACCCAGGTCAGGCCGTCCAAGCGCAGGTCCAGCCCAAAGGCGCAGAGGTTGGCCAAGGTCGGCGAGCTCGGTGCGCCTTGCGGCAGGTGCGCGGCGCGCAGGCATTTTGCGCCTAGCCAGTCCAGGCCACCATCGTCGCGCAGCCGCTCTACCACCATCTGCGTTGTGCGGTGGGTACGCAGCGTTGCCAGACACCGCGCCACGCTCACCGGGTATCCCAGCGTGCGCCATACCGCCATCACCTGCGCGGCGCGGATGCTGCCAAAGAAATCCTGCAAATCAAACTTGATGACTACGGCCTGTCCGGCGTGGGCCGCTGAATGGGTGGCCACCGAGCGCTGGGTTACGAACCCGTGGGCCGCTTCGTGTACCGGTACAGGCTGCAACAGGCCAGTGTGGATGGTGCGCTGCACCCGCTTGAGGTCGGCCTTGGGAATCTCCAACAAGCGTAAACCACCCGTCCGCTTGGGTCGCAGTCTATAGCGGTAATGGTCGGCGCCCAGGGGGGTCTCGGGGCTCAACCACAGCAGGCGATTGAGGGTCAGGTCCAGCCACTGGGCGAGGTCTTTGACGGTGGGCAGATCGGGTAAATTGCAGGCGTGCAGGCGTGCAGGCGTGCAGGCCCAAGGGGCGAGGGCGCATCTTGGCCGGGCGCAGGATCAGGCGGCGGATGTGGGGAATATCGCCATCGGCAAAGGAAAGCCCGGGCTGGGTGGGGAGGTCGTCGCCCACAGAGTCTTCTGGATCCGCGCCGTCTTCCTCGTCCTGCCTGGCATCGCGCGTAGGGGCAGGCACACGCCGTGCTTGCGGTGGTGTAACGATGCGTTGGGTCAGCCTATCCAGATCCATCATCTGCCAACGCAAAGGAGGCAACGCCGCCAGGGGTTCAATCACCGCCGCCAGCCAAACCGGGTTCTCGCCCAACGCGGCCACCGCCCGCGCCTGCAATGCGGCAAAGCGTGTGCCGCCCGGCTTGTCTGCATCGGCCAGCAAGGCCCGCGCCAGGCTGCGTGCAATCCAGGTTCGGTAGGAAATGTTGCGCATGGCCCTTGAAGGTAGTTCACAACGAAGGTGGCAACCAGCGCGTCAACCAGCAGGTCCAGCGTGCGCTGTCTGCGCAGAATGCACCGAGATGACTAGGAACAAAACAACCATGGGGGTACCCCACAGTGCAAGTCAGAGCAAAAAATTGCCCAAGGCTTGCGACACTTGGCGCGTTGGCGCCGCGGACATTCTAGGTCCGTACAGGGCAATCCGGCGCGTATTGGGTTTCAGGTGATTGCCAGCAAAACCGTCGCCCCCCCCGGAAGGGCTCCGCTTTCACCCTGGGGCGGCCCCACGGTGAAACCTATTGGTCAAATTGGCCCGTAGCCCTCGTAAAATATGCGTAATGTGCTGCTATTTATATAGCACTTTGGAGAGGTTTCTGTGGTTCAGGCAAGGCATTGAGCAAGCCCACGATCGCGTGATCGAGCTTCAACGGAAATGCTGCAGGGATGACCAGCGTGGTGATTTGCTGCAACACTGCGCCTGGCAAGTCACGCAGCGGGAGTTTGTCCATGCGCGTCTTCTCCAACGGGTTGGTCGCAGCCTCGTACAAGATCACCTCGTGGTCCAGCGGGTAGTCGCGCGCCAGTTTGTCCACCAGCACCTGCAACCGGGCTGCCGTGGTGTCAAAACGTTTCAGGCTGAGTTCGCCGGCGAGTCCGGGCTGCCAAAGAATGAACATCGCCGTGGGGTCGATGCGGCGTTCATAAATCATGAACTGCGTGGTTTCCATGGACTGCATGCCGGTGCGCCCGGGGTCGATACCCAGATCAGCTACCAGACAGTCTTCGGCGGAGATACCAGGCAACATCTCGGCGCTGTAGCCTTCAGCCCGCGCATCCTTGATGGCCATATGCGAGATGCAGGCAAAAATACCGGGGTGGCCATAGAACGCCGCGCAGACGGTCTTGCCGGCACGCACTTGCTCCAGAATGGTATCGGCCATGCGCCGATAGGTATCACGGCGGCTTTTCCCTTCCACATCGCAATCACTGTAGTAGCCCAGTACGCAGATGAACTCCTTGGCAAGGCCTTGAATCCAGTTGCGCGTGAAGATGTTGGGCACGGCGCTGACGACCACGTCCGCGGTCTCGATATGGCTGCGCGCCAGAGGGGTAACCTGACCCGCCATGCGCATGCCGGTGCCGACGCAGATCAATTTCCCTGGTTTCAGATGTGTCATTGAGAGGCTATGCGCCCGGTTGTTGATAGACCGTAACGCGGTTGCGCCCGTCGTTTTTGGACAAGTACAAGGCTTTGTCAGCCGCGGCCAGTGTCTCTTCAAAAGTGAGTGGCCCGTCGATGTCGCGTGTCGCAATGCCGAAACTGGCGCTGATCTCAAACTGGAAGCCGCTGGCTTGGGTGTCGATGGCGGCAATGGCCGCCCGGCAGCGCTGCGCCACGGCCTTAACTTCTTCCGCCGTGAACTGTGGCAGGCAGATGCCAAATTCCTCACCTCCCAGTCGCCCCAGCATGTCGGTCTTGCGCAGTTGGGTCTTGACGGCATCGGACACGTTTTTGAGCACCCAGTCACCCGTGGCGTGGCCGTAGGTGTCGTTGATTTTTTTGAAGAGATCCATGTCGAATAACACCAGACTCACGCGCTGGTGATTGTTTTTGAAGGCCTGTTGTGCACACGCCATGAAGTGCGAGCGGTTGCTGACCTGGGTGAGTCCATCGACCTGTGCGGACTGGCGGAAGACATTCTTTTGCTTAAGCGTCCTGCCAAGCCAGGCACCCAGAATGGTCAGCACAACCAGGCCCAACGTTGACAGCAGGATCAGGTTCTCGTAGCGTCCCTGTTGCAGGGCTTTTTCCATGCCGAGATTCTTGTTTTTTTGTTCCATCAGGGCCAGTTGGTTGGCCTTGTCTTGGGTTTCGAACTTGACGCGTTGGTAGGCCAGATTTTTCTGCAACTGGTCGTCCAGCACCTCTTTTTTGAGTGCCAGATTGGTGTCATAGTAAGCAATGGCTGCGGCCAGTTGCCCTTGGGCACGCTTGATGGCCGCCATGGTCTCGCTGGTTTTCTCCTGGAGTTGCAGAACGCGCCCCGCTTGGGAACGATGGAAGGCCTCAAAACCGTAATGCTCCGCCCGCTCCGTATTGCCGCTCCTGAGGTAGGCTCGCGCCAGGGCGTCTTTGAGTTGAGTAGCGTAGTCTGACTCCGGGCTCAGCACGGAATACTCCTTTAGCAGCGGCAGACTGGCATCAATGCCTTTTACGTAGCTGCCGGTATCGATCAAATCGATCGCCGCATAGGTCTTGACGATCAGGGCAATGAATTGGTTTTTGTTTGCGTCGCAAGCCTGGATGGCATCCTGCACCTGTGAACGGGCCAGGATGTTGTCTTTGCGTGAATAATTCGTCTCGACCTTGTTGCCAAGGCCCATACAGGCAGCATAGGAGCCGGCAGTGTCGCCTCGCAATGCATAGATACGCTCGGAAAAATCCAGTGCCTCGTCATAAGCACGCAGTGATCGCAACAAATTCACTGCGCCTTGAAGGACGACAATTTTTCTCGAAGTCTTCTCGATGGCCGGAAGCAAAAGAACGGATTCGTTCATGGCCTGCAGCGCATTCTCATAACGGCCCAGTGCGGTGTAGCCGTCAATCAACTCGTAGAGGAAACTTGCACGCCCTGCTGGCACCTTCACCTGACTGAGAAACGACTCCACCAAGGCAACCCGCTCGGCATGCCTTCCCTTGTCGCCCAGGGAATGAGCATAGGCAAGTTGATACTTTTCGTTTTGCTCCGGCGTAAACATGGGCTGCAAAGCCTTGAGCTTTTCGAGCGCAGAGTCCGCCTCTTTCGGTGAAACACTGAGGTTTCTACGCACCTCCGACAACAAAGCGTCAAACGTGCGTTTTTCTTCTGCAATCGTGCCAAGCGAACACAGCAATCCAGTAACAAGGGCTGCAATTCCCCTGACGATGTAATGGCTGACCATCAGCGTGGCAATGTGTGCGCCTTGCCAAGGCTAATAGGTCACATCGTTATTCACAACGTTCAGTTTTGGGAGTTCGCTCGCATCAATTCCGGCCAAACCGGCTACGGCCGTGTTATCGCCCGACATGAAAGTCTGTTGCTCGACCGCATTCAAGCCAAACTGCGTCATGGCTGCAGCTGGATCGGCGTTATGGGCCGCAACTGCGTTGGCGTTGGAATCCAGATGGTTCAAGTAATCGAGGAGTAGGGACATTGCAGGATCCTTGAATGATTGCGCAGCCGGTCGCCGGAACCAGCAACCTTACCTTGATTCTATAGCCCGTGTCAGCATTTGCAATCCACGACGAGTGGCCTATTTCCAACCCCCACCCAGCACCTTGTACAACGTCACCAGGTTTTGCACCTGTTGGGCTTGCACCTGCACCGCTGCCTGTTGTGCGGCAAATAAAGAGCGCTGGGCGTCCAGCACATCAAATGCGTTGGACGCCCCATGTTTGAAGCGCAGGTCGGTCAGGTCCATGCGAGTCTTCTCGGCCGCGAGTTGCGCGTTCTGGGCACGCAGTTGCTCACCCAGCGTGGCACGGCCGGCCAGGGCGTCTGCCACTTCACGAAATCCGGTCTGGATGGCCCTTTCGTACTGGGCCACCGCAATGTCGCGGGCTACTTTGGCCGATTCCAGATTGGCCTGGTTGCGTCCGTAGTCGAAGATGGGCAGCAGCAACTGCGGTACAAAGGTCCAGGCGGATGTGCCGTTGCTGAACAAGGTGTCCAGGTCGCTGCTAACCACACCCGCGCTGCCGGTCAGCGTGATGCGCGGGAAAAAGGCGGCCCGTGCTGCGCCAATGTTGGCGTTGTTGGCCAGCAACTGTTGTTCGGCCTGACGGATATCGGGGCGGCGTGCCAGCAACTCGGATGGCACGCCTGCCGGCAGATCCGGCAGCATGCCTTGGGCGGTGATAGGGAGCCCGGCGGGCAGGTCGGCGGGTAGCGGCTGGCCTATCAGCAGGGTCAACGCGTTGTCGTCCTGGGCGCGCTGGCGTATGGTCTGGGCCAAAGCCGCCTTGGCGCCTTCCAATAACGACTGGGCCTGGCTCAGCTCCAGCTTGGACGCGGCTTCATTGTCAAACTTGAGTTGGGTGAGTTTGAGCGACTCCTGCCGCGTGGCCACCGATTCGCGGGTGACGCGCAGCAATTCGTCGTTGGCCAGCAGACTCAGGTAGGTGTTGGCCACGGACGCTATCAAGCTGATCTGTACGGTTTTACGTGCCTCTTCAGACCCCAGCAACTGGGCCTGCGCGGCTTGGCTCAATGCACGAACGCGGCCAAAGAAATCCAGCTCGTAAGCGGTAACGTTGAAGCCTGCGGTGTACGTACTGCTGATGGCACCCGACGCCACCGGGCCACGGCTGCCGGTAATACCTGCGTTCAGCGTGGGCATTTCGTCGGCGCGGCGCAATTGGTACTGGGCGCGGGTCTGCTCAATGGCGAGCACGGCGATGCGCAGGTCGCGGTTGTTGTTCAGCGACAGCTCGATCAGTTTTTTGAGGCGGGCATCCTTGAAGAAATCCTGCCAGGCAAGGTCGGCGGCTTTGGCGGCAGCAGCAGCAGGTGCCGAGCCGTTGGCCGCGGCTGCTTCGCCTTCAAAGCCGGTGGCCACGGGTGCAGACGGGCGCTCGTATGCCGGTACAAAGCTGCAGCCCACCGTGGCGACCAGCACGGCCGACAGCACGGTCAAACGCAAGAGGCCGATTGACATGCGGGGCTGGCGATGGGCCGCAAAACGGGCTGCAGGCGAAGTGTCCATGGTCAAATTATTCATGGCTATCGACTCCGATCTGGTGTCCGTGGGCCGCATCAAACTGATGCTGGCGTTCGCTCCCCTTGAAGACGGAACGCACCACCACAAAGAAAATGGGAACGAAGAAAACGGCCAGGATGGTACCCACCATGCTGCCGCCAATCACACCCGTGCCTATCGCACGTTGGCTGGCCGAGCCGGCACCGCTTGAGATGGCTAGCGGCAGCACCCCCAGCATAAAGGCCATGGAGGTCATCAGAATCGGCCTGAACCGCATGTGCGCGGCTGCAAGTGCCGCCTGCACCGCCGTCTTGCCCTGGGCCTGCAAGTCCTTGGCAAACTCGATGATCAGAATCGCATTTTTGGCAGACAGGCCGATGATCGTAATCAGTCCGACCTGGAAATACACATCGTTGGAATAACCCCTCAGCACCGTGGCCAGCAGCACACCGAGAACGCCGACCGGTACCACCAGAATCACCGCCAGCGGGATCGACCAGCTCTCGTACAAGGCGGCCAGGCACAAGAACACCGCCAGGATGGCAAAGGCATACAAGACAAGGGCCTGTGAGCCGGCGATTTTTTCCTCGCGAGACAAACCGGTCCATTCAAACGCAAACCCTTCGGGCAACTGGGCAGCGAGCTTCTCCATTTCAATCATGGCGTCACCGGTGCTGTAGCCCGGCGCCGCAGAACCACCAATGCGCATGGCGGGGTAGCCGTTGTAACGAATGGTCTGCATCGCGCCCTTGATCCAGCGGGTGCTGGCAAAGGCGGACAGCGGCACCGGTACACCGCGTGCGTTGGGCGTGGTCATTTTCAAAATATCGTCGGGTTGCATACGCGCCGTGGCGTCGGCCTGCACCACCACACGTTGCAGGCGTCCCTGGTTGGGGAAGTCGTTGATATAGGCCGAACCGAGCGCGGTAGAGATGGTGCTGTTGATGGAGTCAAAGCTCACCGACAGTGCACTGGCCTTGTCGCGGTCAATGTCAATTTGCAGCGTGGGTGCGTCCTCCAGACCATCGGGGCGCACCTGGGTCAACACTTTGCTTTTGGATGCCATGCCCATCAACTGGTTGCGCGCTGCCACCAGCGCCTCATGCCCCTTGCCGGCGCGGTCCTGCAGGCGGAAGGTGAAACCGGACGCCTGGCCCAGTTCGGGAATGGCTGGCGGGCTCAAGGGGAAGACAAAGGCATCGCGAATACCCATCAGGCCACCAAAGGCGCGCCCGGCAATGGCCTGGGCGGACTGCCCCTCACCCTTGCGTTCGGACCAATCTTTGAGTGTGATAAACCCGAACGCCGCGTTTTGCCCCTGGCCCGAGAAGCTGAAGCCCAGTACACCCACCATGCTTTGCACTTCGGGTTGTTTGAGCATAAAAGCCTCAACCTGCTCCATGACGTTTTGCGTGCGCTCGCGGGTAGCACCCGGCGGCAACTGCACGCTGACCAGCATGGTGCCCTGGTCTTCGTTGGGCAGGAAGGCAGTCGG
>CAZMXB010000170.1:0-261 GCA_964569855.1 uncultured Rhodoferax sp.
CGACACCGTGGTGCTGTCCACCCAGCACAGCCCGGAAATGAGCCTGGGCAACCGCATGACCGATGCTTTCTATGAAGCGGTACGCGAGGAAATCATCAAGCCCGTGCTGCCCAAGGAATGGCTCACCGAAGACACCAAGTACCTGATCAACCCCACTGGACGTTTTGTCGTGGGCGGGCCCCAGGGCGATTGCGGCCTGACCGGACGCAAGATCATTGTTGACACCTACGGCGGCGCCTGTCCCCACGGTGGTGGTGCATT
>CAZMXB010000170.1:271-1521 GCA_964569855.1 uncultured Rhodoferax sp.
CAGCGGCAAGGACCCCAGCAAGGTCGACCGCTCGGCCGCTTACGCAACTCGTTATGTGGCCAAGAACATTGTGGCCGCCGGGCTGGCACGCCAATGCCAGGTGCAGGTGGCCTACGCGATTGGTGTGGCCAGGCCCATGAACGTGACGGTCTACACCGAGGGCACAGGCGTGATTCCGGACGACGAAATCGCCGCCTTGGTGCATATCCACTTCGACCTGCGTCCCAAAGGCATCATCCAGATGCTGGACTTGCTGCGCCCCATTTACGAGAAGACCGCTGCCTATGGCCATTTCGGTCGCGAAGAGCCCGAGTTCACATGGGAACGCACCGACAAAGCCCAAATTCTGCGGGCAGCGGCGGGATTGTGACCCGATGAAATTGCAGACACAACGCTTCATTGACCGCTGGGTGGGCCAGCTTTTGTGCGGCGTGGTGTCTGGCTGGGTTCGCTTCACCGGGCTCCTCGGTGCGCCCGCCCGTATGGGCAAAGCACCAAAAAATATTCTGGTGATCCTGCTCTCTGAAATGGGCAGCATCGTCCTGGCCGGACCGATGTTTGCCGCCCTGCGCCGTCAATACCCGCAAGCGGCCATTCACATCCTGCAGTTGAAGAAGAACCAGGAAGTCTCCAAACTGCTTTCACTCACCGCAGCGGAGTACATGCACACGCTCGATGACCGCTCCGGTGGTTCGCTCATCAGCGACATTCTGGCGGTGAGCCTGAAGATGCGCCGACTGGGACTGGACGCTGTGATTGACTGCGAACTGTTCTCGCGTGTCAGTGCCCTGCTGTCGTTTTCCACCGGCGCACCCGTGCGCGTGGGCTTTACGCCACATACCCAGGAAGGCCTGTACCGCGGCAGTTTCATCAACCACAGCATTCCCTACAACCCCTACCAGCACATCAGTAAGCAATTTTTGTCGCTGGTGGATGCCATGCAGTCACCCGATGACATGCCACGCAACCGCGCCGGCGCGATCCGCGAGATCCCTGGCGACCCGGAGCTGTCAGTGAACTTCACGCCCGAGGAACTGGCCGCCTATCGCAGCAAGGTCCAGGCCGACCATCCCGTGACCATCGCTCGCGAACTGGTACTGGTGTATGCCGGCGGGGGACTTTTGCCCGAGCGCGCCTGGCCAGCCGCGCACTATGTCCGGGTGGTGCAGGGCCTGTGCGCTGCGGGTCACGCCGTCGGCCTGATCGGCCTGAAGGACCGGCTGTCGCCCCAGGGCACGCACAAGGGAGCC
>CAZMXB010000170.1:1531-5151 GCA_964569855.1 uncultured Rhodoferax sp.
AAGGACGACGCACAGTTGGCGCGCGAGCTGAAAACGCAGGTTGGCAGTGACGCCTGCATCGACCTCACGGGCTACACCAAGAGCATCCGCGAACTGCTGATGCTCATGTATGCCAGCAGCCTGCTGATCACCAATGACGGCGGCCCCAGCCACTTCGCCACCGTCACACCGATCCAGACCATGGTGTTTTTCGGACCCGAAACCGGCAAGCTGTATGGTCCGCTGGGCAAACGCACCATCATGCTGGAAAGCGGCATTTCCTGCTCGCCGTGCCTGACCGCCTACAACCACCGCCTGACTTTTTGTGACGGCGACAACCAGTGCCTCAAACGCATAAAGCCCGACCCGGTGCTGGACCAGGCCCTGGCCTTTTTGCGCGGCGACGGGACCCAGAATCCACAGGCCCCCACAGGTCTCCCGGCATGAGCAGGCAGTGGTCGGTGCAGCGCACCGTGCTGTCAGTACTGGGCTGGATTGAGCGTTATCGTTACCTCAAGTTCGGCATTGTGGGCGCCAGTGGCACGGTGGTGAACCTGACCGTGTTGTACCTGGGGCACGAGTACCTGTTCAATGCCATTGAGGCCTCCTATAAGCGTCCTTATCTGTCGCTGGCATTGGCCATCAGCTTGGCCACGGTCAATAACTTCACCTGGAACCGGCTGTGGACCTGGTCTGACCGCGTTCGTATTCTGGAGGCGGACGAACAGTTGCAGCCTATAGGGCTGCGTGTGGTGGGTATGGAGTTTGGCCAATACGTCACCGCCTCGGCGTTTGGAAGCGGCCTGCAATATGTCCTGACACTGCTGCTGTCGGGTTCCATGGATTACCGGGTGGCCAACATCATCGCCATTCTGGCTGCCAGCGTGAGCAATTTTCTCGCTAACGACCGCTGGACCTTTAAACGCCACGAAAAAGAATGAAGCCCCCATGCTCCACCGCTGCACGGGTCGTTGCCCCCCTGCCCTGGACCTGGATGGCCCTGGTGTTTCTGGCCGCGGCTTTGTACCTGCTCGGTCTGGGAAGCGCCTACGCACCCACCAACGGCGACGAGATGGTTTACATCCACATCGCCCGCATGACGGCAGAAAGCGGCCATTGGTTGCCACTACAGTCCGAGATTGTGGACACCCGAAACACCAAGCCGCCACTGCTGTTCTGGCAAGCTATTGGTGCGGGCAATTGGGGCCACAACTGGAGCCTGTTTGCGCTTCGCCTTCCCAGCGTCGCCTACACCTTTGCAACAACCGCCCTGCTGGCTATTTTTGCACACCGCATCAGTGGCCAGATGCGCATCGCCTGCCTGGCTGCGGCGCTGTACCTGCTGTTTTTCTCGAGTTTCCGGTATGGCCGGGTTTACCTGACCTCTGCGCCCGAAACCTTTTGGCTTGCTCTGCCCATGTGGTGGCTCCTGTGGTCACAGCTGCGCGATGCCGGGCAGAGTCTCCGTACGCCAGGTAGTTGGGGATTTGGCACCTACAGCCTTCTGGGCGTAGCGATAGGCCTGGGTTGCGCCTATAAATCCTTTGCACTGGCTGCTCCGGCCGCCGCCGCATTGTGGTGTGCAATCCTGTTGACTGCGCCCGCCCTGCGTTGGCCCCTGATCATTCGCACCACACTGGGTGTGGGCTGGAGCACGGCAATCGCCGTTGGCATTTTCGCGCTGTGGTTTGTGCTGGACCCGGACCCGGCTTCCGTCTGGCAGGAGTTTGTGCTGGCCGAGAACGCCGGCAAGATGTCCAACGCCCAGGGCTACTGGCATGCCGCGATGTTCGGCACGTACCCAATGTGGACACAATTGCTGGCTTACCCGGTCAATGCAGGTTTGCTGTTCTTCGCCGTGCTGGGTCTGGGTTGGGTGGGACTGAAAGCGCCTTTCAAGCGCCAAACTTATTCGGAATTGTCACCGGCGCTGGGCATCCTGCTGGTGTGGCTGCTGGTGTGGCTGGTGGTATTCACCATACCAAGCCAACGCTCGGAACGTTACCTGATTCCAGCCATGCCCGCCGTGGCCATTGTCATGGCCTTGGCCTGGGACAAGATTGGCAGGGCATGGTTCTGGGCGACGCTGGCTCTGGCCGTCCCCGCGCTGGGCATGCTGGCCCGCGTTGGCTGGGTGATGGGCGAGCAACAAATCGCCAGCGGCACCGAAGTTGCCATGACCTTGATAGCGGTTTGCACAGGTTTTACGTGGGCTGCAGTTGGTTTTCTTGTAAAGAAGTGGTGTAAGGCGGCCACCTTGGTGGTGGTGCTTGCGTTGTACGCAAGCTTCAGCCTGATGGTGGCCCCCCTGGGCGACCCCAGCCTTGGTTACTCACCCGAGATTCTCACCCGGGTCCAGGGACAACGGGTTGCGGTGCCCAACGGTTTTACCGGCCAGTTTGAGCGCTTCCATTTTGTGCTGCCCGGCGCGCGCATCACGCCCTATGACGTCGAAGGCCGCAACACCGGTGCATTCAAGCCCGAGATGCCACCGACAGAACGCTTGGACTTTTTGTTGGACCAGTTTGACGCCGTGGTGTGGATACAGGAAAGCCTGGACCAGCCCCAGCCCAGCTGTGTGCCGCGCTGCACATTACTGGGTTCGCGCTGGCATGTGAAAAGCCGGCACAAGGCCGGCGAGGTGACGCTACAGAATCTGTGGTACCCACAGGAATGGCTGTTCCGGCGCGAATGGCTGGTCACCCGGGCGACGCAGTAAACGCACCGGCTTATCAGGAAAATTCGCCGAAACACTCCTTTTTATACGAACTATTTTCTACATTTAGTCAGCGTAAACATGGCGAATTCGCACTAGACTTGGCCCATATTGCGATCTGTCAATTTACGGATCCCGTAAAGAGCCCGGTGTGGGTGGCAGATTTCCAACTTCAAAGGTCCGTTATGCAAACGATTGCCCCGCTCTGGCTTTGGGCCACCTTCGTCGCCATTGTGCTGGTGTCCCTCTTTATTGACTTTGTCGTACTCAAGAAACAGGGTTCGCACGACATTGGCGTCAAGGAAGCCTTGAATTGGTCACTGGTCTGGATTGGCTTGAGTTTCTTGTTCAATGGCCTGTTTTGGTGGGCGGTGAAAGACAGCACCGGTTCCACCGAAATTGCCAACACCAAGTCGCTCGAATTCCTGACCGGCTATCTGATCGAGAAGTCGCTGGCGGTAGACAACATCTTCGTCTTCTTGCTGATCTTTACCTACTTCGCAGTGCCCACGCACTTTCAGAAACGGGTGTTGATGATCGGCATCATTGGTGCGATTGTGCTGCGCACCGTCATGATTTTGGTGGGCGGCTGGTTGCTGGCCGAGTTCCACTGGATTTTGTACGTATTCGGCGCGTTCCTGATCCTGACCGGAGTGAAGATGTGGTGGGCCGCAGGCAAAGAGCCAGACCTGAACGACAACCCCGCGCTGAAGCTGCTGCGCAAGCTGCTTCCAGTCAGCAAGAACTACGATGGCGAGAATTTCTGGACGGTTGAGAACGGTAAAAAAATTGCTACACCGTTGTTCATGGTGATCTGCCTGATTGCGTTGACCGATGTGATTTTTGCGGTGGACTCCATCCCCGCCATTTTCGCCATCACCAGCGACCCATTCATTGTGCTTACCAGCAACGTGTTTGCGATATT
>CAZMXB010000170.1:5161-11249 GCA_964569855.1 uncultured Rhodoferax sp.
CCATGTACTTCCTGCTGGCCGCCGTAGCCAACAAGGTTCACCTGCTCAACTATGGTCTTGCAGTCATGCTGGTGGTCATCGGGACCAAGATGTGCTTGATCGATGTTTACAAAATTCCTGTGGGCATTTCGCTGGGAGTGGTCGTGGGTATTCTGGCCTTGACCATGCTGCTCAGTGTGCGCTCAGCCACAGCACAGCCAAAAGGCTAGCCCGCATGCAACAGTGAGGGAACCGGTCTGTTGTGCAAGACGAATTAGTCCTACAACCGGAACGATGCTGAACTTCAGCTTTCATCAGCGGATGTATCCAATTCATCAACACACAACCAGGTGACATCGTCGATACCACGCACCACCTGATACCGGTCCACCACCAACTCCAGCAGCACACAGTCCGGTGTTCGCACAAAAGCGGCCAGGTCGGGGTGTTTTTGCAAGTGCGCTGCCAACCGGTGCGCAAGCATGCCGGCATCGATTTCCCGCACCCGCCCCACCGCACTCAGGATCAAGCCGTCTGGCGTGCCACTGGTTGCTCCGCAGCAGCGGCCATCGATCAACAACGACACACGTGGGTTTTGCATCAGGTTGGTGAATTTGCGGGTGTTGCGGTAAGTGGCAAAAACAAGCCGTTGACCCTCTTCCATCGAGGTAATGGCAATCAAACTGGTGTGCGGTTGTCCGGTGTTTTCAGTGGCCAGTACGGCAAAACCCGTAGTCTTGAGCAGTGTCCGAATGCTGTCTCGTATGGCGGCGGGATTGGTCATGAAACACTTGGTTGGCTGGATGGCAAAGGCTGGCCAGCGAAGTTGGAAGCTCGCAGTCTACCCAAACCGATCATTTCCCCTGAGTCGACGCGGGCCAATGCCTGATCGGGTAAGGTCGCAAGTCAAATCAAAGTGAAAGCAGTCCTTGGAATTCAACTATTTGTGGGTTCTCAGTGCCGTGTTGGTCTTGGCGGGCCTCGCGGGCACCGTGTTGCCGCTGCTGCCGGGTACTTTGCTGGTGTGGGCGGGCCTGCTCTTGGGCGCGTGGATTGACGATTTCACCCGGGTGAGTTTGCTTAGCGTTGCTTTCATCACGCTGCTCGCTGCGCTGGCTTGGGCACTTGATTTTGCGGCCGGCCTGATGGGAGCCAAACGCGCAGGCGCAAGCAGGCTGGCGTTGGTGGGTGCTGCAGTAGGCACCGTTGTGGGCATTTTTATGGGTTTGATCGGTGTGCTCTTTATGCCTTTAATTGGGGCGGGCATTGGCGAGTACTGGGCCCAAAAAAACCAGCATCGCGCGGCCAAAGTGGCATTGGCCACCTGGCTGGGTCTGCTACTGGGTATGGTGGCCAAAGTTGTGATTGCATTCATCATGGTGGGGGTTTTTTTGTTCGCCCTTTGGGTATAAGTTTTGATAAGTAGAAAATGGACAAGATTCCTTCAAGCGTGTGCTCGATGCGCTTCGGCACACGGTTCATCATGTTTTTGTTCTGTTTGTGCTGTCGACCATCGGCATCTCTTTCGCCTAGAGACTGACGCCAGACAAGATGTTGACCTCGATGCCGTCAGGGGATAAGCCATGCCCCCCAGCCCTCCCGGACGTAGACCCGAGAGCACCACTGCAATTCGTCATCAATGCGGCAGCGGGCAGCAGTGATGCGGACGCAAAACGCCAAGTCATTGAAGCCGCACTGCAAACTGCCGGGCGCCAGGGCAATCTGCTGTTTAGCGACCCCGCCAATCTGGCACGGGTTGCGAACCAGGCTGCGGTGCTCGCCATCGCCACCGGTACAGCCGTGGTCGCTGTCGGAGGCGATGGCACGCTCAACACCGTGGCACAGGCCGCCCACGCCCTGAGTTGCCCTATGGGGGTGGTACCACAAGGCACGTTCAACTACTTTGCCCGCACCCATGGCATTCCATCCGACCCGACTGAGGCAGCGCGGCGGCTGCTGCAGTGGTCACCTTGGCCAGTGCAAGTGGCGGCCATCAATGATCGCGTTTTTTTGGTCAACGCCAGCCTGGGGCTGTACCCCGAATTGCTGGAGGACCGCGAGGCCTACAAGGCGCGCTTCGGGCGCAATCGGTGGGTCGCGTTCTGGGCAGCCGCCGTCACGCTGCTGCGCGCCCAAAGGCGACTTCGGCTGCGAATCGAACAAGGAACTGCGGTACGCGATGTAAAGGCACTTACTTTGTTTGTGGGTAATAACCGGCTGCAACTGGAACAGCTGGGGTTGGAGCCGGAGCAGGCGCTGCCGGCGGCGCACATCACCGCCGTTATGCTGCGTCCGATCGGCACACTGTCGATGATGCGCCTGATGCTGCACGGAGCCATGGGCACCCTGGGGGAAGCGCACAGCGTAGAGCATTTCGAGTTCGACCATTTGGTGGTGCGGCCCACACTGGTCCCCGGCCGCCGCGGGGTCAAGGTGGCTTTTGACGGTGAGGTCACTCGGCTGCGCGCGCCGCTTGTCTTTCGTGTGCTGTCCAAGCCGCTGTATCTCTTGAAACCAAGCCCAAAGTTAGACCCGTCCGACGCCACAGCCCCACCGACGAGTTCCGGACCATGAGTGTCTTGCTGCAGATATCCGACCCGCACTTCGGCACCGAACAGCCACAGGTCGTTGAGGCATTGGTTACGCTGGCACTGCTGCAGCGGCCTGATCTGATGGTGCTCTCGGGCGACATCACGCAGCGCGCCCGGCCCGCGCAGTTCCAGGCCGCACGCGCGTTCATGGATCGTCTGGGCGCGCCCTTCCTGGCAATTCCGGGCAACCACGATATACCTTTGTTTGATTTGTGGACCCGTATGCGCAGGCCCTATGCCCGGCACACCGCGGCATTCGGGCCTGAGCTCGAACCCATCTACTCTTCTCCCGATCTGATGGTAGTGTGTGTCAACACCACGCGCGCCTGGCGGCATAAGCAGGGCGAGGTGTCAGCACCACAAATCGACCGCGTTGCAAGTCTGCTGGCCAACTCCACACCCGGACAGTTGCGCGTCGTGGTGGTGCACCAGCCGGTAGCCGTTACACGCGCCGAAGATGCGCCCAACCTGCTACGCGGTCACACAGCCGCACTACAGTGCTGGGCTGCCGCTGGTGCCGACCTTGTGATGGGTGGACACATTCACCTGCCCTACGTAGTGGCACTTCACGGCCTCGCACGCCCCTTGTGGGCGGTCCAGGCTGGCACGGCAGTCTCGTCGCGGGTGCGCGCAGGTCTGCCCAATTCAGTCAACCTTTTGCGCTGGGGCGCAGATTCAACCCCGGGCTGCTGCCAGATTGAGCAATGGGACTTTTCAGTTGCTGAATGTGCTTTCATTCGCGCTACTGTCAGCGCGGTGCGGCCTGATCGGCCATGACCATTGAATATCCGAAAAAAATGAAGTCCAAGTCTGTTTTTAGCTGCTTTTTCCGAACTGTGAACGGCGCAACAATCAATCCCAGTCACATTTAACGAACGGAAAATCACCATGTTTTACGCGCTCAACTGGTTTGTAGTCGTCAGTCTTTTTATTTTTTGGTCGCTCGCGGCTTGGGTGTTTCATTCGATAGCCTTCTGGATGGTCGCGAACGCTGGTACCTTGGCTGGGGGCGCTGGGGGCGCTGGGGTAGTAGGGGCTCTGCAGGTGCCGGCCTGGCTTGCGCCTTGGGTTCCGACTGAATTCGCCAACAGTCTGAATTTGATGATTTCGTCCGTCACACCGGCAATACAGGCCGCGCTGGAGTGGGCTCCCTCGGTGGCGGGCGGTCTGTCGATTGCAGTCTGGACGGTCTGGGCAATCGGAGCCGTTCTCCTAGTCGTGTTGGGTTTTTTGGTCACCGGACTGATCGCCGTGCTGAGCCGCCGAATGTCCGCATCTGCGACTTCCTCCAGGAGCCTGGCAGCAGCGCAGTGAACAAGGCCCATTGAGGGTTTGCGGGCGACAGGCCAGTCATGCAGCACCGCAAAACGCAGGCCCAAAATTGTCTCATGCCGTACGCTCCGTCCATATCGGCAAACTGCGCAGGGCCAGCACCCAGAACACAGCTGCGGCAGCGCCAAACATCACATCACTGGCAAAGTGAACCTGCAGGTAGAGGCGGGAGATGCCAACCAGGAG
Organism: uncultured Rhodoferax sp.; assembly: GCA_964569855.1. Taxonomy (GTDB): domain Bacteria; phylum Pseudomonadota; class Gammaproteobacteria; order Burkholderiales; family Burkholderiaceae_C; genus Allorhodoferax. The sequence continues at coordinate 9,250 of CAZMXB010000170.1, forward strand.
CGCCATGAAAAGCAGCACCACAGCGGTCGCCGTGTGAAAGCGCAGGCTGGGACACAGCATCCATGCCAGCAAGGCGGCCATGGCAAGTCGCGTAGTTGTAGTGTTCAGCATGGCTTCGCCGCGCTGGCGCCAATTGGGTGGAGCTTGCGCACAAGGAAAATTTGGAACTCAATCCTTCCCTACGGATGCATATCCGTAGCCCACCGGGTACACCTGATGCCTTCCATTGGCAGTGGCGTAGCTCACGTAACCACCGCTGCCCAGAATGGTTTGCGGGGCGACGCGCAAAGTTGCCACAAAGCGGTCAAAACTGGGGTAGCGCGAGGTCTGTGCACTCACATCGTCGTTGGATAGCAGCACATGCCCTGCTAACGGGCCTTCCAAAGGCAGCATCCAGTAACTGGCATCGCCCGGTATTTTGCCAAATGCAATGGCACTGCGTACCCACGCAGGCAGGCTTTGCGGGTCGTCCTGGAAGTCAACGCTGGTGAGCCAATCCACCATTTCGGCGCTGGCATCGTCCCATTGGGTCGGGGGCAGGAACAAAAAACCAGCCGTCCAGTGGTCGTCCGGGTCGGTGCAAAACAAGGCGGCACCGGGGGTCTGGCGGTAGACCGCCAGCAACTGCTGGGCAGCAGGGTAGGCTGCCAGGTGGGTGGCCTGCGCGTGCGTGAGAGGAACATTGAGCGCCACGTGCTGTACCGGCACCTGGATGACTTCGGCCGAAGCCCCATCGTGCGCCATATCCCACTCGATGGGCTGCGCCATCACATACGGGGCCACATCGAAAAAAAATTCTCGCAGCATCAGCGTGGCAGACCTGTCCGCCAGCGCTAACTGTACGGTTTGGGCTTCCTGGCGCTTTTTGCGCTCGGTGGGCCCCCAGGCAAAGTCGATGTGGGCGGCATGCAGCGCCACTTGGTCCAACAGGCAGTCTTCCAGCGCGCTCCAGGCCAACGACAGCTCGATTTCCGCTTCATTGCCAGGGGTGGCAAAAGCCGCACTGGCGAAGCCCTGCAGTGCCGCAACCAGCCCTGGCTGGTCGGCTTTTACTGCGACCTGTTCTTTCAGCGCACGCTGAAATGTGCCATCGGGTTTGGCCCGACCCTGCATGACCGACTGCATCAGGGTGCCCAGCGCCGTGAGTTGATGCTGGGCGCACAACGCCAGCAACGCCAGGGCGGTGTCCGGGTAGCGCTTGAAGGCCGACGCAAAGCTGGCGTTGCTGGCGCGTTCATCGAGCTTGAAATAGGCCAGCAGCAATTGGTGGGTGGCACCGCCCGAACCCGATGCTGCCGGGGTGTTCGACAAACCCTCGCGCAGTTGCAGCAGAAGTTCAGAGGCGTCAGTGGTGTCGCGTTGGTTCAGCAGCTCTTGCAATGGTTTCATGGCAGTGTCCTCTCTTATAAAAACTCTGGTGTTGAAGTTGCCTGACGATAGCGCGCACCCGCGCTGTAGCTGCGGCAATTGCCAAGCCAATGCCTCAAGCGCCATTGACCGTTACCGACCTGCATTTTTAATCCTGCACGGAAGCCAAAACGCAAAATAGCAAACTTGGCGGTGGCGGCTCACAAATCCACCGCGAAGTTGGCGCGACCACCCTGTTCGCCAAGCCGCTGCAAAACGCCATGAATCTCGGTCAATACGGGGACGATGGTGCGTTTGGAGGGAAATTTCTGGCCCTTGACCTGCAACGCGTCGATCAGTGCCGTGAGCGTAGGCAGCATGTGATGGGCCAGAACTGCGGCACTGTCGTCCTCTCCGGGCAAGGCAATATAGGTCGATAGCGGCTCCAGGCCAAGTTCCAGCGCCATTTCGTCCAGCTTGTTCCAGGCTTTACCCAACGCGTGGGCACCAAGGTCATCCAATTGCGGGGTATTCGGTTGAGTGACGAGAAACATCGGACGGGAAGACGTGCGCAGGGCGCGCAGGGCTTCACGCTGCGACTGACGCAACTCGGCCTTGAAGTGGGCGTCATCGATGGCGTCAACCCAGGCAAG
>CAZMXB010000171.1:0-11141 GCA_964569855.1 uncultured Rhodoferax sp.
AACGACAAAGTGCGGATTCGAATCGGGAACTTGACCATGACGAACCATCCCATTCACCTGCACGGCCATGAGTTCTTGGTTACTGGAACGGATGGCGGGCCAACTCCAAAGAGCACGCGTTGGCATGAAGTAACGACCGATGTGGCCGTTGGTCAGATGCGTCAGATTGAGTTCCTGGCCGATGAAGCTGGGGACTGGGCCTTTCACTGCCACAAGAGCCACCACACCATGAATGCGATGGGTCACGATGTTCCCACCATGATTGGCGTGGACCACCGAGGCGTGGCGAAGAAGATCACCAATCTGATTCCTGACTACATGGTCATGGGCGAGCGTGGCATGGCAGATATGGCCGAGATGGAGATGCCGTTACCCGACAACACCGTTCCCATGATGACGGGTCAGGGCCCGTTTGGCGGTTCTGAAATGGGCGGCATGTTCTCCGTCCTCAAGGTGCGCAAAGATCAGAAGCCGGGCGACTACAAAGACCCTGGCTGGTACAAACATCCTACCGGAGAAGTCGCATTTGAGTGGACGGGTGCCATGCCAGAACCCGCGCGATTCCAGTCAGAGGGCGGTCAATCCATGCCGCGCCTGGTCAAGCCCCGGCAGGCGGTCGAAGTTCAGATTCGCAAGCCGCAAAGTACGTCAGGCCATTCCGGCCATTGACCCTCCATCAAAACTCAACGAAAGAAATCTCATGAAAATCAATACCCTCATCGCCGCACTCGCTACCGCATTGATCGCTTCCACCTCGTTGGCAAGCGGCAACCACGACGGAGGCCATCACGCGGACTCCAATGCCATTGGCCAACCGGGCAAGGCGGACAAGGTGACACGGACCATCACCGTTGACATGACCGATGCGATGCGCTTCAACCCATCAGACATTGCCGTAAAGCGCGGCGAGACGATCAAGTTCGTGGTCAAAAACTCCGGGAAGGTCAAGCACGAGATGGTGCTTGGCACTGAGAAAGAACTCAAAGAACACTACGAAGTGATGAAGAAGTTCCCTGAGATGGAGCATGCAGATGAAAACATGGTCACAGTGCAGCCAGGGCAGACTGGAGAGATCGTTTGGCAATTCACCAAGGCCGGAAAAGTCAATTTCGCCTGCCTGCAGCCGGGTCACTATGACGCAGGGATGAAGGGCATCGTTGCGGTGAGCGCAAAGAAGTAACAGGCAATGGACTGCCAGTACCACGCGCCAATCACGTATTCACATCACTTTCGCACCAGGAATCAATCATGAAAACTCTAACCTATACCTTTGTCGCTTTGCTGACCTTCGGCACGGCGCTTTCAGCCCATTCGCAGTCCCAGGAGAAACCGGTCACGGCGCAAGTCGCGGCATCGACCGCGAATATGGCGGATGGAGAGGTCCGCAAGATCGACAAAGAGGCCAAGAAAATTACCATCAAGCACGGAGAAATCAAGAACCTGGACATGCCTGGGATGACCATGGTGTTTCAGGTGAGAGAAGAGGCTTTGCTAAGCAAGGTCAAGGCCGGGGACAAGGTTCGTTTCACTGCTGAAAAAATTGGCGGTGCTATTGTCGTGACGGACATTCAGGCCGCAATGTGAACCGGGCACAACGCCGGAAACAGAGCGGACGTTTTTCGGCGCTGTGGCAATTGAAATTTCAATCATTCGCGACCACCAATCGTTATGTGTGTTGCCGTACTGTCAGAGCGAACCATAGGGGGTGAAGATCAGCGTCCCATCAACCAACAAGTTCAGGAGAACAGGATGCTTACCCCAAAGGAAATTGAATGCCTGCGCTCATGTAACGAATGTGCAACTGCGTGTCTTCAGTGCGCGACAGCCTGCTTGAGAGAAGAAGACGTCAGGCCCATGGCCCGATGCATTGCGTTGGACTACGAGTGCGCCGATATCTGCCGCCTTGCCGCAACATCTATTGCGTCGGGCAGCACACAACTAGACGCTGTGTACGCACTTTGCGCCAGCGCATGCGACGCTTGTTCTTCGGAATGTAACAAGCACGCAATGGACCATTGTCGGCAATGTGCAGAAGCCTGCAAGCGATGCGCTGACGCTTGTCGCAGCGTGGCGAAGTAATTTCTACTCTAACGCGAGGACACGTCCATGAGCTACTCAACACACAAACCAATCCGGGCTCTTGGCCTGATCGCCTCCGCCTCATTTTGGCTTCTATCCACCACGGTGCAGGCGCAGAACGCTATGCCGATGGCGGCTTCCGCTAGCGCGCCCATGGCGGGCATGCAGAGTGGCACGATGGTTTCGCCCGACATGAAGCAGTCCATGAAGTCCGGGATGGACGGCATGCAGAAGATGCAAAGCACCGGCGACACCGACAAGGATTTCGCATCGATGATGAAAGTGCACCATCAGCAAGCCTTGGACATGGCGGAAATGGAACTGACGCATGGAAAGTCGGCAGAGTTGAAAGCCATGGCAAAAAAGATCATTTCAGGGCAGAAGAAAGAGATTGCCCAGTTTGATCGGTGGCTGGCAAAGCAGAAGTGACCACCTCAGCGCTTAGAAAGACCCGTTTTCGACTCATCTTCTGGCGACGTAGAGCATAAGACTCGCGAGCTACCACTGCGCCGGAACCAGCAACCCCCAACGTGTTTGGAGTCCAGCGAAAAGTTGCTGACACTCATTACCGCGAACACCGTTGCTGCCAGTCTCCAGACCGGGTGTACCTGCGCGTACATGCTCAACACCAATACCGATAAACCTCAGTTCTTCCGGCAACAGTGGTGGTCTTTGAAAAATAGAGTACAGGCACAGCGCCGCGAGCCAAAGTCAACAGGCCGTCAGCACCCTCGTCGAGGCTAAATAGTTTTGGGGTCCGCACCGGTGGTTTTCACCCGACTACCTCAGACCAACACCGGCTTGTCGGGTAACTCGTTTCGATTGAATCCGCCAGCGGGAAAGTGTTCAGCCAGGTGCTGGGTGATGGCTTTCACACCGCTGATCACGCCGCCTTCATAGTTCGATTGCTTGAAGTCGCTCTCCATCTGTCGGCAAATCTTGATCCACGCTTCAACGCCCACTTTGGCGTGAATGCCGCGGTCCGCGACGACTTCCACCGCCCGGTCCGCGAGCAGCAGATAAACCAATAGGCCATTGTTGTGTTCGGTGTCCCAGACGCGCAGTTGCGCAAACAGTTCGATCGCCCGCTCTCGGGAAGTTTGTCCCTTGAACAGCGCCATGCCGTCCAGCGCGCCTTCCAAGGCAAATCGGATTTCCCCGGTGTGGGCCTCCTCGCTGGCACTGATCGTCTGTTCGATCGTCTTCAGCGTGTGCGGAGGAAAGGCCTTGTTGACGTGGCCCTGGGTCGTCAACAGGTGCGCGATGGTGCGTTTGATTTGCATGCCTACCACCTCCCGGACGCGCCACCGCCGCCAAAACCACCACCGCCACCACTGAAGCCGCCACCTCCACCGAAGCCACCGCCACGCCCATGGCCGCCCCCCATGCCGCCGTAGTACCCGCCTATGCCACGCCCCAACATGCCACCACCCAGCAACGTGACCAACAGCGCTACCACTCCAGCACCCACTGCAATGGCCACCGCGCCGACCACAAACCAGGCAATCACAGCCACAACCCCGCCCGTGACCACCGAGCCCAGCACCTTACCCAAAACTCCGCGCAGAACACTGCCGACGGCCACGGCCAGAATAAAAACCATAGGTGCGTACTGCTGGACAACATTGCCCGCGCCATCTCCTCGCACGCGGCTTGGCTCGGGCATGGGCTCACCGTCTACCACGCGGATGATCTGCCCCAGCCCGGCCGAGATGCCGCCAAAGTAATCTTGTGTTTTGAACTGCGGCACCATGGTCTCGCTGATGATGCGTTTGCTGGTGACGTCGGTCAGTGCCCCTTCGAGGCCGTAGCCCACCTCGATGCGCACCGCGCGGTCGTTCTTGGCAACGACAACAATAGCGCCGTCATCGACGCGCTTGCGTCCCAGCTTCCACTTTTCGGCAACGCGCAACGCGAACTGCTCGATGTCTTCGGGGACCGTCGAGGCAACTACCAACACCGCAAGCTGGCTACCCTTCTTGGCTTCAAACGCGGACAGCGTTTGCTCCAGAGTCGCCTTTTGCTCAGGCGTCAGTGTGCCGGTCTGGTCGATGACATGGCCCGCCAGTGGGGGCACCGGAACCTGCGCGGTGGCCGGTACTAGCCAACCCAGCACCAACACCAGCAGCAGTGCCCGGCCGATGGCGTGGACCGTTCTGCCGATGGTCACTGCGCCGCCCCAGAGGCTTGGCCTGTGGGTTTGGCCGGCGCTGCGTCAAAACTAACAGTGGGCGGTTTGGAGATTTCCTTCTCATTCTCGACGGTGAAGGTGGCCTTTTCTTTGTAACCCATCACCATCGCGGTCAGATTGGATGGAAAGCTACGTACCGTCACGTTGTAGGCTTGCACCGACGTGATGTAACGGTTGCGCGCCACTGTGATGCGGTTTTCGGTGCCCTCAAGCTGGGCTGACAAATCCCGAAATCCCTGGTTGGCCTTGAGGTTCGGGTAGTTTTCAGAAACGGCCATCAGCCGCGACAGCGCACCACCCAGTTGGCCTTGCGCCTGTTGAAATTTCTGAAAAGCCGCCGGGTCGTTGACCAACTCAGGCGTGGCCTGGATGGATGTGGCTTTGGAACGGGCTTCAACAACCTTGGTCAGCGTATCTTGTTCGAACTTCGCCTCCCCCTTGACTGTGTTGACCAAGTTGGGAATCAAGTCCGCTCGGCGCTGGTATTGGTTAAGAACCTCGGACCAGCTCGCCTTGACTTGCTCGTCATTGGTTTGAAAGCTGTTGTAGCCGCAGCCGGTAAGACTCAGCGCCGCGGTGGTCGCAAGTACTGTCAGTAGTTTTCGCATGAACTGTTCTCCAGAGTTTCAGGTTGATTGGTCATACACCTCAAACTTACAAGCATTGGCTACACCCGACGCCGCTGCGATTGTCCAGAGGAAGAGCACCGCGATTGCAATGTTTCGATTGAAATAGTTCAAGCGCGGAACCAAAACCGCTGAAATTAGGATATGTGCTTTCGCATTCAGCGTACGTGTGTTACCGAACTCACCTTAGGAAAAGATAATTGATAGGACATCGTCAGTCCTGCGCATGCCCAAAGGCCTGGACCTCACCCCTGCTTGATCGAATGTTGCACTAGTGCGCACCAAAGACAAGATTCATCGCTTTCAACGGCAGTTCGAGACTTGAAGCAGCCAAGATTTAGGTTCCGATTTGACTGCAAGCCCGTACCTGGTTGCCAACAACCTATCAGCAATTAAAGACCGGCGAAAACTCGACATGGCCGCCCAAGCGGTCACAGGGCTCCTCCGGAATGAACTATCCACCACCCTCTTTGTGTTCTGGCGCACCGACAGCCAACACCGCTTCCAGCGATGCTTCATTTGCCGTCTTCGGCAAACTCCTAAGGAAATCAACATGGTGGTTCGAAGGGAAGATGAATGTCGTCGCGCCTGTAAGCTCTGCGCTGAAGCTTGCAATGCCATGGCGGGATGAGAGGCAACCCATGGTAGACCTTATTCGGGCGGTCCACGCCAACTGCCACCTCAAACTGATCAACGGCAAACTGACGGAGGTATCGGCACCCAGTCGGTAATGGCCTATGGCACAACTGTTGGACCCCGAGAAGCGCAGCATAGTGCGGGCGGCTCCCCGCCTGCTTCAAATCCTGCGTGTGCTGGCCCGTCACAAGTTCTTTGGGGCCTTGCTCGGCAAAAGCCATTGGCCAGCGCCCAAGGAGGTGCGCGAAACATTTGAAGAGTTGGGCTTGGTTTTTCTGAAGTTCGGGCAAGTGCTGGCGTTGAGACGTGATCTGGTGCCGCCCGAATACATTGACGAATTGCAGTTGTTGCACGACCAGTTGCCGGTGATGGATTTTGACGTGGCCCGTGCGACCATCGAGGCGGAATTGGGAGCCCCGCTATCCACGCTGTTTTCAACTTTTGAACAGGTTCCGCTGGCCGCCGCGACCATCGCCCAGGTGCACGAGGGGACTCTTCAAGATGGTCGTCATGTTGCTGTAAAGGTGCAAAGGCCGGGTCTCAAGGCGATTATTGCCACGGATATCGCGGCCTTGAACTATTTGGTTGCACTGGGCGAAGGGCTCCGTCCGAGTATGCGCGCCCTTGATCTGTCGGTTGTGGTGCGCGAATTAGCTAACAGCCTTCACCGGGAAACGGACTTTGATCGTGAGGCCCGGTCCATTGTGCTGATTCGCGCCGCTCTGTCCGATGTTCCCAATCTCTGGATACCGGACGTCATTGCAAAGTACTCGCGAGAGACGGTGCTGACCATGGAGTATTCGGCGGGCGAGCGGGTCGATAGCTATGCCAAATCCCATCCGCAAGCGATGCCACAGGTGGTGGACACGCTGGTCAAGCTGATGCTGCATTCGATCTTTGAAGAAGGCCTGTTTCATGCGGACCCCCATCCGGGTAATGTGTTCGTGTTGCCTGATGGTCGCCTGTCGTTGCTTGACTTTGGAAACACGGGAGACCTTGACGAGGCCATGCGCCAGTCGCTGACCACCCTGCTTGAAGCCGTTGTCAAAGGCGATGCGCGTGCCGCCACGCAGGCCTACCTTGAAATGGCACCAGCGAACGAAAAGGTCAATCACGTGGCTCTGTTAGCAGACGTCCGGGCGGTGCTCTACGAAATCCGCAGAACCCAATTGGCGGATGTCTCGGTCGGCAATGCGTTTGAATCGCTGTTGCGTGCGGGGAGCCGCAACGGTGTACACAACCCAGGCGAGTTCGTCCTGCTGACGCGCGCGTTCGTCATTTTGGAATCCATGATCACCCAGTTGGCTCCTGGATACAACCACATGGAGGCATTTCGGGATGAGATTGCGCGCCTGACCGCGCAACACCTTTCGCCGGAGCGGCTTAAAGATCAAACGACAAAGTTTGCGCGCGAAATGGAGCGTCTGGTGGTCGATGCCCCCAACGACGCACGCAGAGTCCTGCGACGTTTCGCGGAGGGCGATTTGGGTAGGCTGCCGCGTTTGGAAGCGGTGGGGCGGCGATTCAGCCGCAATCTGGAGCGCCTCACGGGCGCCATCGCGTTCGCGGCCCTTGTGATTGCTGGCTCCATGCTGCTGCTCACGCCCATCGACGGTTGGCACCACGTGCTGGGCGAAGCCATGGTGATAGGTGGAATTGCCGGCATTGTCATCTCCCGAATCCGGGCGTTGCGTCGGGACCCGGACGATCGTTGATCGTTCGTGGCGACCATTTCTTCGGACATATCAGCAGTGCGTGCGCCACAGCACAGATGCACAGACTCCAACTGCCTAAATTGAGCTGCTAGTACTTCTGGAGAAATTCAATGAAGACGATGTTTGCACTATTTGTTGCTGCTGTGTCTCTACTTGCAGTTGGCGTTTCATCCGCGCAGAGCAATAACATGATGAATGGCGGCGGTGGAAGCTTCGGCTGGATGGGCGGCTACGGTGGGATAGGGTGGCCGCTACTGCTGTTGATCGTAGTTGTCGGCTTCGTTGCGTGGTTCGCCAAGCGCGGAGACAAGTGATCAAAGGCCGGATTGTCACCCCTTGCATTCCTCAGATACCCAATGTCCTTTCAGTCAAGCATTAACCCTCTCAGGAGCATCATATGACTCAATTTCGACTTCTTCCACTGGCCCTGGCCCTCACCGCCGCAACCGCCTTGGTGGCCTGCAACACGCCACCACCTATGCCCATGGGTACCGCTTCCGCTGGATCCATGACCATGCCGCCCGGTGACATGGCAAAAATGGAACAGATGGATGCGCAGATGAAGACCATGCAGGCAATGCACGAGAAGATGATGAACGCCAAGTCACCGGAGGAGCGAAGCAAGCTGATGGCCGAACATATGAACGCCATGCAAGGCGGCATGGCCATGATGGGCGAGATGGGTGGCGCGGGCATGTGCGATATGCCTGCCATGGCCGGCGACATGGATGCGCACCACAAGATGATGGCCATGCGCATGAAGATGATGCAGTCCATGATGGCCATGATGATGGATCGAATGCCGCCTGCTACAAGTAGGTAAGCCGAAGCTCTGACTCGCAGGCCGCTATTTGCCTCCGTGCGGCTTGATACTCGTATAACGGGGATCAAAAAATACCATTCGAAGCCTATAAATGGGGTGTGGACAGGCATTTATATGTCTCTACGCCTTGAATGCCATGAGAGTTCGTGCGTTACCGCGTCAAAAGACCGAGGCATGGGTCAGTGCGTCGGCCCCCAATGCCATAACCGGTCTCGGCATTCCGGTGTCGGCAAAGAGCCGAAGAGAGCGGAAAGCGAAGTTACGAGACGTCTGACATTCAGATTACAACTTTGTAACTTGGTCGTCATGCTGGGGCAAACTATTGACTAGCACAATGGTATCAACGGTAAAGCACTGGTATTGCGTCGCCGATACAGAGCAGAGTTCATAGCAACGCTAACTGTTTAAGAAGGACACATCCAGTGACTGCATCTTGAATAGTCGGCCAATGCGCAAATTACCGGCCATCGATCAATGACGGACTGCACCAGTCATTCAACGTCACAAGAAAGGAGTTCTGATCATGGAACATAGCCCTGTCGGTCACGAAGACCCTCCCAGCTTTTGGCGCTCCCGTTACGCAATCGGCCTGATCGTCATTGGAGCGATCGCCGCCTACTTTTTGTTGACCGAGCACTTGGCGCACGTTGTCGGGGCACTGCCTCTGCTACTGTTGCTGGCCTGCCCTCTGATGCACGTCTTCATGCACCACGGGCATGGCGGTCATGGACACCATCACGGTGAATCCTCCACCCATGGTGCAACAAAGAAACCGGACAAGTCCGGTCCAGGAGAAGCATCATGAGCCAGGATCAATCCGCCTATGGGCTGTGGGCATTGGTAGTGCTCAATTCGGCTATCTTCATCATGTTCGCCTACAGTTTCTTCAAACCTGCAACTGCACGGGACTGGAGAAGTTTTGGGGCTTTCTCTGCATTTATCGTGGCGCTCTTTGTTGAGATGTATGGATTCCCGCTGACCATCTACCTGATGTCTGGCTGGCTGCAGACCCAGTACCCGGGACTTGATATTCTGTCCCACAACTCTGGACACTTGTGGTCAACTTTTTTGGGTGAGAAAGGTGATGCGCATTTTGGGGTGTTGCATATCGGAAGCTACATCTTCCTGGGCTTTGGCTTCTTCTTGCTCTCCAACGCATGGAATGTGCTGTACCACGCACAGCGTCGGCACACGTTGGCGACAGCGGGTCCGTATGCGCGGATACGCCATCCCCAATATGTGGCGTTCGTTCTCATCTTGCTGGGATTTCTACTGCAATGGCCAACGCTGTTGACGCTTGTGATGTTTCCCGTGCTGTTAGTCATGTACGCGCGATTGGCAACCAAGGAGGAGTCTGAAATGGCCACCCGATTTGGTGATGACTATCAGGAGTACGCCAAACGCACTCCCCGGTTTATTCCCAGTATGGGCTGAAGGCAAGGTTTGGCTGTGGTGCGGAGCACACCAAAACAAAACTGCTCGCATTGGCATTTTGATATAGAAGGACACTGCAATGAACACCGTTGATCTTGAAGTCGAAGGCATGAGCTGCGGCGCGTGCACCAAACATGTCACCCAGGCACTCCAAACAGTTGCCGGCGTCGGCGCGGTGGAGGTGAACCTGTCCACCGGTCGGGTTCGCGTCCAAGGGAGCTTTCCGGCTGGAAGTGCACCCCTGCTTCAGTCGTTAGCAGCTGCCGGATATCCTGCCAAAGTGTCGGATAACCAAGAGGTTGTACCTCCCGCAAAGACATCGGGGTGCGGGTCCAGTGCCGGTGGTCGTGGTGGCTGTTGTTGCTCCTGATGCAAGCAGGCGTGCCAGTTCTGGGCGTCGGCTATGCATCAATTGCACCGACATTGTGCTGAATCGTTAGGGAAGAGAACAATATGAACCACTCATCACACGCCTCGCACGAGGAGCTTCACGGTCAACACCTCTCTCACAATGACGGACAGGCGGACCAGACCGCCACTTTAAAAGACCCCGTGTGTGGGATGACGGTTACTGCTCAGTCCGAGCATCAAGTGGAGCACAGCGGGCGTCTGTTCTATTTTTGCAGTCTGCGTTGCAAGACCAAGTTCAGCGACAACCCTAAACAGTACATCGTTGACGATCCGGCGCCCGCGGAACCCGCGGCGCCCCCAGCGTCTGACGGAGCGGTCTATACCTGCCCGATGCACCCGGAAATTCGCCAGGACCACCCTGGTACCTGTCCGAAGTGTGGCATGACGCTTGAACCCGTGTTGCCTTCACTGGACGACGATGAGAACTCTGAACTTCGTGATTTCCAGCGACGATTCTGGTGGTCGTTACCCCTTACCGTCATGGTTTTTGTGCTTGCCATGTTTGGCCACCGCCTGCAGTGGATGGACATGCGCATTCAAAGCTGGGTCGAGTTTGCGCTTTCGACGCCCATTGTGCTCTGGGCTGGATGGCCTTTTTTCACCCGTGGTTGGCAATCGGTGATCCACCGCAGTCCCAACATGTGGACTCTCATCGGACTCGGAACTGGAGCAGCGTTTGTCTACAGTGTGGTGGCAACCATCGCACCCCAGGTGTTTCCAGCTTCCTTCATGGCCATGGGTCGTGTTGCGGTCTATTTTGAGGCCGCGGCAGTCATCATTTCACTCACGCTGCTGGGGCAGGTGATGGAGCTCAAAGCTCGCTCGCAGACCTCCGCCGCCATCAAGTCCTTGCTGGGCCTGGCACCTAAGACAGCGCGACGCATCAGACCTGATGGTGTGGAAGAAGATGTGGCGTTGACGCAAGTCCACGTTGGTGACCTTTTGCGGGTGCGCCCGGGAGAAAAGGTTCCCGTGGATGGTGTCGTCATGGAAGGCCGTAGTTCGATCGATGAGTCGATGTTGACGGGCGAGCCCATCCCGGTGAGCAAACAAGTCGGTGACAAAGTTATTGGTGCAACGATCAATTCCAGCGGTGCGCTTGTCATGCGCTCCGAAAAGGTTGGGTCGGCAACTGTACTGGCCCAGATCGTTCAAATGGTTGCCCAGGCCCAGCGCTCCAAGGCACCCATGCAGCGGATGGCTGATGTGGTTGCCGGGTATTTTGT
>CAZMXB010000172.1:0-11120 GCA_964569855.1 uncultured Rhodoferax sp.
CGACCCCTATGCCCGCGAGTGGCAGAACCAATGCGGGCGCTGGGACCTGCTGGACGTGGTGCGTACCGCCTATGCGCTGCGGCCCGAGGGCATTGTGTGGCCGACCAAGGCCGAGGGTGGCACCAGCTTCAAGCTGACCGACCTGACTGCCGCCAATGGCCTGGTGCATGAAGCCGCACATGACGCCTTGAGCGACGTTCGCGCCACCATTCCGCTGGCCCGGCTGATCAAGACCGCCCAGCCGCGCCTGTTTGACTTCTGCCTTGGCCTGCACAAAAAGGACCGGGTGGCCGACGAGCTGGGCCTGCCCACCACCGTCCGCACGGCGCGGCCGTTCTGGCATGTGTCGGGCATGTTCCCGGCTACGCGCGGCTGCCTGGCCCTGATGTGGCCGCTGGCCATGCATCCCAAAAACAAGAACGAGCTGATCGCCTGGGATCTGGCATTTGACCCGCGTGAGCTGGCATCTCTGAACGCCGCCGACATGCGCCTGCGCCTGTTCAGCAAGACCGAGGACCTGCCCGAGGGCGTGCAGCGGCTGCCGGTCAAATCCATCCATCTGAACAAATCGCCGATGGTGATGTCCAATCTGAAGGTGCTGTCTCCGGCCATGGCCCAGCGCTGGGGTGTTGACGTGGCAGCCCAGTTGCAGCACGCGCAGTACGCACAAGGCCTGCCGGACATGAGTGCCATTTGGCCGGAGGTGTTTGACCGCCCGCAGTCCGACAGGCCCGATATCGACGAAGACCTGTACGGCGGCTTTGTCAGCAACAGCGATCGCCGCCGTTTGAACGACCTGCGCAGCATGACACCGGTGCAACTGTCCAGCGCCCACCCGGCGTTTGAAGACGCCCGTCTGCCGGAACTGATGTTCCGCTATCGGGCGCGCAATTTCCCCGAAGGTTTGACCGAGGACGAGGCTGCAAGCTGGGAAGCGCACCGGGCCGAGCGGCTGTTTGACGGTGCGGGTGGCGCCCGCACGGTGGAGCAGTTGTTTGACGAGATTGACCAGTTGTCCGAGTCGGCCGACGAGCGCGGCGAGGCCATTTTGGGTGCCCTGTACGATTACGCCGAGGCCATCGCGCCCCAACGCGACTGAACTGCGGCGAGAATAGACACTCCATACCGATTCACACTTTTCATCCCGTCATCCCATGAAAATCGACAAAGACACCGCCGTCACCCTGCGCTTCTCGGTAACCGACGCCGCTGGCAAGGTCATCGACAAGGGCGCCGAACCGATGGTCTACCTGCATGGCGGCTACGACAACATTTTTCCCAAGGTCGAAGAAGCGTTGCAGGGCCAGGAAGCCGGTTATCAAGTCACATTGACGCTGGCGCCGGAAGACTCCTTCGGTCAGCACAACCCGGCGCTGATCACCACCATTGCCAAGAAAGACTTTCCCGCCGGTGTCAAGGTCGGCGGCCATCTGGAGGGGCGTGGTGAAGACGGCGAGGAGCATGTCTTTACCGTCGTCAAGATCAAGGGGGACACCGTGCACCTGGACGGCAACCACCCCTTGGCCGGACAGACGCTGAAATTTGGCATCAAGGTAGTGGATGTGCGTGCCGCGTCGGCGGAAGAGATTGCGCACAAGCATGTGCATGGGGAGCATGGGCACCACCATTGAGGGGTTTGGTGGTAGCGAAGTGGTCAGTAGATCGCTATTGAATCAGTAGCGTCTCTCCCATGTTTTGCGAGGGCTAGCGTCCTATTTGACCAAAGCCCTGCATCTTGCCCCTGGAACGTTGATTGTTTGGAAAACCTACCTCTATTGCTCACTAATTGCTCAGGGGTAGGTGTAGCAGGTCATGTTGGCAGATGGGCGCGCTTCATTGCCCAGTGGCAGTTCCCAAAAAAGTCGAAAGCAACCCCAGGTCCATCACCGAATTGGCGCTCAAAGGACCCAAGTAGTACAAGTGAGGTGTACCGCTTTCGCTTACGGCTAGATAGTGCCCCCCAACATAAACCCGGTAGCGATACCCGTTCGCACTCTGTGTCGATGGCCCGGCCGCAAAGTGTTGCCCGTAGGTTGTCTCGGCCCATGCGAAGGTAGTATCTGCGTCGGCTACCAATGCTGAGGGAATTGAAGCCAGCAAGTTCAACTTGTCGCGGCCATTGGAAGCAAGAACTGCTGTGGGTATAGAGTTTTGCATGTTCCCGGTGCCCAACTGTCCAGACCCATCCGAGCCCATACAAACAAGGTCGCCACTGCCAAGAACGACACAGGTATGGCTTGACCCCGCTGACACTGCTATGGCGTTGCCGATACCAATTGCCGCCAAAGGGCTGGTGCTATTCGCAAAACTGCCGTTGCCAAGTTGACCGTACAGATTGAAACCCCAGCATTGCAGGCCACCACTGCTCAGCACGGCGCAGGTGCGAGCATTATTCGTCGATAGGCTGACAACCGTGCCAATGCCAGTAACTACAAGCGGACTCCTTCTAGCGTCGCCCCAGCACACTACTTCGCCGCCCTGCTTCAACGCGCAAGACGCTTGGCCCCCAGCCGTTAGACCAACTGCCGTGCCAAAGTCGGTAATTACTGCAACTGGGACCGAGCTAACGGTAGACGCGCTAAAAGTATTGTTGTTGCCGAGCTGCAGGGCTCCATTCCCACCCCAACACTGAATGGCGCCACTTCGCAGTAGTGCACAGGTATGAACATCGGCCGCAGCGACCGCGACTGCCGTACTGATGCCGGTCACAGTGACGGGAAGAATGCTCATGCCAGTGGTCCCGTTTCCAAGTTGACCACTAGAGCCATATCCCCAGCATTGAACACCGCCGCTGCCGAGTACTACGCAAGTGTGGCCGCTGCCCGCTGAAATTGCCACTGCGTTACTAACACCAGTGACTGTTCGTGGAATGCTGCTATTTGCGCCTGGGCTGCCAAGCTGACCCAAGAGATTGCCACCCCAGCATGTCACTGCACCGCTATTCAACAAAGCACAGCTGTGACTGCCTCCAGCCACTACGGCTGAGGCATTGTTGATTCCTGTTGCGGCAACGGCCCTTGGGCTGCTGGTCAAACTGCCGTCGCCGAGCTGGCCAGCTGTGTTATCGCCCCAGCATTGCACGACCCCACTGCGCAAAACCGCACAACTATGCGTTTGTCCTGCCGCTACCGCTACAGCCGTGTTGACGCCCGCTACCGCTACTGGAAATGCGCTTTTTGCAATACTGCCGTTGCCGAGTTGTCCATCGCCGTTGCCCCCCCAGCATTGCACGGTGCCGCCGACAAGTACCGCACAGGTATGGCCCATGCCTGCCGCAACGGATGACCACAAGCCGGCACCAGAGACATCCACAGGGGTGGCGCTATTGGCGAAGCTCGCATTGCCGAGTTGCCCCTGGTAGCCTGCGCCCCAGCATTGCATCGCACCACTGCGCAGCAAGGCGCATGTATGGTTTTGACCCAAAGCCAAGGACACGGCAGAATTGATCCCACTAACCCCCACCGGGATACTGCTATTGGCAACGCCGCCGTTGCCAAGCTGGCCAAAATTGTTCAAGCCCCAGCACTGAACGGAACCATTGCCAAGTACCACGCAGGCGTGGTACGACCCGGCGACCACGGCGACAGCAGATGTGATTCCATTAACGACAGTGGGTCGCGTGCTGATAGCAGGTTTGACATCCCTGCCCCAACATTCCACGCTACCATTGCTGAGCACCGCACAACTATAGTCTTCTGCGACAGAGACCGAAACCGCAGTGCTGATGCCTGCCACCGGCACAGGGCTCAATATAGTACGTGTGCTGCTACCATTGCCAATCTGGCCCCAGGCATTGCTACCCCAACATTGGACCCCACCATCAGTTAGCACCGCACAACTATGCGAACGACCTGCCGCCACTGCTTTGGCATTGGTGATGCCGAGTGCAGCGACTGGGACGGTCGCTCTCGCTAAAGTCCCATTGCCAAGTTGCCCATCGTTGTTGCTACCCCAACAATGCACAACGCCACTGTGCAGCACGACGCAGTTATGAGATACGCCGACTGATACCACTTCAGCATCGTAGATGCCGGGGACAGTCGTTGAGTTTGTTACGTTCGCGCCGCCCCAGCACTGCACGGAACCGCTGCTCAGCACTGCGCACGATGAGACAATACCGGCGGAAACCATCGGGACGGCAGCTAAGGCTGGCATCGCCTGAAACCCAAAAGCAAAGATCAACAACGCCGCGAAAGGGTTGATTGCTACTTTTTTCACTGAACTACTCCCTGGAGCCAACTGATAGGTGTTTCAGGATGAGTATCGCACCGCGGAACAGCCTGTGAGCCGCGTCAAGTCCCTCGACTTGTCGCCTTTCCTGGCAGGTTTCGCGCCTAAGACCCTAACTTGGCGAGTGGTTTGCGGTGCAACGGGTATGCCTTGCAAAGGGCCGCCCCGCAGCAAATGTCGCACGTGAATGTGTTACTTTGATCACCCACCATTTGAAGCTTTTGTCGGCCTCAAAAATACCGTCTGTTCTTCCGCTTCCACCTGCAGGCAAAGATCAATGTGCTAGCGTGGGTCAAAGAGGAGGTCACCAAGTTTGCCTCTTACAGCGGTGATGACGCTTACCGTGTGTTTCGCAAGATGCTGGAGACTGGGCATCCACCATATGACCGGGTCGAGTTGCCGGGGCAAGCGAGGGCGCATCCTGCGCCAGTGATCACATGACTCCAAGCCATTGGCCCCAAACCAGGTTGCCCAGAAACCTGCCTGGCAGCAAAGTGAATGCCCCGGCCGTCACGCAGGCGCCAAAGTACAGTCTTTGCATGGTCTTTTTGTGGGCTGCAATGTTTTTGCGGGCCAGGTAAACAAACGCACCAAATATGCCAAACAGGGTGTATGGAACCAACAGATGAATGGGCGTATAGCCTGCAATGTTTGGCAGTTTGAAATCGCGTATGAACATTGCAGAGACCGCGGTGACCAGCATCAAAGTGACCCAGGCATAACCAAAAGCCCGATGGATCATGGGGCGCTGCTTCGCGCCCTTGCGTGCCCAGAGGGCTATGGGGCCAAGGGCTAATGCGCCCAGAGCGGCGCTCATGTGGATGGCGATGGTGGGAGTGAGTTGCATGATCATCTGGTGTGGGCTTGGATGGCCGAACTTTGCGCCTTTGCAGATGGCGGGCCAAGCATCGTGGGACGAAACGGCAACTCCACCACGCGAAATGTGGCTGCCAGCTCGCCAATGGTTTTTATAAGTCAGCGCAGGAGCAGGCCAAAGGCGACAGGCGCGCTATCGGTAGTCCACGGTGCCGCAATGTCACTCGCGTCTTTGCAAATACAGCGCGTCTGACCAAGTGGCGAGCCATTGGGGTCTATAGGCAACAAAGATCGCCGCCAGGATTCCCGTCATGAAGCCATCTCCCCAAGCCAGGAGCCAGTAACCGACCATGGATATTTCAGGGCCAATATTCGCAAGCTCATATCCGGCCCACTGCGCCAATACCACCGAGGCAAATGTGCAGGCGATGGTCCCGGCAAATGCACGCCCCAGAATGAAGACAAACACCTTGTTGCCCACCCACCGCCGAAAGGCCGCACCCATGCCCAGGGCCAGGGTCGCAGGCAAGGCACCGTGCCAAAACAACTGGGACATCAGCACATTGGGCTCAGCATTCACAATGAGGCCGGAAAGCACCGCAACGGTGGTGAGTACCAATATGGCCATGGGCCAACCCAGCATCAGCGTCACCGCGCAGGCCCCGGAAAGCTGCAGCGGGAGCGGCATGGTCTGCAGGCGCGGTACGGCCCAGATCCAGGGCAACACCACCAAAATTCCCATCAGCGGCGACACGAGATCCCCGCCAGCCAGCATGCGCCAGGGGCGCAACATCAGTGCAACGCAGATGGCCAGGATCAGCAGTGGGACCTCAACATGCATGGGGGACACTATGGCGAAGAATCGGATTCTGATTCGCGCATCTTCCTGCGTATGAAACCGTGAAATCCGATGGCCAGGCCAAGTGAAATGACGGTAACGGCCAGTGCGACCAGCCCGTAGTCGGTCGTGAACAGGTCAAGAAGCAAACGCATGTCCATGGGGTCGTGGGTCGGTTGCCTACTCGGCCTGCAAGAAGGAGGTATGGGCCGGTCGCCCGGGCAGGTGCAGCGCAGCCGTGCGCGCAGGGGTCTCCGCCAGCAATTTGCCGCGTTTGAATACCTTGAGCCGCGTAGCCTTCAGTCGCAGGGCCTCCACCGCATCGCGGGCCTGCAGCAGCACGAAGTCGGCGTGACAACCCTTTTCGATGCCATAACCTTGCAGCCCCAGGATTTTGGCCGGGTTGGTCGTGATTGCGTCGAAGCATTGGCGCATGGCGGCCTGGCTGGTCATCTGGGCCACGTGCAGGCCCATGCTGGCCACTTCCAGCATGTCGGCGCTGCCCAGCGCATACCAGGGGTCCATCATGTCATCCTGGCCAAAGGCCACGGTCAGGCCAGCGGCCATCAGCTCGGGTACGCGGGTGAGGCCGCGGCGCTTGGGGTAGGTGTCAAAGCGGCCTTGCAGCGTGATGTTGACGCAGGGGTTGCTGGCCACGTGCACCTGGGCTTCCGCCATCAGCGCGATGAGTTTGGACACATAGTAATTGTCCATGCTGTGCATGGAGGTCAGGTGTGATCCGGTCACGCGGCCGTGCAGGCCCAGGCGTTGCGTCTCGTTGGCCAGGGATTCGATGTGTCGCGAGTGCGGGTCGTCGGACTCATCACAGTGCATGTCAACTAGTCTGCCGCGCTTGGCGGCAATCTCGCACAGCAGCTTGACGCTGGCCGCGCCATCCGCCATGGTTCGCTCGAAGTGGGGAATGCCGCCCACCACGTCCACACCCAAATCCAGCGCACGCTTCAGGCTGTCCAGGCCGCCCGGCGTCCTTAACACGCCGTCCTGCGGAAAGGCCACCAGTTGCAGGTCGATATACGGTGCCACGCGTTGCTTCACTTCCAGCAGAGCTTGCACGCCCAGCAGGCGCGGATCACTGGTGTCCACATGCGAGCGGATCGCCAGCAGCCCCTGCGCCACGGCCCAGTCGCAGTAGGTCAGGGCGCGTTCGATAATGGCATCCACGGTGAGGCTGGGTTTGAGTTCGCCCCACAGCGCAATGCCTTCGAGCAGCGTGCCACTTTGGTTGATGCGCGGCATGCCATAGGTCAGCGTGCCGTCCAGGTGAAAGTGCGCGTCTACGAACGGCGGGCTCAGAAGCAGGCCACCGGCATCCAGTGTCTCGGCCGCGGGGGCCTGCAGGTCTTGGGTGACTTCGACAATGCGGCCGTCCAGTACCGCGACGGAAATGTTTGTGCGTCCGTCGGGCAGGGTGGCGTTGTGCACCAGCAGGTCCAGCATGGAGAGTTCCTAGTGTTTGCTATCAAAAAGCTAGCTACTAACGCATACTCTGCGAGGGCTAGGGGCCAATTTCTTCTTAAAAGCTTTTATTGCGTGCCAAAAATCCGGTCGCCCGCATCACCCAGGCCGGGCAGGATGTAGCCATGGTCATTCAGCTCGCGGTCGATGGCGGCGGTGTAGATGGGCACATCCGGGTGGGCCTTGTACATGGTTTCAATGCCCTCGGGCGCGGTCAGCAAGCACAGAAACTTGATGGATTTGGGTTTGCATGCCTTCAGGCGCGTGACGGCAGCGGCGGCTGAATTGCCGGTGGCCAGCATCGGGTCGACCACCACAATGTCGCGTTCTTCCATGTTCTTGGGCATTTTGAAGTAGTACTCCACGGCCTGCAGCGTCTTGGGGTCGCGGTACAGGCCAATGTGCCCCACGCGCGCGCCAGGCACGACGGACAGCACACCATCCAGAATGCCGTTGCCCGCACGCAGGATGCTGACGAACACCAGCTTCTTGCCGTCGATGACCTTGGCGGTCATTTTCTCCAACGGGGTTTCGATCTCGATATCCTGCGTGGCCATGTCGCGTGTGACCTCATAGGCCATCAGGCTGGACAGTTCGTTAAGCAGGCGACGAAAGCTGTTGGTGCTGGCTTCCTTGTTGCGCATGAGCGTTAGCTTGTGCTGGACCAGCGGGTGGTCGATCAGGTGAACGTTGGCGCGCGCTGCGGGCGAGATGGGTGTCATGGTGGTGAACAAGGGTGGAGTGGGATGAGGGATAGCAAGTACCTGCCTGGGGCCTGCCAAACTCTAACGCATATTGCAGCGGTTTTGCCGGGTGCATGCTTAGAGGGCGTGGGGTCCGCACTTTGTGCGCAGTTAGAATCCGGGCCTGTGCCCTTCGCGTGGTGCCGTTTTCCCACCTTGTTTTCACGAGTTCCTCCATGGCCAAACACCTCTTGCCTCGCCGTACTGCCTCTCGCCTGCTGCTGTCGCTGCTGGCGCCACTGACGGTTTTCCCCGCCATCGGTCAGACGGCGGCGACGCCGCAGCCGGAGGGCCGGTTGCTGTACACCGGAGACACTGCCCAGGTTGCCCTGGGCTACGCAAACGGGGGCTACTTACAGGGGGAACTGTCGGGTGTGTTGAGCGAAGGGGCTGGCAGCGCCTGGCTCGCCGAGGGCTGGGTCATGCGGTCCGCTGGCGGGGCCAAACTGAGTTACCACCAATTGGCCGGTGAGGCGGTCAACAAGTATTTCCTGGCATTTGACCAAAACGATACCTCCGACCGTAAATTCACGCTGGGGGCCGGCATGGAGAAAGGCAACTGGTTTGGCAATGCCTACCTGAGCCGCGGCATCAGTGACCGCCGGTTGTTGTCGGAAAGCAGCGCCAGCTCGGTGACCCAACTGACAGGCACCGACGGCGGGCGGGCTTACCAGGACGCGTTGACGCGCGTCGTAACCACCCGTTTGTTTGAACGCGCCTACGACTATGGTGTGGGTTTGCGTGCCGGTCATTATTTTGAAGATAGCGACGTTCGTATCACGGCCGGTCTTGACCACGAGTGGGGTAGCGGCAACGCGCAACAAAGCAGTGTCTCGCTGTTGGCAGAAAAGTACTTTGTCGGCACTCCGCACAGCATTGGCCTGCAGCTCGATTTGCTGAACAAATCCGGGGATGCCGAGGTCGGACGCGAGAATACAAGGGCGATGCTGAGTTATCGCTACAGTTTTGGTGCCAAGAATTCCCAGCCAGAGCGTATGTTCCGCATGGTGGCGGTTCAGCCACCTTCGCCCGCCGCCGCAGCGACCGTGGCCGTTGCGCCCACCGTAATTCCCGCTTCGACGGAACGCCGAATGGTCCTGACCAAAGCGACCATGACCAGCGACGCATTCTTCGAAATTTCCAGCGCGAAATTGACGCCCGTGGCGCGCGAAGAACTGGACAAAATAGCCACGATGCTGAAGGCCAGCCGCCGCGATGGAAACGTGCGCATCGTGGGCCACACCTGTGACCTGGGCTCGGACAGTTTTAACCTTCGCTTGTCGATGAGGCGGGCCACTGCTGTGCGCGATTACCTGGTTGCCGCCGGGGCCATCAGCGCCGACGCTGCGATTCTGGAAGGCAAAGGCAGTGCCGATCCCAAATTTGAGAACAAGCCGGGTACACGCAGCAAGAACCGCCGGGTTGAGCTGGAGTTTGTCAACCTGCTGGAAAAAGAGGAGGTCATTCAGATTCCGGCCAAGACAATTCCGGGTGTCGCCGCGGTAACGCCCGCGCCCGCGCCTGTGACCTACCAGCGCGAAGTCATCGAGCAGGAGCCGGCCTGGTTGCGCCGTGCTTTGCGCACACCAACGGTTCACAAGCGCACTGTCGATGTGTACCGCAGCAAGGAAGAGACCCAGACCGAAAGCGTCAGCCGTACCTGGGTCAACCGTGCGCCCGTGGCTCAGAACGATAACTTCACCGTCGCCAGCGGCAGCACCACGGTCCTGGCGGTGTTGGCCAATGACAGCGACCCGGACACTGGCGATGTCTTGGCGGTGGCATCGGTTGGTGCGGCAGGTAAGGGCCAGGTCCGGCTGGAGGGTGGGCAAGTGGTCTATGTAGCCCCGGCGAACTTCTCGGGCCAGGACAGCTTCACCTATGTGGTCAGGGACGGCCAGGGAGCCACAACCACGGCCACAGTACAAATCCAGGTGACCCAAGCCAACCGCGCGCCGGTTGCGCAAAACGACTCCTACGCGGTGGGTTCGACCTTCTACACCACGTTGCCGGTGCTGGCCAACGACTCCGATGCCGACGGCGACCCGCTGACCATTGTTTCGGTGACGCAGCCTGTGAGCGGCAGTGGCACTGTCAAGATTGTTGGGCCTTACATCGTCTTCACACCGAAGTTCCCGTTCCTGATTGACTCATTCACCTACACCATCAGCGATGGCAAGGGCGGCACGTCCACTGCGTCAGTTCAGCTAGTGGACCCCTGATCCTTTGGGGCGGTTCGGGTGCCTGCGGACTTCGTCTGTGGGTCCTCGCCGACATTTCCAGGCAAAGCCGACCAATTTATCGCTTGGATCCGCCAAATATCCCACCCAGCACGCCGCGAATAATCTGCCGTCCCACCTCGCGCCCAATCGAACTGGCGGCGCTGCGGGCCAGTTGTTCACCCACGCTGGTGCGCGTACGGCGGGTGCCACCGCCCAGCATGTCGCCAATGCTGTCGAAGATGCCCTTTTCGGGCACGGCGGGCGCCGCGGGGGCGGGCGTGGCTGCAGAAGGTGCAGGAGCGGGGGAAGGCACGCCGTTGGGGGCAGGTGCGACAGTACCCGCAGGTTGGCGGGCCTGGGTCCGACCTTTGATCGCCTCGAACGCCGAGTCCCGGTCCACCTCTCTTTCGTAGACCCCAGCCACCAGGGATTCGGCCAGCAACGTCTTGCGTTGCTCGGATGTAATCGGCCCAATCTGGCTGCAGGGCGGCAAGACGTAGACGCGTTCGGTAACGCTGGGGCGGCCTTTGTCGTCCAGAAAACTCACCAGGGCCTCACCCACCGCCAATTCGGTAATGGCGATGCCAATGTCCAGCCCCGCGTTGGGGCGCATGGTATCGGCGGCGGACTTGACGGCCTTCTGGTCGCGTGGCGTGAAGGCGCGCAGGGCGTGCTGCACGCGGTTGCCCAGTTGTGCCAGCACCGTGTCGGGAATGTCCAGCGGGTTTTGCGTGACGAAATACACGCCCACGCCCTTGCTGCGCACCAGGCGCACGACCAGCTCGATGCGCTCGA
>CAZMXB010000173.1:0-11072 GCA_964569855.1 uncultured Rhodoferax sp.
CCGCGCCGACAGCACCACCTCACGGCGTGGATGCAGGAACAGCGGCAGCGAAATCCTCGGCTTGAAGCGCCCCTCGCCCGCCGGGTTCAGCACCCGGTGCACGGTTGACGGGTAATAGTGGCCCGATGCCTCGGCCAGCATGTCGCCAATGTTGACGATCAACAGGCCAAAGTCGCAGGGTACGTCGTGCCAGGCGTCGTCTTTGCCCAGCACCTGCAGACCGGGCTCGGTGGCGGCGGGCAGGATGGTCAGCAGGTTGATGTCGCCATGGGCTGCGGCGCGCACGGCACCCGGCTCTTCGTCACCGCGTAACGGCGGGTAGTGCAGCACGCGCAACAGCGTATGGTCGCTGCCGTCCAGCATGCTGGGCAGGGGCACCGAATACCGGGCTTTGATGTTGGCCGGAGAGTTCTCCTCGACCCAGTTCAGCAGGGTGGCGGCCAACTGGCTGCCCAGCGCGTAGTAACGCCGCGCGGCGTCGGATACCTCTGCGGGATAACGACCCCAGGGATAGATGTGGAAAAACTCCTTGAGGTCGCGTCGGGTGTTGTTCTTGGCTATCTCGGACACCGACGGCGGGAAATATCCGTCGTGTGTGGCCGGGTCCGTCAGGTACCGGTGCTTGGCATCGGTCTGGAAAAAGGCCAGCCATTCGGCGTAAATACCTTCCACCAGGCCCTGGTCCAGCGGATGGTTGCGCAGGACGCCAAAGCCGGTTTCGTGCAGGCTGCGGCAAAAATCCTGGGCAGCGGTTGGGCTGCGAAAATCAACAACAGGCAAATGCATGGTCAGCCTTTCAATCCGTCAGCCAACTGGACAGCAGGGTGTCTTCAAACAAGGCCAGGCAGCCTGCGGAATCCACTTGCATACACACGTCAGTCATGGGCAGGTGTCTGCCCCAGCCGGCCTGTGGGTAGTCGATGTACGCGCGGCGGTTCAACATGGTTTGGCCTTGGGCCAAACCGTCGGTGGCTACCCGAATGCAGCCACGTTCCAACTTGAACAAGCCCGGATTGACCAGATAGATAAAAGCCAGAAGGTCGTGGGCGAAGCAGCCTGGGTTGAGCGCCAGGTGCTTGTGCAGGCCGCTGTAGAACGTGGAATAGAACGCGACTGCATGGTGCAGCGTGTCGGTGGCAAGATGCCGGTGGTGGTCGGCGATCTTCTTGAACAGGGCAAGTTCGGTGACCACCCGGTGGGTCACGTCCAGCCCCACCATAGTCAACTTCCAGGGGGCGGTGAATACCGCATCGGCCGCGTGCGGGTCGTTCCAGATATTGGCTTCAGCCACCGGGGACACATTGCCCGGTTCATCCACCGTGCCACCCATGATGATGACTTCGCGCAACAAGGACGGCAGCTCAGGCGCCAGTTTTAATGCCAGGCTCAGATTGCCCAGCGGGCCAACGGCCACCAACGTTATGTCACCCGGGTGCTGGCGGGCCATGTCGACGATGAACTGGGCAGCCGAACGTGGGTCCAGTGCGTTGGTGGTGGCGCTACGGCTGGGCAAGTTGCCAAGGCCATCAGCGCCGTGGATAAAGTCCGGCGGGGCTTCGCCGGGTTTGACCCAGGGCGTCCTGACGCCCCGGCTGACGGGGATGTGCCGGTTGGTAATAGCTGTGAGATAGAGCGCGTTAACGGCTGCCTGCTCGACGGAGACATTGCCGAAAGTCGTGGTAATGCCAACAACATCGATGCCGGGATGGGCCAAAGCGAAATACAGTGCGATGGCGTCGTCAACGCCGGGATCGGTGTCGTAGATAACTTTGCGAGGGGCTTTGGTGTTCATCAGATGTCAATCAGGAATAGGTACCCTGCGGCAGGCCGCAATAGGCGCCGAGGGTGTCCAGCGCGTCGGCGCTGGCTGCGCTTTGTCGGGCCAGGAAATCGGCCACCTCTGCCATTTTTGGAATGCTCGATTGTGCCCCCAGCCGCGTGCAGGCCAAGGCACCGGCGGCACCGGCTAATTGCAGGGCCTGGCGCATGCTCAGGCCTTGGCTCAAAGCCGCGACCAAGCCACCGCAAAAGGTGTCGCCGGCAGCAGTGGTGTCAATGGGCGTGATTTCACAGGCGGGCTGGACCAGAAAGCTGCCATTGATCCGCGCACACGAACCGCGGTGCCCCAAGGTCACCACGACTGTTGGCACGGCAACCCGTTCCAGGCACCCGGCAATGCTGCCGCTGTGACCGGACAGTGCTGCCAGCTCCCCTTCGTTGACAACCAGTACGTCTACCGTTTCTAGTAGCTCGGCAGGCAACTCCTGTACCGGAGCCGCGTTGAGGACGACACACACGCCCTGCTGGCGGGCCGCGCGGGCATAGGCGGATACCGTTTCCAACGGGATCTCCAACTGCATCAGCAAGTGGCTGATCCCCTGCAAGCTGGGTAGGTGCCCGGCCTTCAATGTCAGGTTGGCGCCCGGCGCCACGGTGATGGCGTTCTCTGCATCGTCTGACACACAGATAAAAGCGGTTCCCGTGGGTTGGTCTGTGCTGCGCACCATGTGGATGTCTACCGACGCTTCCCGCAGGGACGATTCAATGGGGCTGGCAAAGCTATCGTCGCCCATAGCGGTCAAAAACCGCGTGGCCACACCACCGGCGCGCGCGCAGGCGACGGCCTGGTTGGCACCTTTTCCACCGGGAAAGGTTTTGAAGTCCCGACCCAATACAGTCTCGCCGGGCGCGGGTATGTGGTGAGCCCGGACCACAAAATCCAGGTTGGAAGAGCCAGCTACCAGTATCATGAAGTATTCCGTCTTGGTATTTCGGGGGGTCCATTGTGTAGTGGAAAATACAACTGGCCCAATTTTTGCGCTAGGGAGTGACCCTGATTGCAAGGGGCAGGGCGGGGTTATATCCTTGCGCTATTTTCCTGATCATTTAGTCAACAAAGGGTCGATATGAGTTTAAAAAGTGTGGCGCGCCTTGGTTTATTGGGCGTTGCCCTGGCTGCAAGTTTTCAGGTCGCTGCCGAGCCGGCTGTCGTATTTGACATGGGAGGCAAGTTTGACAAGTCGTTCAATGAAGCGGCCTACCGCGGCATGGAACAGTGGAAGAAAGAAACCGGGAAACCCTACCTCGACTTCGAAATCGCCAATGAGTCGCAGCGTGAGCAGGCCATTCGCCGCATGGCCGAACGCGGTGCCAGCCCCATCATTGGCATTGGTTTTGGACAGGCTTCCAGCATTGAAAAAATTGCCAAGGAGTTTCCCAAGCTGCAGTTCGCCATCATCGACATGGTGGTGAACCTGCCCAACGTGCAATCGGTGGTGTTCAAGGAGCACGAAGGCAGCTTTCTGGTCGGCGCCATGGCCGCAATGGCCAGCAAGAGCGGCAAGGTCGGCTTTGTGGGTGGCATGGACATCCCGCTCATCCGCAAGTTCCAGTGTGGTTACGAGCAGGGCGTCAAGTTCGTCAACCCCAAGGCCGAGGTCTTTGCCAATATGACCGGTACCACGGGTGCCGCCTGGAGTGATCCGGCACGCGGCGGTGAACTGGCCAAGGCGCAGTTTGCCAAAGGCGCCGACGTGGTGTTTGCAGCAGCTGGGGGCACTGGCATGGGTGTTTACCAAGCGGCCAAAGATAGCGGCAAGCTGGCGATTGGTGTGGACAGCAACCAGAACCATCTGCAGCCGGGCACCATGCTGACCTCGATGATCAAGAAAGTCGATATCGCGGTTTACAACGTGGCCAAGGGACACAAGCCCGGGTTGTCGGTGTTGGGTCTGAAAGAGGGGGGTGTGGACTACGCCCTCGATGAACACAACGCCAAATTGGTAAGTGCTGACATGAAGAAAAAGGTCGACGCCATCAAGGCCGACATCATCAGCGGCAAGGTCAAGGCCGCGGACTATATGGCCGACAACGCCTGCAAATACTGATGCTGGGCACTGCCGTGAATGCGGCCATCGCGGTCCGCATGACCGGTATTTGCAAGCGTTTTGGCGCAGTCGCGGCCAATTCCAATGTGAATCTCGCGGTGCCCGCCGGTACCGTGCATGGCATCGTTGGAGAAAATGGCGCCGGCAAGAGTACGCTGATGTCGGTTCTCTATGGTTTCTATGCGGCGGAAGCGGGCAATATCGAGGTTTTTGGCCGTGCCGCCAACATTCGCAATGCAGATGACGCTATCGCACTGGGCATTGGGATGGTCCATCAGCATTTCATGCTCGTGGATACGCTGACCGCGCTGGAAAACGTGATGCTGGGTGCTGAACCCCATTGGCTGTTGCAGCGTGCCGACGCGCAGGTTCGCACCAAATTGAACACATTGATGCAGTCCACCGGACTGCATGTCGCACTCGACATGCTGGTGGCAGACCTGCCAGTCGGTGACAGGCAGCGGCTTGAAATCCTGAAAGCCCTGTACCGCGGTGCAAAAATTCTGATTCTCGACGAGCCCACGGCGGTGCTGACGCCACAAGAGACCGAGCAGCTGTTTGATGTGCTGCGCCTGCTGCGCCAGCAAGGCACCACCATTTTGCTGATCACCCACAAAC
The DNA here is from genome assembly GCA_964569855.1 of uncultured Rhodoferax sp. Lineage (GTDB taxonomy): Bacteria > Pseudomonadota > Gammaproteobacteria > Burkholderiales > Burkholderiaceae_C > Allorhodoferax. Next base: position 4,506 of record CAZMXB010000173.1, read on the forward strand.
TCAAGGAAGTCATGCGGCTGTGTGACCAGGTCACGGTGATGCGTGCTGGCTGTGTGGTGCATGAAATGCCTATTGCGCAAGCCTCCATCGAGGGCCTGGCCGAAGCCATGGTGGGCCGAAAAGTGCAAATGGGCCGTTTGGAGGAAAGCACAAAGGCAACTGACCAGGTGTTACTGCAGGCCCGGGGGGTTACGGTGCGCGATGCGATGGGTGTGGTGCGCCTGGACAATGTGAGCTTGAGTTTGCGCAGCGGTGAAATTGTTGGCATCGCCGGCGTGTCGGGCAACGGGCAAAGCGAGTTGCTGGATGTGTTGTCGGGCATGTTGCCACCGTCTCAGGGTGAAATGAATTTGGGTGGCAATAAGTTTGATGCAGCTGCCTGGCTGGGTCCCCATGTGGCCCGCAGCCTGGGGCTGGCACATGTGCCGGAGGACCGCCATGCCAGAGCCATGGTGATGGACTTTGTTGCCTGGGAATCTGCCGTGCTGGGCTACGATGGATTGCCGGAATATGCGTCCGGCGGCTGGATGAACCACGGGGCCATGCAGGCGGCAACGGCTGAGATGATGGAACGTTTTGATGTCCGACCGCGTAATCCGGACCTGCGCAGCCGCAGTTTTTCAGGTGGAAATCAGCAAAAACTGGTGCTGGCCCGCGAACTGGGGCAATCGCCCAAGGTGCTATTGGTGGGACAACCGACGCGCGGGGTGGACATTGGCGCCATTGAGTTTATTTATTCGCAGCTTCGGGCCATGCGGGCCGCCGGTTGTGCGGTGTTGGTGGTGTCGAGCGAACTGGACGAAATCCTGGCGCTCTCCAACCGGGTGATTGTGATGAACCAGGGGCGTGTTACCGGCGAACTGGATATTGAAGACTGCACCGAGGCCCGTCTGGGCCTGCTGATGGTCGGGGAGGCGCACGCATGAACGCGGAGCAAACCATGCCGCGTTGGGCCGACCTTGTGTTGTTACCCATCGTGTGCCTGCTGATCGCCCTGCTCGTGGCAGCGGGTGTGGTTGCACTGGTTGGGCAAAACCCGGCCGAGGTAATTGCTGTATTGGTGCACGGAGCTTTCGGTACCGCACGCGGCATCAGCTACACGCTGTATTACGCTACCACTTTTGTTTTTACCGGGCTGGCCGTTGCTGTGGCGTTCCATGGCGGGTTGTTCAATATCGGTGGCGAGGGGCAGGCCGTGTTGGGGGGGCTTGGCACGGGTTTGGTTGCGCTGTGGTTTTCAGCGTTTTTACCGGCCTGGATCATGCTGCCGTTGATGCTGGTGGCTGGGGCACTGTTTGGTATGGCCTGGGCCGCTGTGCCGGCCTATTTGCAAGCCTACCGGGGTAGCCACGTGGTGATCACTACCATCATGTTCAATTTTCTTGCCAGCACGCTGCTGGTCTACCTTCTGGTCAACCATCTGCGGCCACCGGGGGGCATGTCGGTAGAGAGTATCGCCTTTTCGGATTCAGCCAAGCTGCCTGGCATGCATGCGTTTTTTGCCTGGTTCGGTATCGAGTGGCCTGCCTCGCCTCTGAATTTGAGTGTGCTGATTGCGGCGCTGGCTGCCTGGGGCGTCTACCTTTTCTTGTGGCGCACACGGGCCGGTTACCACTTGCGTGCGGTGGGGTCCAGTCCTGGCGCGGCGGAATATGCGGGAATTCAGCCGCGCCGCCAGATCATGATTGCCATGGCGGTGTCGGGCGCTTTGGCGGGGCTGGTTGGCATGAACGAGATCGCCGGTGTACACGGCAAGTTACTACTGGAATTTGTCAGTGGTGCGGGATTTACCGGGATTGCCGTAGCCTTGATGGGGCGCAACCACCCGGTCGGTATTGTCCTGGCGAGCATTCTGTTTGGGGCTTTGTTCCAAGGTGGGGCTGAGGTCGCTTTTGAGGTCCGTGGATTCAGCCGTGACATGGTGGTCATGTTGCAGGGTTTCATCGTGCTGTTCTCCGGCGCCATGGTGTATGTCATTGCGCCGGGTGTGGCGTGGGTCTTGGGCCGTGTGTTGCGTTTGCTGGGCACCCGCAAGTCCGCGCCACCTAACGGGGTGCGCCATGGATGAAGCTTTGATCGGGACCATGCTGGCGTCCACCTTGCGCCTGGCCACACCGCTGATCTTCTGTGCCATGGCCGGCTTGTTTTCCGAGCGCTCGGGTGTTGTCGACATTGGGCTGGAAGGCAAGATGTTGTTTGCTGCCTTCGCCGCGGGGGCGGCCGGTGCTGTTTGGGGTTCGACCTCGCTGGCGATGCTGGCCGCCATGGGGGTTGCTATTTCGCTGTCTTGGATGCACGGACTGGCTTGCGTCAGCCACCGGGGTGACCAAGTTGTGTCGGGCGTTGCCATCAACATCATTGCTGCGGGTTTGACCGTGGTGTTGGGTATTGCCTGGTTTGCTCAAGGAGGGCAGACCCCGCCGGTCACGTCAGCTGTGCGAATACAACCGCTGTTTCCGCAAGCCGGCGCGGCCCTGGCGGGAATTCCATGGATCGGTGCGTTGGTCGGCGAAGGCGTATTGGGTCACAACGCACTGGTCTACCTGGCGCTAATTTTGGTGCCAATGTGTTGGTGGTTGTTGTTCAAGACCCGATTTGGCCTGCGATTGCGCGCGGTTGGCGAAAACCCCCAAATGGTGGACGCGGCGGGTGTTTCGGTGACCCGACTGCGGTATGTTGCGCTGACGCTGAACGGCATTCTGTGTGGACTGGCAGGTAGTTATCTGGTTCTGGCGCAAAGCGCGAATTTTTCTCCCAACATGACGGCGGGGCGGGGTTTCATGGCATTGGCTGCGCTGATCTTCGGCCGCTGGTATCCGGTCGGCGCCATGTGGGCCTGCCTGTTGTTTGGATTGCTCGATGCAGCCGCCATCCGTTTACAGGGTGTACATTTGCCTTTATTGGGCGAAGTGCCCGTTCAGGCCATACAGGCCCTGCCATACGTGCTGACCGTGGTGCTGTTGGCGGGTTTTATCGGCAAGGCTGTGGCACCTCAGGCGCTGGGACGCCCTTATTCCAAAGAACGCTAGCATGGCATCCACCATTTGGGTCAAAGTTGTCGGGTTCAGTGCGGTAGAGCGGCATTCGCTCAACACCCTTTTTAGGCTGTCCATGCGGCAGACACCGTCCTATTCCCTATGGTCATACGATTCGCCCTCGCCACCCAATATCGCGTTGATTGACACGGACTGTCACGAGGCGGAGATCGAAATGGCATCGCCCACATTCAATCCGAACCTCAAAATCATCGGCGTCGGAGATCGCACTCACAGCCAAGCCTGGCGGTCGTTTCAGCGCCCGGTTGACTGGAGCGCTTTGGTACAGGAACTCGACGGCCTGTTTGCCGCGCAATCCCAAACGGACAGTGACACTGGTTTTCAAGACACCGATTTCAACACCGCGCCTCCGGGTGTGCGCGCCACGTTGCTGGTCGGCATGACGGCGGAAGAGCGGATGTATTTGCGTGCACGGCTGTCACTGGCCGGCTTGACTGACGTCGAGGAGGCCAAGACGGCCGAGCAGGCCAGTTCCTGTGTTTCGCAGCGTCATTACGACGTAGCTGTCATTAGCCTGGAGCTGACGGATGCAGACCCCTGGTCTCTTGTTCAAACCTTCCAGTCCATGTTGTCGCCACCGCAGGCCCTGATCGTGACCACCGACAAACCGAGTTGGCCGGTGATGGAAAAAGCAGAACAAATGGGTTGTGTGGGCCTTCTGGAGATTCCTTTTAACCCGCCTCAGGTTTTGGGGTTATTGCAAAAGGTCTGAGCACGGTCTTCGGGCGGCGCTTGGGTTTGGCGTTTGCGGCGTACCCGGTTCACATCCAGGCTGCCACAGAGGCTTATTTCCATTGGCAACGGCTCTGCCCCCAAGCGGGCCACCAGTAACTCGGCGCACAATGCCGAAAAACTCAGGCCGCGTGCACCCATGCCGACGCAGAGCCACAGCCCCGCACCCGATGTGGTGTCGACCGGCCCCACCAGCGGTAACCGGTCATGGGTCACGCAGCGGGTAGCGGACCATTGCGAAACCGGTCCACGGTTTAGTGTCTCCCCCAAGTCAAACCCCTCTTGCGGCAACAACTGGCTGAGCCGCTCCATGTTTGCCGTGTTTTGTACGCGAACTTCGCCGGCTGCCAGCGCGTTGGGCTCGAACGTAGAGCCGGCAAACCATTGTTCGCCAGCGCTACAGGGCACATGCGGAATGAAGCACCCATTACCATTGACTGGCGTTGGCGGCAATCCCTCCAACGCCTCAGCATAGGTGCCGTGGCTCAGTGTGCCGTGGACGGCTTGTAAGGCGTCGATTTTGTCTTCCAGGTCTGATTTCAGTTGAATACCGGGCGCCGATCCTTTGAGCAGCGTCGCACAACCCATGGCATTGGCTACTACCACCATCGCATAGCTGCCCACGTTCTGCCCCTGCGAGTCCTGCAGCGTCCAGCGTTCGTCCAACCGCTGAAGGACGGCAATCTGTGTGTTCCCGATGAAAGTGACACCCGGGTGCTTGAGCCAGGCCTGTACCAGTGCGCTCGGTTTGATCCAGCACGCCTGCGGGTGCCACAGTGCACTACCGTCAGGGCGTTTTTCCAGAACCCCGCTGGGCTCCCAGTCCTGGCCGCGCACCAGTAGGCGATCCGCGTGCTGCATCAGCAGGCGTGTTCCGCTGCGTGACAGACGTGAGCGCGGGTTGTCATCAGCCGACACGTGCGGCACGGCCAACCCGGCAGGCAGGCCGGAGGCGCCGCCTGCCGGGCATAGCTCCTGGTCATAGACCATGACCTGCCAGCCGCGGGTGGCCAGAGCATGTGCCACACTGGCGCCTGCAATGCCGGCCCCAACCACTGCACATCGGCTCGGGCTGCGGGCGACGTGGTGTGACGGGCTGCGGCTGGTCGGAAGTTTCCAGCGCGGGTTGAACGCACCGCAAAGAGCGTTCGCAGGCTGAACCGCGTTATCCAGCTCAAACCCAGATGTTTGCAGCACGGCTGGCAGCCCCGCTTTGGGTGGGACAGTCGTTCCGTGTTGTGCCGAGGTATCCATCCAGAACCGGGTTCCCCGTTTGCAGCGGCGTGCCAGCAACTGAAGCGCCCATTTGTCTGCAGGAGCCGTGCATATCAAGGTGTCTGTCTGAAACAGGTGCTCGGCGAGCATGGTCTTTGTGTCGCCGATGCACAGGGTCAGCGAGACCTGCGCCTGACTCAGGAGAATGCGGTGAAAGCCAGCCCCCCGATCCCGCAACTGGTCGGCCAGGGTCTGGGCACCGCTGGGCCGCACAGCGCCACTTCGCAGGGTGTTGCGTGCCTCCATCTGAGGCGCCACGTTGGCAATCCCTACGTAGTGCAGCAGGCGAGGGCGCCGTGCGTCGTGCCGCCAGGCGCGCCACAGGGCTAAAAAACGTTGGCCGTCCTGAAAGTCCGTGTCGAGTACTGTCCAAGCGTTCCGGTCGGCCCAAGCCTCTGGCAGGCCAAGGGCCGAAAGATCCAATGCAGGCGTTGGCACCGACTAACGATGTGCGGACGCGATCAGGCGGTCGGAGGCACGTAGCCCTGGGCTGCGTCCGCGCCAGAGCCAAAAAAGTGGTTTTCCATTTGTCGCGCGAGGTATTGCCGGGCACGGGCATCCGCCAAATTGAGGCGATTCTCGTTGACCAGCATGGTCTGGTGCTTGAGCCAGGCGGCCCACGCCTCCTTGCTGACACTCTCCCAGATGCGTTTGCCCAGTTCGCCAGGGTAGGGCGGGAAATCCATGCCTTCGGCTTCTTTGCCCAGCTTGATACAGTTGACGGTGCGTGCCATGGAAAACCTCGGTTGGAATAAAAAGGGGGTTCATACTGAACCCATGGGCTGAATCTTATTCGTTTTGCCAAGCCAGAACGTGAAAACCACAGGATTGAGGCGGGAACTTCGCGGTCAAAATGGGCACTAAACGACGTAAAGTGCCAAGCCATGGTGACAATTTATTACAGGAAACCGGATTTTGAATTACGTATTGACCGAACTGGATACCGCGCCACGGCGCGTCTTGGCGCTGGTGTGTGGTGCTTGTGTGGGTCTGCTGGCCTTTGGTGTTTACCTGCAGCAGGTGGTTGGATTAGACCCTTGCCCGATGTGTATCGTGCAACGTTATGCTCTCGTTCTGGTAGCAATATGCGCAGCGTTGACGGCGGCCAGCAAGCGAAAAGGCTTGCACATTCTGGGTAGCACGCTGTTGGTGGTGTTCGCCATCGCAGGTGCTTATGTTGCAGCCCGCCAGACCTGGCTGCAGTGGTACCCGCCCGAGGTTGTGTCCTGCGGACGCGACCTTTACGGAATGATCGAAACCTTCCCGTTGCAGCGCGTCATCCCCATGATTTTCAAGGGCAGCGGCGATTGCACCAAGGTGGACTGGACTTTTCTGGGCGGCTCCATAGCCAACTGGTCATTCCTGTGGTTCTGCGGCATGGCATTGATTGGCGGGTTGCTCGTTTGGCGGAGGTCGCGGTCGGTTTGAACGGCCAGGGGCAGTGCGTTCAGCCAATGCTCCAGGCGGCAACTGTGCTGCTAAATCCGAAAATCAAGACAGCTTT
>CAZMXB010000174.1:0-11045 GCA_964569855.1 uncultured Rhodoferax sp.
GAGTTCCCCGTGAGCTGGACCCGCGCATTTATTACGAACTGGTTTTTTGGGGCGGTGGCCATGTGCTGCAGTTTGCCTACACACTGCTAATGCTGGTCAACTGGATCTGGCTGGCCTCGGCGGTCGGTGCGCGCTTGCCGCTGTCACCCCGGGTTGTCTTGTTGCTGCTGGTGATTGTCCTGCTCAGCGTATTTTTGACACCCATCACCTATCTGGCGTACGACGTTACGTCGGTTGAGCACCATAACCTGCAAACCTTGCTGATGCGCTTTGGTGGGGGTCTGGTTATTCCTCCGATTGCGTTGGCCGTTGTGTGGTCCTTGTGGCCCATCCGCGCGTTGGGGGCAGACAAGAAGCCCATGCGGGCGAGCCTGATCGCCTCGCTGGTGTTGTTTAGCGCGGGCGGTGTGATTGGATTTCTGATCAGCGGCAGCAATGTTCGCATCCCGGCCCACTACCACGGTTGCATCGTGGGTGTGACCTTGGCCATGATGGGGGTTGTGTATCTTTTGTTGCCCCGTTTTGGTTACGCCACGCCCTCGTCCATGGCTGCGGCATGGCAGCCCACGATTTACGGCGTAGGACAACTGATGCACATTGTGGGGCTGGTTTGGTCCGGAGGATATGGTGTTCAGCGCAAGGTGGCCGGTTCCGACCAGGTGTTACGTTCCACCCAGGAGACCCTGGGCATGGGCCTGATGGGGCTGGGAGGTTTGATTGCCATTGTGGGCGGTGTCATGTTTATTGTGATTGTGCTGCGCGCTTTGCGCCCAACGCGGGGAAGCTGATTCATGAACCCTTCCAACCCAACAGTTTCTTTTACGGGGCCAAAGACCACGGGCTTGCATGCCATCGGCTCAATCGGAGCAGTGCTGGCGTTTACCATCCTCGGGGCCAGCATTCTGCTGCGTCTCACAACACGCTTTGCCGTTGATGGTGCAACCGTGTCCCTGCTGCCGTCTGCCATTGAAGATGCAACGCGACTGGTCCACCGCTTGGCTGCAACTGGCCTCGGTTTGTTGGCGCTGGCAGCCGCTGTTCTGTCTGTGATGCAGCGCAGCAGTCTGCCGCAGGCGGTCAAACCGGTGGCTTGGATGGTGGCCTGCACCGTGTTGCTGGCGGTGATCGGGCCGTTGACGCCAGGTTATCGTTACCACAGCGTTACCGTGGCTAACGTGATGGCTGGCACAGTCTTGCTGATGGCATGTTGGTGGTTGCGTGTGGCATTGGTGTCTGCGCGACCTGTCACCAAGCCCATGCAGCCGATGGTGCGGGGCACGTTGGCCTTGCTGGTTGTTCACGTGGGGCTGGGGGCTGCCGCCAGCGCCTTTGCGGCGCATGGCACACATTGGGTGTCTTTCGTGCATTCAGGCTCTGCCATGCTGACACTGATGCTGGTCGGCTCCATCGTGTGGGATAGGCGAATCATCGCCCGATTGCGCAGACCTGTCCTGTTCACTGTGGGTCTCATGGTTTGCCAACTGGCTTTTGGGGTGTCTGCTTTGTGGGCGGACGGACGCCCCGTATGGCTGGGCTTTATTCACGCGATGTTGTCGCCGCTGCTGGCGGCAGGTTTAGTCTCTATCGTGGCAGCCGATGAATGAACGCCAAGATGCAATGTGCCGGGTGAGAATGTCCCCGCATTCCCGACGTCAACGCAGGCAATACAAGGCAGAATTGGGACCTTGACTGCGGGGTAGGCGTTCGAGGCCCTGTCCGGCTAAACCAGGAGAAATCTGATGCGGGCTGTTTTTGGGGTGCTGGGATTGTTGATCACGCTGGCCGTTGTTGCGCTATTGGCCAAGAAACAAATGGCCGTGTTGTCATCGCCACCGGCCGCAATCGCCGTGCCGATGGCCGGCGCATCGTCCGCTGTCCCTATGCAGCAATTGCCGCAGCAAATTGGGCAAACGGTCGAAAACGTTATGCAACAGGCGCGTCCGATGCCCGATGACAAATAGCTTGTAGGTGTATTTTGACTCCGGCCCTCGCAATTGCTGTGTAGCCAGCTATGAATAATGTAGCAATGGAATCCGACCAAGGATTCATGCAACTGGCTCTGAACCAGGCCCGGATGGCGGCTTTGGCCGGTGAAGTTCCGGTCGGGGCGGTAGTAATCAAAGACGGCAAAGTGTTGGCAACCGGGCGCAATGCACCGATTGGTGAACACGACCCTACGGCACACGCCGAAATTGTGGCACTGCGGGAGGCTGCCCGGCTGCTGGGCAACTACCGGCTTGACGGCTGCGTGTTGTATGTAACCCTTGAGCCGTGCGCGATGTGCAGTGGTGCCATGCTGCATTCCAGGCTCAAGCGGGTGGTGTTTGGTGCCGCTGACCCCAAGGCCGGTGCTGCAGGCTCGGTTGTGAACCTGTTTGCCAACAACACCCTGAACCATCACACCACTATTGAGGGTGGCCTTCTCGCGCAAGAGTGTGCTGTTGTACTGCAAGCATTCTTTCAGGAGAAACGCGCCGGTCAGAGCCTGCAAAAACAAAGCCAACACCCTTTGCGCGAAGACGCATTGCGAACACCCGATGCCCGGTTCCAGGGTCTGCCGGGTTACCCATGGCAACCGCACTACCTGAGTCACCTGACGGCACTCAAGGGTCTGCGTTTGCACTACTTGGACGAGGGCCCTGCCGACGCGCCGTTGACTTACCTGTGCCTGCACGGAAGTCCGTCCTGGAGTTACCTTTACCGCAAAATGATTCCGGTGCTGTTGCAGGCGGGGCACCGCGTAGTGGCGCCAGACCTGATTGGATTTGGTCGCAGTGACAAGCCCAAAAAGGAAGCGGCACATAGTTTTACATTCCATCGGCAGGTCATGCTCGAACTGATTGAGCGCCTCGACCTGCAGCGGGTTGTTTTGGTGGTACACGGTTGGGGCGGTCTGTTGGGTTTGACGCTTCCTATGGCAGCGCCTCAGCGGTTCCAAGGCTTGTTGGCCATGAACACTATGTTGCCGACGGACGATGACACGCCCTTGGCATCCGGTTTCGAGGCATGGCTGGTTTGGTGCGCGAAGAACCCCGCGTTCAACATCGCCCGGTACATGGCTCGCGAATGTCCCAATCTGAGCATGCAGGAGTGCGAGGCTTACGTTGCCCCTTTTCCTGATCGGGGATTTCGGGCAGGTATCCGCGCCGCACCCCTGATGTTTGTCAATTTGCAGGGCGCAGCCAGCCGGGATGTTTGCCGTGCAGCGCGGACCTTTTGGGAAACACAATGGACTGGACGTACGATGCTGATGTTTGGCACACAGGATACCGTTTTCGGATCCAGCGAGATGGGTATCCTGGCACACAGCATCCCAGGGTGCGGTGTACCGATGGGTGTTCCAGAATCCGGTCACTTTTTGCCGGAATGGGACGATTCTCTGGCCCAACAAATGGTCCGTTTCTTTACTTAGTCACGCTAGCGTTTTTAGGGTTAACCCCGAGCCATTGGTTTGGCAAGGCGAATAGTTTTGTGATGTTTATTTCATTGCGCGCATTTTTCTTATTGCTGGTGCACAATGATCTTAAAGATAACGACATGTAGTTTGAATGCACACAGACACTGACACACTGCATTTCCTGGATGACGAAAGCGAAGTCGGCGTTCCGGCGGGCTTGGTGTGGCGGCTGATGGTCATTGATGATGAGCCCGATGTCCACCGTGCCACCACGTTTGCCTTGGCCGGAGTCAAAATTCTGGGGCGACCGCTACAATTTTTGCATGCTTACTCGGCGGCCGAGGCTACGCAATTGTTGCGGACCGAATCCGAGGTCGCAGTGGTGCTGCTGGATGTGGTCATGGAGCGTGAAGACGCCGGACTGGCGCTGGTCAAGACCATCCGGCAGGATTTGCGACTTACCGAGTTGCGCATCATTCTGCGCACCGGCCAGCCTGGATATGCGCCAGAAATCGAAACCATCCATGATTTCGATATCAATGACTACAAAACAAAGTCAGAGCTGACCCGCACCAAACTGTATGCGACCGTGACAGCGGCAGTCCGGGCCTACGAGCAAATCCGAAAACTCGACCAGTTGGCGTTTTATGACCGTTTGTGCAGTCTTCCCAACCGCAACAAATTCCTTGATCTCAGCGACGAGCGTCTCGCCACAGAGCAGTGTTGCGACGATGTAATCGGTATTCTTGACATTGATGACTTTTCCGAAATCAACGATGCATTGGGGCACCAACAAGGTGACCGTTTGTTGCAGGCGGTTGCTGATCGTCTGAAACTTGAGTTTGGCAACAACGTCATCCTGGCCCGACTCGGCGGCGACACCTTCGGGCTCATGGGACCGTTGCGTGTACTGGACCCGGTGAACGTGCTCGACCTCTTTCGCACGCCATTCAGAGTTCACGATGACTCCATGGTGGTTACCGCAACGATGGGTCTGACACAGTGTTTGGGTGTGGGCATCGCCGGCCGCGATGCGTTGAAAGATGCCAACATCGCGCTCAAACTGGCCAAGAAAAGCCGTCGTGGTGGGTTTGTGATGTTTTCATCCCAGATGGGAGCCGACATCCGGGAGCGGGTACGCCTGTTGCAGGCTTTGCGTCACGCGGTGGAGGGTGAACGTCTTTTTGTGGTCTATCAGCCGCAGGTGAACCTGACCAGCGGAAAGTTGGTGGGTGTTGAGGCACTGATCCGTTGGCGCAACGAAGACGGATCCTTCGTGTCACCTGAACGATTTATTCCGCTGGCGGAGGCGTCGGGCATGATCGTGGCCATTGGAGACTGGGTTTTGCGAATGGCTTGCCATGAACTGGTGCGATTGCAGGCGCTGGGTTTGCCGGACTTGCGCATGTCGGTCAACGTGTCACAAATCCAGTTTCGCCACCCAGGGTTTCTGGAGCGACTGCGTTTGGCCGTTGCCGATAGCGGCATCGATGCCAGATGCCTGGAACTGGAAATCACCGAGTCTGTTGCAATGGAAGACCCGGATTTCATGCTCGAAACCTTGCACAAGATCCGGAAAATGGATATCTCCGTCGCCATTGATGATTTCGGCACGGGTTACTCTTCGCTGAGTCATTTGCGTCAGTTACCGATTGACCGGCTCAAGATCGACCGCGCTTTTGTGACCGAACTGAACAATGCTGTCATGGGTGGGCATATTGCGTCCATGGTGATTGAGTTGGGTCGAAACCTGAACCTGACCGTGATTGCCGAGGGTATCGAAGAAGAGAGCCAGGCGCAAACCTTGTTGCGCATGGGTTGTCACGAAGGTCAAGGCAACTTGTACGCAAAACCCATGGTTTCGCCCCAGTTAATCGAATGGATTCAAGCCAGGTAGGCAGACCGCTGGAAAAAACCAACGATGGGGTCCTGACCGGGGCGCGCCTATGCCAAAAACGCAGCCTCACTGTCTGATAATCACGCTGTGAAAAAGCATATCTACATCTATTCGCCTTCAGGCGCAGTACGCGACAAAGTGGCATTCAAACGCGGCGTGATGCGCCTGCAGTCTTTGGGCCACGAGGTCGAAGTGGACCCCGATGCCTTAACCAGTTATCAACGTTTCGCCGGCGACGACCAGACGCGCCTGGATGCCATCCACCGGGCTGCCGCCAGTGGTGCCGATGTGGCCCTGGTGTCCCGGGGCGGCTACGGTTTGACCCGGATTTTGCCCGGCATACGGTACAAGGCCATCGCCAAGGCGATAGAGCGGGGAACCCAATTTGTAGGCATCAGTGACTTCACCGCGTTTCAGCTCGCGGTGCTCGCGAAAACCGGTTGCCAAACCTGGGCCGGCCCCTCCCTGTGCGAAAGCTTTGGCGTGGGTGGAAAGCCGCAGGACGTCGGGGAAGGAGCTCAGGCGGTCGACGTGCTGCCCGACGAGATCATGGAGGACTGTTTTAACGACATGCTGACCGGCCAGGGCGAAGGTGCTGGCTGGCGGCAGCACCGCGAGATAGCGTCCGATGGCGTGCCGCTGGCCAAACGCAAGGACGATATTCGTGTCAAGGGAGCGACCCTGTGGGGTGGCAACCTGACGCTGCTGTCCGCGCTGTTGGGGACCCCGTATTTTCCGGACATCAAAGGCGGAATCCTGTTTCTGGAAGATGTGGGCGAGCACCCTTATCGCATTGAGCGCTTATTGACGCATCTGCTGCTGGCAGGGGTATTGTCCAAACAGAAGGCCGTTGTGATGGGGCAATTCACGGACTTCACGCTGACGGCTCACGACAAAGGTTTCAAACTGCAATCGGTCTTTGAATGGTTGCGCCAGCAAACCAAAACTCCGGTACTGACCAACTTGCCCTTCGGTCATGTCGCAACCAGGGTGCTATTGCCGGTGGGAGCAAAAACCGATCTGCTGGTTGAGGGGCGGGACGCCTTGCTGTTTTGGGGGCACCAAGGCTGACCGAGTCAATCGCGGTTCATTCGCCGGACCGGCGCGGGCGCGAGGTCAAAGACTTGGGCAATACACCCCTGAACATGGCGCTGATCTCGTTGAGTTTTTGCTGAGCGCGGGCTTCACCATCAATGGCGGAAATTGCAGCCATCACATCTCCACGCAAGTACCACAGGTCATGCAGGTCTTTGGCGTAGGTCACTTTGAGTTCGAGCTTGGACGCGTCAGTCGCGCCCGGTACGCTCAAGCCATTGAGCATGGCCTCGCGAATGTTTTCTATCGCATTTTGGGCGCGCGTGGACTGCCGGCTGGACGTTCCCAACAGGTTGTGTACGCCCATGACCAAGGCAGAAGGCATCCAACGCATAGTGACCACTTTTTGATATTGCACGTTGACAATACCAAATTAAGTTCCACCCAACAATAGGTGAATATGCCCATCAAACAGCACGTTTGGCTACTTGTCGGCTGACGCGCTCCAGCGTGCATCCCAGTCCTTTTGTAAATCCCGACGATCGCGTTTGGTGGGACGGCCGTGCGCCAGGGTCAGCGCGGGTTCCGGGCTGAGGCGCCGGCGCTCCGCCTCAAGAGCGCTTTTTTGCAGGCTTTCAGGTGTTTCGGTATACAACTGCTGTGCAACTGGTGCCGGCCCGCGTTGTTCGCTGATGCCCTGAACGATGATTGTGCGGGGTACTTTGGCCTGCCAGATTGTCAGAACATCGCCAACCCGAACATCGCGGGAAGGCTTGACGGTGTGCGGGCCGAATAACACCTGCCCGCGATGGACCGCTTCGGTTGCGAGCGACCGTGTCTTGAAAAATCGTGCGGCCCAAAGCCATTTGTCGACGCGGGTGGTGTCCATCAGGCAGCAGTGTGGTTTAGAGGGATCATTACAACCGCGTCCAGCCCCTGGATCTGCTGGTTCGACATGCGGTTGTTGAGTCGAATGGTACCGCGCAGCGCGATCACAATCTCCCTGGCGATGGTGAGGCCGAGTCCGGTACCGTACTTCGTGTCCCCGGTCGCAAAGGGCTGAAACAAGTGCTGTCGCACCACATCGCCGATGCCAGTCCCGCTGTCGCGAACGTTCAACCGTGCCATGGAGCCGACCGGCTCGACCAGGACGCTCAGATTGCCCCCATTCGGTGTATGTCGTATGGCGTTGTGCAACAGGTTGCGGACCAACTCGCGCAGCATCCAGTCGTGCGCGTGGACCGGGCAGGGCTGGCTTGAGATTTCAAAGTCAAGGTCTTTCTGAGCGATCAACGGTGACATGTCCAACGCCACCGCAATTACAACATCTGCCCAATCCAGCACAGCATAGTCTTGCAACTGGCGCACCTGTTCGACCTTGGCCAGCGAAAGCATCTGGTTCGCCAAAACAGTGGCACGGTCCACCGTGTGCTGGATTTCTTCCAGCGCCGGATGTGGTGCGATGTCTCCACGCAGGGCCGACTGCACTTGCACCTTGAGTACCGCCAGTGGCGTGCGCAACTGGTGGGCAGCATCGCGTACAAACCGCTTCTGGTGATCCAGCACATGTTGGAGGCGATGCATGATCTGGTTGGTCGCATCCGTCAGTGGCTGGATCTCCAGCGGAATGCCCATGGCTCCAATCGGCGTCAAATCGTCTTCTGCGCGTTGGCGCAGCGCGTCGCTCAGCCGTCGCACGGGCTTGGTGACGCGTTGTACAACGACCAGCACGACAGTCGTGATCACGCTGATCAGCAGCATTTGGCGTACCAGGGTGTCAATCAGAATTTGCCGCGCCAGCGTGTGGCGCAACTGCAAGGTTTCGGCAACCTGCACCGTGGCCATGGCTTTGCCCCGTGCGCTGGCGACCGGTTGCAACAAGACGGCGACGCGCACGCTGTCACCGCGAAAGTGATCGTCATAAAAATCCGCCAGCGCGGCATACGGCCCCTGATTGGGTAACGTACCGGTCCACAGCGGCAGATCTTGCGCGCCGTCGATCAAACGGCCCTGGATGTCGGAAATCCGGTATGCCATGCGGCTGCGGTTGTCAGCCTCGAAGGCCTCCAGCGCCGAATACGGAATCTGCGCCGAAATGCGGGCTTGCGCACCTTCGCCTTCCACGTCCAGCAACTCGCCAATCGCTTTGGCCGATGCCAGCAGGGTTCGGTCGTAAGCCACATTGACAGCGCTCAGAGCCTGGCGGTACAGACTCACAGTGTCCACGACCACAAACAGCAATATTGGCACCAAAATACCAACCAGCAAGTGACGACGCAAGGACAGCGCGCGGTGCTGGTTTGCAGGCCGTTTCAACATGTCAGGCGCTGGCCTTGAGCAAATAGCCCAGACCTCGTAGCGTCATCAGGGTAACGCCAGTACCGTGCAATTTTTTGCGCAGCCGGTACACCACCACTTCTATGGCTTCGTACTGCACATCCAGTTCACCGGGGAAAACGACTTCGAACAGGCGCTCCTTGGCCACGGCGTGGCCGGGTTTCGCCATCAGGGCCGACATCAAAGCCAGCTCGCGTGGTGTCAAATCCAGGATCGCGTGCTGGTGGTACAGGGCACCGTCTTCGCGGTCGTAACGCAGCCCGCCAACCGTGACAAGGCCTGTATCGTCGCTGCGCGTGGGTGCGGAGCGGCGCCGGTGCAGAGCGCGCACACGCGCTTCAAACTCATCCAGATCAAAGGGTTTGGGCAGGTAGTCATCGGCACCGGCGTTGAGTCCCGTGATGCGATCGCCCACGGTGCCACGGGCCGTCAAAATGAGTACCGGTGTGCCAAGACCCGCCTTGCGGGCTTCCTGCAAGATATCGAGACCATCCTTGCCAGGCAGACTCAAGTCCAGCACCACGACGTCGGGCTGGCAGCGTGCCCATGTGGACAAGGCCTGTGCACCATCGCCGCACATTTCCACGCGTATGGCGGCCCGCACCAAGCTGCGTTGCAAGGCCGTGCGCAGGGCCACATCGTCTTCAATCAGGAGCAAGTGCATGGTGTTTTCGGGTCAGTGCTGCGGGTTTCTCCCTAGGGTTTTGGACAGGTGATTGACAGGCAGGAACCGCATCATAGGTTTGTTTTCAACACAAGGAGACTCCTATGCGCCGCGATGTATTTCTGAAATCCATGCTGGCTCTGGCCGCCACTGCAGGCCTGCCCCTGACGGCACGTGCCGGTACCACTATCAAGATGATGATTCCGGCCAACCCCGGCGGCGGTTGGGACGGAACAGGCCGCGCCTTCGGCAAAGCCATGCTCGATGCCAAAGTCGTAGATACGGTTCAGTACGATAACAAGGGTGGTGCCGCGGGAGTGATCGGGCTGGCGCAGTTTGTCAACGCCAGCAAAGGCGATTCCAACGCCCTCATGGTGATGGGTGCCGTCATGCTGGGTGGCATCATTACCGGCAAGCCACAGGTGTCGCTTGACAAGGCCACACCGATCGCCCGCCTGACCAGTGAATACAACGTCTTTGTGCTTCCCGCCAACTCGCCGCTGAAGACCATGGCCGACGTGGTGGAGCAGATGAAGAAGGACCCCGGCAGTGTGAAGTGGGGTGGCGGCTCGCGTGGCTCTACCGAACACATTTGTGCGTCCATGTTGGCCACCAAGGTGGGTGTGGATCCCAAGAAGGTGAACTATGTGGCGTTCCGTGGAGGTGGTGAGGCAACGGCTGCCATTCTGGGTGGCAATGTGACGGTGGGTGGTGGCGGCTACAGCGAGATGGCCGAGTACATTGCGGCTGGCAAGATGCGGGCGATTGGTGTCACATCCGAAAAGCGCCTGCCCGGCATCAACGTGCCCACGCTGAAGGAGGCAGGCTACGACGTCGTGCTGGGCAACTGGCGCGGTGTCTACGGTGCTCCAGGCATCACTGCCGAACAGCGTGCTGCGCTGACTGAGCTGGTGATCAAGGCAACCAAGAGCGCCTCGTGGGCAGAGTCCATGCAGAAGAATGGCTGGACCCCGGCCCTGTTGACGGGCAAAGCCTTCGACGACTTTGTGGACAATGAATTTGCCAGCCTGCGCGGCATCATGCATCTGGCGGGGATGGTATGACAGAAGCCGCGCGCGCGCAGCGCGACCAGACTCTGGTGGGGGTTGGCGTGGTCATCGTAGCTTTTGCGATGGGCTATGGCGCTATCGACATTCCGTCGGATGCCGGTTATGCCGGGGTCGGACCCAATTTCCTGCCCTGGCTGGTGTCGGTTGCCCTGCTGCTGTGCGGCGGCTTTCTGCTCTATGAAGCGCGCAGTGGCGGCTTTCGTGACATGGAAGACGCGGGCGTTGAGAAGCCTTACTGGCCCGGTTTTGTCTGGATGTCAACCGGCCTGCTGGTGAATGCCGCGCTGATCACCACCATCGGCTTCATCTTCAGTTGCGCGCTGTGTTTTGTGCTGGCCTCTCGGGGTTTGCGCAACGCGCAGGGCACACATACCGGTGGCCTGAAGTCCTGGGTGATCGATGTGGTGGTGGGCCTGCTGATTGCAGCACCGGTCTACTGGATGTTTACCAAATTCCTGGCCATTGGCCTGCCGGGACTGACGCAAAGCGGGTGGATTTAATCAGTTGAGGACAGAGCTAAAGGTCTGTCCCGCAAGGAGGAAGAATGGACATCTGGAACCAACTGATGCAGGGGTTCGCGACGGCAGGAACTCCCGTGAACCTGCTGTGGGCATTCGTGGGATGTGCCCTCGGGACCGCGGTGGG
>CAZMXB010000175.1:0-10959 GCA_964569855.1 uncultured Rhodoferax sp.
TGGACGCCTTGTACACCTCGTCCATGGGGACGCCGTCGTACAGGTTGCGCATGGTCTCGGCCAGGATGGGTTCGGCTTTGACGTCGGCACCCAGGCCGGAGCATGCGGTCTCAATCAGGCTCCTGAGCTGATTCAGGTCCAGCACGATGCGCTGGCCGTTGTCGACGGCGTGCAGGACGGGTGCGGGAGGCGCTACCTCGGCTACTTGCCTGGCACGCTCTTGGGCGCGTCGTTCACGGTACAACACATAAGCACGCGCAATTTCGTGGTGACCACCACGCATAAGCCCCAGCTCCGCATGGTCTTGCACGTCTTCAATATGGAAGGTTCCACCGCCAGGACGCGAACGAACCAATGCGCGGATGACCTGCTGGGTCAGTGCTTCCACCACTTCGCGCACACTGGCCGAAGCCGCACCCTGGGTGCCGTGCACCGCCAGGAAGGCCTTCATCATGGCCACGGCTATCTTGTTGGGTTCGAAAGGCACAACCGCGCCATTGCGGCGAATGATCTGGTAATGGGCCAGGTGGTTGACGCTGCCGCCTCCGGTCGCCGTATCGCTGTGGGATGACAGCATGGCTGTGGACGCGTGGACAGTGGTGTTTGAAACAGATTGCATGAATTCCTCTTCTCAATCGCTATTTTTATAGGCTCGCATGTATTGAAAAATCACCACAACTGCTGCGAAGCAGCGCATCGGTGATCGGTGCAGCGCACACTATATATGGGGTGTTCGGTCAGTGCAAGCCACTACCGGTAGTGTATCGTGTCCAAACCGACAAACGTGTGGCGTCGCGAAAAAGATGCTTACCAGGCGTCTTCTTCCGCGCGCTAAGTCCCTGCTACAACGATGGGTGGTGTACGGGCCTTGTCAAACGGTGATTTGTCAATTGGGCATCAGCACTGATGCGGCCTGTAGCGGGAATTGACCGCCCAAGTGGCGTGAAATCTGGAAATCGATCTGCGGGACCAAGAAGATTGCGATAGCGCCTTTGCTGGTTAACGTACCTCGCAATAGGCTGGTGAACCCACCGATTTCTACAACACGTCTGCGGGAAAACACTGATCCGGAAGCCCCAACATTTTTTGTAACAAAACCCATTGCAGACCCGAGCCTGGGTCCGACTTGCGTCCCGGGGCGATGTGTTCGTGTCCCGCAATATGCGCGATAGGGTAGTGCCGCATCAGCACCCGGCACAGTTCGGCCAGTGCTTCATATTGGGCCGGTTCAAAATACTCGCCTTCCAGGCCTTCGAGTTCGATGCCGATGGAGTCATCGTTGCAATTCTCACGCCCACGGTACCGGGATGGGCCTGCGTGCCATGCGCGTTCATTGCAACTGACAAATTGCCAAATTTCACCGGTGCGCCGAATGTAGAAGTGAGACGACACCTTGATGCCCTCAATCTGCTGAAAATAGGGGTGTGCCGTCCAATCGAGCCGGTTGGTAAAAAGGTCCTGCACTGTATGTCCACCGTACTGGCCGGGCGGGAGACTGATCGAGTGGAGCACCAACAGATCAATGTGGGCTGCTTCTGGCCTGGGCCCGCAATTGGGTGATACCAGCCTGTGCGCAGGCAAATACCAACCGGCATGCCATGGCGCTTCACCAGGCCGCACACCATCAGTCATCGGCAATGTCGTCCTTGGGTACTTCGATTTTTAAGCGTGCGATGCGGTAGCGTATTTGGCGCAGGCTCAGGCCCAGCCGAGTTGCCGCCAAGGTCCGGTTAAATCCGGTTTCCCTGAGCGTCTTGACCAGAATGTCGCGCTCTTGTTGATCGAGATGACCTTGAAGGTCCGTTGGCAAGGATGCCAACGGCCAAACCGAAGGCGCATCCACCGTTTGCGCGCCAGGCGTATTGGATCCACTTAATGGGATCTGGATGTCGTCAAAGCGCAGGGGGCCGCCGTCGCACAAAGCCAATGCCCGATGCAACAAGTTCTCTAACTCCCGCACATTGCCCAGCAAAGGCAAATTTGACAGCAGTTCCAACGTGCCGGGTGCAACGTCCGGTACGGCCATCTGAGCTTCATCCGCAATGCGAGCCAACAATGCCCGGCACAGGGCTGGAAGGTCTTCCGTTCGCTCACGCAAAGGAGGGATCACGATGTCAATCACATTGAGACGGTAAAAGAGATCCTGGCGAAAGCGACCGGTCAACACTTCTTTGGGAAGATCCCGGTGGGTTGCGCTAACAATGCGTACGTCGACAGGAACCTCCTGCGTCGATCCGACTGGTCGCACACACCGTTCTTGAATGGCTCGCAACAGCTTGGATTGCATTGCCAGGGGCAGGTCACCAATTTCATCCAGAAAAAGGGTTCCTCCCTTTGCGGCTTGAAAGAATCCTTCACGGTCCTGTACCGACCCCGTGTAGGCGCCCTTTTTTGCGCCAAAAAATTCACTTTCCAGCAGGTTCTCTGGAATAGCACTGCAGTTGACAGCCATCCAGGGACCGCCCGCACGGTGGCTGTTGGCATGCAAGGCACAGGCCACCAATTCTTTGCCCGTGCCTGACTCGCCCCGGATGAGCACGGGAGCCATGCTGCGTGCGACTTTGACAATGCGCTCCTTGACGTAGCGTATCGCCGCGGATTCCCCAGCCAGTTTGGCCAGCGCCAGTTGACCGTTGCCCGAGGACGCGGACCACTCGGTAGGACGCGAGTCGGTGGCTCGGCGGGAGGGCCCCGTCTTGGCGGGAGACCCCTGTACGGCTGACGCGATTGCTGTTCGGAACTGCTTCAAATCGACGGGTTTTGTCAAATAGTCAAATGCTCCCGCCTTCAACGATTCGACGGCGTTCTCGGCTGAACCATGTGCGGTAATCACGATACAGCGTTCATTACGCTGCGTGACCCGCAGGTGATTCAAAATCTCGATGCCCAGGCCATCGGGCAGACGCATGTCGGTAATGACGACATCAAAGCGCTGTGTGTTTACGGCGCGCAACGCATCCTGGAGGTTCCCCGCTGTTTCAACCCGGTATCCTTCACGCAGCAATGTCAGTTCGTACAGGGTGCGCAGGTCGGGCTCATCGTCGATCACCAGGATCTGTGCGTTGTTTAGTACAGAGTGGGTTGCCATGGCGTTGTTGATGTTTCAGCGTGAGCTGCATTATCAGGCGTGTCCGCCACCATCAATGACAGGACAAATTCATTGCCTTCGGTGGGAACGCCTCGCGCGCCGCGCACATTGCGCTGGTACACCAGCGAAGCACCGTGGCGCTCACACAATTCGCGGCATATGAACAAACCCAGACCGCTGGACCGGCTGTCGGAAGAAAAGAAAGGCTCGAATAGATGACGCTCGACCGATTGATCCATTGGAGCGGCATCACTCCAGATTGCGACGGTGGCGTGTTGTAGGTCGATGGCGGACGTAAAGACCTGTATCGCGTCTTGGCGTTCTTCGGTGTGGCGATGCGCGTTGTCCAGCAGGTTAACCAGTACGCGGCGCAAATGATCAGTGTCAAAACGAACACCGGTTGCAGGAATATCGCAATGCAGGGTGAGACGTTGGTGACTTCCGCTTTGCGCGGCCCAGTCATCGCAGGTACGTCGAACCGTAGTGTCGAGCGGCACGGTTGGCACCAGATAGGCTTGGTCATAGGGCTGCACGCGGGAAACGTTCAACACATCGTTGACGATCTTTTCAAGTCGTTTGGCGTTCTGACTCACCATGGCGGTCAATTTTTTTAGTCTTGGGTCATTCAGGTCTTCGTCGAGCAAGGCATTTGCCTGCGTGATAGCAGACAGCGGGTTACGGATCTCATGCGCAACTGCGGTTGACAATCTACCCATGCCCGCCAGCTTTTCTGTTCGCATGCGAGCCTCCAGTTCGCGCTGATCCTGTAGAAAGAGCACACATAGGCTTTCTCCAGTGACCCCTTGTGGCGCTGCCAATCGTGTCCGTGCATGCACCCGACGTGGACCTTGGGTACCGTGGCGAATGGTGACGCCCTCCTCATGGCTCTGGCCGGTGGAAACACTCAAGCGGGTAAGATTGAGCAGCGGAAGCCATCCCGATTCGTCCTTCAGGTCAAACACGGTCGCATGCAACGCTTGCTGCGAGCCCAGCAACATGCGGGCTGCAGGATTGGCGGCGCGCACACATCCATTTTCGTCGACGATCAGAACCCCATCGGGCAGCGACTCAATGACCAACTCATTGACCTGTCGCTGAATACTGGCCGCCAGTTGATTCCGACGGGCGCGTTGGCCCTCGGTTGCCAGCCGACTGGACAGCTGATTGGACAACCACGCGATGGCGAAATAACCGACTCCACTGAGCGCGGGCTGGACTAGGTAGGGCGTCGAATCGGTCGCGCTTTCCAGAGTGGCCCAAATCGAAATGCCCAGCATTAACACCGTGATGCCGGCCGCCGTACCCAGCGCCAGGCGCATCGAACCCAACACCGACGCGACCAAAACCGGCAGCGCAAACAATGGCGTGTAGTTAATCGTGCTGGTACTCCCCGACCCACCCTGCAATATCTGCAATGCGGAAAATGTCAGCAAGTCAATGCCGACCAGCGCCCCCCAAACCCGATTGAAGGACTGTCCCAATGGGCGCGGCTGAATCAAGAGCTTGCTGGTCAACGTGCCTACGAGATAGGCGCCACTGATTGCAAGCACGGTCATGCTGTGTGAACTACCCGTTGCCAGCAGCGCCGTTTGCAAGGCAACGAGGACGATTCCAAGAATCAGGCGCGCACTCATGAAACCCTGCCATTGGCGCGAAATTTCATAGAACCTGTCTCGCCCCTCGTCGGCGGGTTCAACGGCGCCGGGGTTCAGCCAAGGGTGTGCCGTTACGGGTTCCACCAGTCAAGGTTCCAGTTGGCGTCGGTGGTCGGTGCCGCAGTAACTTCCGAGTCTGCCAGTCACGGCTTCATTGGACGGAATGTGCAGGCCACATTGCTTGCAGCTCACCATGTTGGCTGTCATTGCCGGGTCTGATTTGGCCTTTGTTTTTTCCAGTTGCCTGGCTTCGCGCCAAGCGCGCCAGCGCCAGGCGATCACCAACACAACAATAAAGCCCAGCAAGAACCTCACGACGTGCGCCCCAGAATGATTTCGGTCACAAAGCGAGAACCGACATACGCCAGCAGCAGAAAAGCAGAACCTGCATACAAAACGTGGACGGCCCGTTTGCCACGCCAGCCGAAGGCTGTGCGCCCCACCAAAAGCAGCGCGAACGTCACCCACGACAAGGTGGAGAAAACGGTTTTGTGGTCCCAGCGCCATCCATGGCCGTGGCCGTAAAGGGCGTCACCAAACAGGAAGCCGGCCAACAAGGTCGCGCTCAGCAACACGAATCCGGCAGCCACAAAGCGGTAGGTCAGCCGCTCCAGCGTCAGCAAAGGCAGTCCACTGTGCGGGTCTTCAGCGTGCCGAATGCGGGCTTCGGCCCGCGTCATGAACCATGCGTGCACCACAGCAATACCGAACAATCCATAACACGCGACACCGAAAGCCAGGTGCAACGCCAGCCATGCAGACGCCGCCGCTGGCATGGGGTTGCCGGGAAAAAAAAATGCCGCCAACACCGCCACGGCACCGACGACACACAACGTCCATCTGGTCGGCAGTTGAGGATAAATCTGGCTCTCCACGGCATAGACCGCCGCGACCAGCCACGCCGTGACCGACATAGCCGGCGCAAAGCCAAAATACGGTTGCTCGCCCAGCAGAGTCATGGCTAAAACTCCGCCGTGCAATAGCCAAGCCACAGCCACTGACAAACGGGCTGCACCATCGCTCAGGTGCGTCGTGCGGACCGCTGGCCACGCATAGGCGGCGGCGGTCAATACCGACAGAATCAAACCCAAAGGTGGCGCACTGGCTAAAATCATGGGTACAGTTTAGCGTTTTGCTTTCTGCACCGGTACACATCCTATGGCATCCGCCCTCTCCGACAAACTTTCCCGTCTCGTCAAAGAAATGCGCGGCCAGGCCCGCATCACTGAAACCAATGTCTCGGACATGCTGCGGGAGGTGCGCATGGCCCTGCTGGAAGCTGATGTGGCCCTGCCAGTGGTACGCGATTTCATCGCCCGGGTCAAGCAAAAGGCACTGGGCCAGGAGGTCATGGGTTCCCTGCAGCCCGGCCAGGTGCTGGTCAGCATCGTCAGCAAGGAGCTGGCTGCCACCATGGGTGAAGGCGTCAGCGACATCAACTTGGCCGCCCAGCCACCCGCTGTGATTCTGATGGCTGGTCTGCAAGGGGCAGGTAAGACCACTACCACGGCCAAATTGGCCAAACACCTGATCGAAAAGCGCAAGAAGAAGGTGCTGACGGTATCTGGCGACGTATACCGCCCCGCCGCCATCGAGCAGCTCAAGACGGTGACCGCGCAGGCCGGTGCTGAATGGTTTCCCAGCACACCGGACCAGAAACCGATCGATATCGGGCGTGCCGCTCTGGACTATGCAAAGAAGCACTTTTTTGATGTTCTGCTGGTCGACACCGCCGGCCGGCTGGCGATCGATGAAGTGCTCATGGCCGAGATCAAGGATCTCCATGCGACGCTCAATCCGGTGGAAACCCTGTTTGTCGTGGATGCCATGCAGGGCCAGGACGCGGTTAACACCGCCAAGGCCTTCAAGGAAGCGCTGCCGCTGACCGGCATCATCCTGACCAAGCTGGATGGCGACTCGCGCGGGGGTGCGGCCTTGGCGGTGCGCCAGATGACCGGCGCGCGCATCAAATTTGCCGGTAGCAGCGAAAAGCTCGATGGTCTGGAAGTGTTCGATGCTGAGCGACACGCCGGGCGCATTCTCGGTATGGGCGACATCCTGGCGCTGGTGGAGCAGGTCACAGCAGGTGTCGACATTGCCGCCGCACAGAAGCTTGCCGCCAAGGTCAAGAGTGGAGCCGGGTTCGACCTGAATGATTTTCTGGCGCAGATCCAGCAGATGAAACAAATGGGCGGTCTGTCGAGTCTGATGGATAAGCTGCCTGCCGCGATGTCTGCCAAAGCTGGAAGCGTTGACATGGACCGCGCCGAAAAGGACATCAAGCGCAAGGAAGGCATCATCCACAGCATGACGCCGCTGGAGCGCCGCAAGCCCGAACTCATCAAGGCCACCCGAAAACGGCGCATCGCTGCCGGCGCCGGTGTGCACGTTCAGGAAGTCAACCGCATGCTCAAGGAGTTTGAGCAGATGCAGGACATGATGAAGAAGTTCAAAGGCGGCGGCATGATGAAAATGATGAAGCGCCTGGGGGGCATGAAGGGCATGCCCAAGATGCCGTTTTAGCAGCTCTGTACCGAAAGCGTCAACGACGCCTCAAGCACCCTTCAACCAATCGCGAAGCCTCTCTGGTAGCGGCATTGATTTCTGTTTGGGAAAATCAATCCACACCATGGTCTCTCCGCCATTGGCGTAAAGCGTGTCGCTGTTGTCGGCCCTTAGCAGTTCGTGGTACATGTCGAACGATGACCGGCCAACTGCGCCTACGTAGCTTCTGATGAGCACCTGGCCCGGATACTCCAACTGGCGGATGAAATTGCAAAAGATGTTGGCAATCACGAAGCCTTCTCCAGTCGCATTGACCGAAAATCCACTGTCGTCCATCAACTGAATGCGCGCGGTTTCCATGTAGCGCAAGTAGACGGTGTTGTTGACGTGCCCCATGGCATCCATATCACCCCAGCGAATGGGGGTGGTCATGGTGTGTACGAGGCGCTTGTTTTCGGGTACTTCCAGTTTCATTTCTCATTCTCGATTCGTAAGTGGGCTTGTAAGGCAGCACTGTAAACCGGCACACATAAACGGTCGACGCTGCGCGCCAAGTCATTCACCTGCAAGTTCCAGAATGCATTTCCAGCGACACTGCAGGCCATTTTGATCAAAAGGCAGTTTATGTTGGCAGGTGTAGCTTTTGCCGTGGCGGCCGGTGTGGTTTGGGGGCTGGTATTTGTCGGCCCCTTGCTGTTGCCGGAGTACCCGGCCGCGCTGCAGGCGTTTGGGCGCTACATGGCATTCGGGCTCATCGCAATACCGCTGGCCTGGCTGGACCGGTCGGAACTGGCGCGCATGACGCGAGCCGACTGGATTGAGGCGCTCAAGCTCGCTGGCATCGGCAACATCCTGTATTACCTGTGTCTGGCCAGCGCCATTCAGCGCGCTGGCGGTCCGCTGCCGACCATGATCATTGGCACGCTGCCGGTGGTCATTTCCATAGGCGCCAACTTGCTCAACCACCAGCGGGACGGGCGTCTGCCATGGGGCCGTCTCGCGCCCTGTCTGGTCACGATTCTGGCGGGCATTGCCTGCGTTAATCGGGTGGAGTTGGAGGTGGTGTCCGCGGACCCGGGGGCGGATGTTGCGCGCTATGCCAGTGGAGCCTTGCTGGCGACTGGTGCGGTGGTCTGTTGGACCTGGTATCCGCTGCGCAACGCCAATTGGCTGCGAGACCACCCGGGCCGCAAGCCGCGCGCCTGGGCCACGGCCCAGGGCTTGGCAACCCTGCCGCTGGCAGTGATCGGCTATGTGGCCTTCTGGGGCTGGACGGCCGGAACAGGTGACACGTTTCCCATGCCCTTTGGCCCGCGCCCGCAGGCCTTTGTCGGACTGATGCTGGCCATCGGACTGTTTGCCTCCTGGCTGGGAACGCATTGCTGGAACGAGGCCAGCCAGCGCCTGCCCACCGCGCTGGTCGGCCAATTGATCGTGTTTGAAACCCTGGCCGCCCTGATCTATGCCTACCTGTTGCGTGGCCAGTGGCCGCAGCCGCTCACATTGGTGGGAGTGGGATTGCTGCTGGTTGGCGTGGCTTGGGCGGTGCGCATCAAACCGCAACACGCCGTGGTGCCAGAAGCGCACCTGTGACGCCAAACGGGCTTAAGGCCGCGTGTCGGGCGCCGGCGTGGTCGGCACACCCTGGTCCAGTGCGGCCTGGTGTTGCATGGTCATGGCGCGCTGGAAGCCGGGGCGCTGGCGCAGGCGTGCCCAATAATCCACCACTGCGGGTGTGAACTGCGCGTCCAGACCCAAATGCCCGGCCAGCATCAGCGCATACGACACTGCTACATCCGCTGCGGTAAAGCGCCCCGCACACAGGTAGTCCTGCTGCTGCACGGCGGCGTCCACCGCGCGCAGGCGCGCCAGAAACCAGCGGCTGTAGTCCTCGGCCACCTGCAGTTGCTTGCGCTCAGGCGGCTCAAAGTGGGTGTAACGCAGCACCAGGGTCTGCGGAAAGGTGAGGGTAGCGTCGCTCATGTGCAGCCAGTTCAGGTAGCTGCCATAGGCGCTTTCGCTGGGCTGCACATCCAACGCGCCGGGGCTGTGCAGTGCCGCCAGATACTGGCAGATAGCCGTGGACTCGGTCATGCGCGTATCACCATCGAGCATCAGCGGCACGGTGCCCAGCGGGTTCTCCTGCAGGAAGGATCGCGCCAGTGCCCGCGGCGGGAACGGCAGCGTGCGTAGGTCGTAGGGCAGGCCCAGCCCCACCAATAGCCATAAGGGGCGGAAGGACGGGGCGCTGACGCAGTGGTAGAGGGTGATCATGGTCGTGGTCAGGCGTGAGGGGCTGTGGGCGCCAAGGGGGATATGTGCTTACTGGCGCTTCTTGAACGCGCGCAGGTCGTGCATGCCGGGCAGGGTGCGCGGGTCCTGACCCTCGGGAAAGATGCGGTGCTTCTGGATTTTCTGCGTGCCCGTGGTGGGAATCTCGGAGGCAAACCACAACCAGCCCGGCGCCTTGTAGTAGGCCAGTTGCTGGTGGCAGAAATCGAACAGGGTGCGGGCCGTCTCTGCGGTTTCCGTTTCATTGCGGTCCTTCAGCACCACACAGGCCAGCACCTCTTCTTCGCGCACAGTGTCGGGCAGTGCCATCACGGCCACATTGGCAACGAGCGGGTGCGTCAACAGCAGGGCCTCCACCTCGGCGGCGGCAATGTTTTCGCCCGAGCGGCGGATGATGTTCTTGCGCCGGTCCATGAAGTGGAACATGCCGTCCGGTGCGCGCGTGACGATGTCGCCGGTATGGAACCAGCCGCCGCGCCAGGCCTCTTCGGTGGCTTCAGGGTTGTCGAGGTATTCGGTGAAGAAATGGCGCCGCGGCGTGGCTTCTGAATAGCGCACCACCAGTTCGCCAGGCGAACCATCCGACACGACGTGCCCGTGTTCATCCATGACGCAGGCATCCAGCCCTGGGCGGGCGCGGCCAAAGGCCCGGGTGCCGACCTGGCGGGGTTCCTGGCAGTCGCACAGCGGGCGCACCATCTCGGTCATCCCCCACAACTCCAGCAGCGGGAAACCGTAGCGCGCTTCAAACACCGCATGCAACTGCGGCTCCACACCCGCGCCATAGCCAAAGCGCACGCCGTGCGCGCGTTCCAGCGGGCTTGGAGGCTGGGACAGCAGCATGGGCACGACCACACCCAGGTAGTGCACGATGGTGGCGCGACACTCCACCACCTCGGCCCACCAGCGGCTGGGCTGGAAGCGGTCGCTCTGCACCTGGCAACCGCCGCTGAGCAGCATGCAGTAGAACGACAGGATGGACGCATTCACATGGAATAGCGGCAGCGGGTTGTAGAGGCGCTCCTGGCCTTCGCGCACGGTCCCCAGGCCACCCTGGTGGGCATACCAGTGGCCGGCTGCCAGCTCGTAGGTGTGGGACAGCACGCAGCCCTTGGGTTGACCGGTGGTGCCGGAGGTGTAGAGGATGCTGGCGGGGGTGTCGCCTGTCGGTTCACCGCCATGGGCGGGTGTGGCAGCCGCGGGCAGGGGCTGGTGTGCGATGTCTTCCAACAGCGCCACCGGCGGCTGGTGCCGGGTCAGCGCCAGTGCGGCCTGGACCGCATCCTGGCGGCTGGTCAGCGCCACGATCAGATCGACCTTGGCGTGGTCCACCAGGTAGGCCAGTTCCCGTGGGCGGTAATCGGGGTTGATCGGCACGCAGCACACGCCCAGCGTATTCAGTGCCAGCTTGTGCAAGAC
>CAZMXB010000176.1:0-3478 GCA_964569855.1 uncultured Rhodoferax sp.
GTGTTGGTGTTGGTGTTGGTGTTGGTGTTGGTGTTGGTGTTGGTGTTGGTGTTGGCGTTGGCGTTGGTGTTGGTGTTGGCGTTGGTGTTGGTGTGGGTGTGGGTGTGCTGATAGTGGATGGCGGTGGTGTTACCGGCGCCCCCCCAACCGAATACGCCACCGGTGCACTTCCAGAGGTCGCCGTGGGCGACACTGTCAAGGCTCCGCCAACCGCGGCCGTGACGCCACTGGCACCGAAAACAGAGCTGTTTTGTGCCATGTTATTGGCTACATTTAAGGCAACGGCGCCACCGGTCGAAGTGATCGGTCCATTCAGCGTCATGTCGCCGGAGCTTGTCAAGTTGGTCGCTGTCAACACGATGTCGCGATCACTCGTCAGTCCGGCCGGACCAATGGTCAGCGGGCTGTTGGCGGTGATCGAAATACTGCCGCCGCGCGCGATCACCGGACCCAACGTTTCGACACCTCCGGTGTTGAACACCCGGTAGTTGCCCCCTGCGTTGTTGATACCAAAGATTTTCAACACGCCCGTGTTGGTCAGCTCGATGTTTCCTGATCCAAAATTACTGCCGCTCCAGCCGCTGATTCTGTTGCCGGGTCCGTTCAGGACCGTGCCGGTCAGCGATTCCGTCGTCAAGACCGCAGTGACAATAGGCCCGGTTTGCGCAATGCTGCCGCGCTGCGCAAAAAGTGACACCGAGGGAGCGCTAAGGCTGCTCAGGGTGAGATTTCCAGAACCCTGAACAATGCCGATCGAGCCCGCAGAAATGCTGCCGCCGGTTTGACTGAAGTCGCCATTTACACCAAAGGCACCACCCGCAGTGAGCGTGCCACCGGTCTGGTTGAAACCAGGCAAACTCAGGTCACCGCTGATTTGGAGGGCACCGCCATTCATGGACAGGGCCCGGCCACTGCTCAAGGACTGCAACGCGACATTGCCCGCGCCACCGTCCATCACGATGACACCCGATCCGGCCGGTATGGAAACCGCCAGCACGTTGGTGCCATCGGGCATGGCATCCCAATTGCCGGCTCCGCTCCACTGTCCACCACCCAAAGCGGTCCAGGTTGACAGCGGACGAACCGTTATATCTGCTTTGCCTGTGCTGTTTGAAGACACCGAGTAGTTGCCAGCAGCCGCGCCGCCAAGGGTCAGATTGGTTATTTGAACCGACTTGCCGGCACCCACATTCTTGTCAGCAAACACGGCCTTGGCGTTGGCAATGTTCACGCTGTCGCCGCTGACCAGACCGGACAATGTCGCACCACCGGTAACCAGAGTCGCATCGGTCTTGCCGTCGTAGACCTTGTTGGCTACCGTGATGCCGTCCACCGTCAATGGCTTGGCTGTAATGTCGGCCGACACAGAGGTACCGCTGGCGGGAAGACTGTAATTGCCCACGTCCGCGCCACCCAGGGCAAGCCCGGTAACTGTCACAGGCTTGGCGGTGCCCACGTTCTTGTCACCAAATGTGCCCACCGGGGCAGTCAGTGTGATGTTGTCGCCGGCGACCACGCCGCTCAGGGCTCCACCACTCAGGGTGGCCGCCGTGGAGCCGTCATATACCTTGTTGGCGGCGCTGATGCCACTCACGGTCAGTGCCTTCGGGGTGATATCGGCGCTGACCGCCACTGCGCCTGCGCTCAAAACATAGTTACCAGCACCGGCACCGCCCAAGGTAAGGCCAGTTACTGTTACCGGTTTGGCGGTGCCCACGTTCTTGTTCGCAAAGGTTCCACTCAGGGTGCCCATGGTGACCACATCACCGCTGACCACGCCCGACAGAGCACCGCCGGTCAGTGTGGCCAGGTTGTTCCCGTCGTACACCTTGTTCTGTGCCTGCAGGCCAGAAACCGTCACGCTGGCTGGCGTGATGGTTCCAATGTTGCCACTGGCGCCAGTCGGCAACGCGTAATTGGACAACAACGTACTGCCCACCGCAGAAAAGTCAGTGGGCACCAGAATGGTCGAGATCAACAAGTTGCTACCGACATTCTTGTTGGCGTAGGTGCCCAAAGTCTTCACCACGTTGGCTGAATCGGAACCCAAAAATCCGCTCAGCAGGTAGTTTCCAGAGGCCAGGGTAGCCACGGTGTTGCCGTTATAGACTTTGCTGACGCCCGTTCCAGCCGTTAGCACCGCACTAACGGGTGCCGGGGTAATGGTGGCAACATGCGTGCCGCCAGCCAGCGTGTAATTGCTGGCAAGACCGGAACCATTTCCAAGTGCCAGACTGCCAAGCGTGACCGGCTTGTTGACACCCACGTTCTTGTCGGCGACGGTGCCACTGCCAGACAGCGTCAGGGTTTCAGTGCCGACCAGGCCACTGAGGGAAAAGATGCTGGCATTCACAATGTTCGTGCCGTCATAGACGCGACTGCCAGAAAGCCCGACGGCGGACGCTACGACCGGTGCAACCGTGATCGTTGCCGGATTCACGGTATATGTTTGCGTCGTGCCGGCCGTCAAAGCGAGCGTGCCGGGAGTTATCAATCCCCCTGAATAACCCAAAACATAAGAACCCGCCGCCGTCGTAGCTCCGACGGGCCAACCCGTGAATCCCGCCGTCCCTGTGATCGTGGGGTGGTCGTCCACGTCAAGGCCCCGCAAACTGTATCCGGGTGTGGCGGTAGGACTCACGCCGTAATCGCTTGCAAGGGCACCCGTAAATTTGGCGTCCACATAGACGGACGAGCCATAAACAAACCCGCTACCGGTCGTCGGGACGGTTGTTTCCCCAAAAGCGGTGTTGTATTGGTAAAAGGTTGGGGTCAGGCTGCTCTTGGTAACGCTATCCGGGTCGGGTGCATAAACAAGCCATCGCCCTGCTGACGCAGTGACCAAACCAGGATGCGTAACACTATTGCGGAAGCCGGAACCCGCGACCAAAGTGATGTCGCCGGCGGTCGTCTTGATTTCGGGAGACCCAGACGCATCGCCAGCCAGCGAAATTTCCCCCCCGGCATTCAGGATAATACCGGTTGCAGCCTGAATATAGGTCGGAGCGCCTTCAGTGCTAAGACGGATATTCCCGCCCGCCGTTGCAGTCACCATTCCACCGGCAGATACATGGTCATGGGTCACCAGAATATCGCGCCCGGCATCCAGAACAATATCACCGGCTGAAAGCAAAGTAGCGCTAGGTTGCTGCGACTCCGCAACGGTGATGTCAGAGTTTGCCCCGACCGCCGTCAGTGTGGTGTTCGTTGCCCCGCCAATATGCCCAACGTTGATCGCGTTGTCATTGGTGATGGTGAGTTGCGTCGTCGCGGCGGAAGAATTCACCGATGCGGCCAGACTGGACCCCGTGTTGCGTATCTCAACTGTGGATGGCGCGGTCGCTTGACTATTGAAAACAGTCACACTGGCCACCTGCGTGTCCAGGCTGATGCTGCCACTGATCGGACCGATCGACCCGCGCGGGCGCGGGGCATTGAGAGGCGGAGGGGGAGCGGTGGTGTTGCCAGCAGTCAACGT
>CAZMXB010000176.1:3578-10947 GCA_964569855.1 uncultured Rhodoferax sp.
GTCAGCAGGCCCGTGCCGGTTATGCCTGATGACCCGCTTGGGGAATGCGTCGAAATCCAAAGTGCACCGCCAGCGCCCGAATTGGTGAGGTTGTTCTTTATCTCAATCGGCTGGTCCCCGGACTCAAGGTACAAAGTTCCGACATTGGTAGCATTAACACTGACTGGTGCAGCAACCGTAAGAGCGCCAGAAACGTCCGAACCCACGTGCAATGTGCCAGCCGTGACCCGGTTGAGCTCGGCATCGGTCAACTCCAGGGACGTCGGCCTGGACTTGACGCTCACCAGATCGACCGCGCGCCCTGCGCTCAAGGGCTGCAACCAAACTTCACCGCTACTACCCGCATCAATCGTGGCGGTGGCGTTAATATCCATTAGGTCGCCCTGTAGCCCGATTTTCGGACCATACACAGCGCTGCCTGCGTCAAACAAAAGATTGTTCTTGGCCAAAAAAGTGACAGCACGGTTTGGGTCCGTTGAACTGCTGTAAACAGTACCGGCGAACGTAATATCGTTGTTCGCCAAAATATCCAGTGGCTTGTTGAAGTTTGTGTCGCCGTCGCCAATCATCGCTCCGGATTCCACTGCAACGTTGTGCCCATTGAGCGCCAGCCTGCCGCCATGAAAGGCCAATGAAGATATGCGCACATCGCTTGCGACCGTCAGGGTACCTGTGTAAGCGGTATCCACCACCGCTCTACCCAAGATAACGGCACTGTTCGGCCCTGCGAAGACCTGGTCCAGAACAGCCGGGTTGAATTCCAATCCATAGGTGTACCGGCTAAAACTGCTAATCAGCATATCGTCACTGT
Organism: uncultured Rhodoferax sp.; assembly: GCA_964569855.1. GTDB lineage: Bacteria > Pseudomonadota > Gammaproteobacteria > Burkholderiales > Burkholderiaceae_C > Allorhodoferax. The sequence continues at coordinate 4,390 of CAZMXB010000176.1, forward strand.
CGCTCTGGGGAGCAATTTCAACATCCCCAGCCGCTGTAATCGTGTTGCCCACGTCCAAGAAGAGGTTGTTCGTCCGCAGGCGAACTGCGCCTGCTGTCGACTCCAGCGTGGCTGCTTTGGATGTGGTTGGATTCAACCAGTCCAGATTCAGATAAACGCTGCCAGAGTTAACGGTCAAATCCCCACCACTGGAAATCGAAGCCGGAAAATCAGTGCTTGGTGTGACCGAGACACTCCACGCGTTGATATTGGATGCGCCTTCGCTTGTGATGCGCGCAACGCCACCACCGTACCCGGCTATTCCGGCTTCAACGCTGATTTGATAGCCCGACTCAATGGTCTGCGTCCCAGAACCTTGATTGTTTATTTCCGCCGGTCCGTTCGAGGCATAGACCGAAATGCCCTCGCCTCCAGCATAAATCCACTGATCACCTCCGGTATTGGTCAGCGTCGCCGAGTCTACGCTTATATCTCCACCCGACTTGACAGTCATCCCGCCGGTAGATGAAACGACCGCTGAGCCACTCAAATAGATATTGCCGTTGTAGTAGCCCGTGCTGAGGTCGGATGTACTGTTTCCCGTCCAGCCGGACACCATTGTCAACGGGCCGCCCAGCGTGATCGACGAACTGACCGAGATGTCGTTGCGGGCGAACATCCCCAGTGCGCCACCCAGGTTGACCGACGCATTCACTGAAATGCTGTTATCCGCCAGCAAGGTCAAGGCGTGTGTGCTTGTGGAGTCAATCGGACTGGCAATGGTGAGATCGCCCCCGTATCCGGTGCCTCCCGTGGTGATCGTAATGTCTGTTCCGTTCAGGTTGGAAACGAGGTCTGATGTGAGGATCGTGGTGCCCTGACCACCCGTACTGTCCGCTATTGTGACGTCGACAGGGTCCAGCAACCAGGTTCCCGTTGCTCCGTTCGGCGCAAGCGTGTTGACTTTAATACCCGCCACGTCCAACTGCTTGGCCGAGGTTTCAACCAGCCCGCCGCTGCCGCCCTGTGCGCCGCCGCGGGCCGAGATACTGCCGTGCGCCTGTGTCGAATCATCCGCCCAGACGATCACCTTGCCGCCATTCCCCCGGGCTGTGGCGTCGGCGCTGATGGTGGCACTCGCCCCAAAATACGTGGTTTGGGCGTTGGAAACCGCCGCGTTCTTGCCCTGGTAGTCGCCGCCAACGCGCACGGTTCCGCCCGCAAAAGTGCCGTGTGCATCAATTTGCGCCTGGTCTGTCAGTACCACGCGATTGCCAAACACATCTACCGAACCACCGCGGTCGCCCGCAGCCACAATCTTGCCCGTACCCTCCACCACTGCGTCAGCAGCCGCTTTCAACAGGACCCGGCCGCCCTCATTGCTTGCTGTTGTCGCCTGAATAACGCCACTGTGCCGCAAGGTGCCAGCAAAAATGCCAACCGCATTGCCTTCCAGTGTCCCCAAGTTGACCGCAGCATTGCGGGGCGCCTGCACTTGCAGGGTAATGCCCTCCAGTCCACGACCGGTCATTTCGATTTGCTGTCCGGCAGCCAGAATCGTGTTGCCGTTGGGTGCCTGAACCAGCGCGTCCTTGCCAGTGGCCACACTGGAGCCCAGCAACACCACATCTCCACTGCGCGCCAGCACTTGGCCAAGAACCGACACGGCAGCGGACGACGGTGTGCCGTCACCAAAGCGCAGCCGACCCGCAAGGGCGTCGGCATCGGTCATCCGGAGGCTGGACGCAGTGAAACCCGCCGTATCGACCACAGCACCTGCGCCAACGGCAATACCTGACTGGTTCACCAACACCAGACTGCCATTGCTGCCCAGGCTGCCAAAAAGCTGCGAAGGGGTATTGGTCACCACGCGATTGATCGAGGTGCTGGCGGCGTCAGGCTGTTGAAAATAGGTGGAGCTGCCTGCAGGGATCGAAAAACTCTGCCAGTTGATGGCCGAGTGGTTGGTGCCGACCCCGTTTTGGGTGGTGACCAGCAATTTGTTGGGCTGGCTATTGCTCAACTGTGCCTGACCAATGATGGCAACGGCACCGGTGGGGTTGGCGAGGGCTTGCGGCGCCAGGGCGCCCCACGCCAATGCAACACATAGGGGCAACGTGGCCAGTCTGCTGGCACTGCCGAGACCGGCACCGCCTGCTCCCCCCGCACCACGGGCAGACTTGCCGCCGGTACCGGCAATCTCCGCCACTGCCACCATCGCGCCCAGAGACTGATTCCAGACGGTTCGAAAAATGTGGTTCATTGAAGAATGGCTTGACATTGTGCAATCTCCCGAGACAGCTACGCGCCGCGAATCCACGGCAACATCTCATTAAATCACAAAGAAAACCGCAGCGCGACCCGCCCCGGCGAGTGCCCGAGGCACAAATTCACAGTAACCGGTCAAAGGTTTGCCCCATCCACTCGGACACGGCTGACCGGTCGAACGGCGCACACTGGCTGGCGAGAGCCTTTGCGCTCTGTTTCATCCCGGAATTGGTCTGCAGCGCCAGGATGGCTGCGCCATAGCCGCCTTGATCCTGAAAGGCCATGGCAGCACACCCCGCAGCCACCAAACGCAAGGCGCAAAAAAGCTGCTCCTGGTGGCGCGGAATCACCAACTGGGGCAGGCCGGCAAGCATGAAGGTGGCCATCGTGCTGTGGTTGCCATGGTGCACGACCCAGGCCGCCTGTTCAGCCACCAGGCGTAGGTCGACCAGTTGCTCGGCAAATCGCATGGTGGGGCCGGTGTAAGCCTGTTTCAAAGCAGGCGGAAGGCCATTGACCCATAACAACGCACAAACGCCCGCAGCTTGCAGGCCTTGCAACAACAGTTCTATCGCAGGGAAGTACTGCAAATATCCAAAAACCCTGGGGCCATCAGAAACGGGCCAACAGGGCGCGACTTTGTTATCCATCGGGGCACCACCCAGGTAACGTTCATCGGCGCGCTCTCCGAAGTGATCCAAAATCGGCCATGTGCCCAAGAACCGGGCATCCGCCTGGGCAAAAATACGACCCAGATGGGGCAAAGCGCCGGCGCCAATCCGGCCCAATGCAGTGTTGATGACGGCCAGAAGCCTTGCATCGTCTGCCAACAGGCCTGCAAACACCTCAGGCGAGCGTGGCGTGGTCGGAAACGGCAAAAACGGCTGGCTGGTCAGCGTGCTCACCGCTGGCACGGTAAAACCCCCGCCGACCAGCACTTTTTTGAAAGTATATGAAAGGGCTGCGACCAGCGCCGTGGGGCTATGTTCAAAAAGCACCATGCCCGGTCGCACCAAGTCAAACAGCGCGCGCCATGCCCGCAGGTACATCTCCAACTCGGTCGAGTCTGAAAAACAGTGCCTGCCAATCAGGTGCGTATAGCTTAAAAACGACGCCTGATCGGCTGCTACCACGCGCTGCTTGAAAGGCGCCTGCAATAACGTAACGGGAAGCCCGGCCAGCACGTCGCCAACGCGGTGCAGCTCCCGCGCAGCCAGAAAGACCTGATGCCCCTGGCCCAGAGCGACTTCTATCGGCAGCCGCAAATGGTTCAGGTGCCCCAGGTTGGAGCCTTGCTCCCAGACGCAAAGTATGCGGGTTGCGGGTTTTCGCACGATGCAGCCGTTGGTTCAGGGTCGAAAAAATATTGGAAAATAGAGTGCTTTGACTAAATTCGACTTAACTTTACTTCTGCAAGCTGGTACGACCTCATCTGCCGGACCACACATGGCTCCGCTGGGCGCCCATTGCAACCGCGGACTGCTGGAAGTCGTTGGCAACGCACCGCTTTCCAGCAAGCATTTTCACCCGACTTCACCTCGCCTTATGGAAATTCGGTGGCGCGGGATGGGTGCGAACGCATGTGCGCGCATGCCATGACCATGCCACCGCCCAGCGCGTTGAGTGCCTGGCCCCAGCAGGTGCCCTCGGCGGTCCTGCAATGCCTGGCTGATGCGCACTATATAAGGGCGCTGGAGCTGGGCCCGGCCGAGTGGTGGCAAAACTGGCAACAGGAGCGTCTCGCGGCCTTGCTGCATTGGCTCGATGCCATGCCGTGGTGGCGACGCTGGGTTGAAACCGGGACGGGAACTGGTTCGCGCACCGAGGCACTCGGGGGCTTGCCCATCATGCGTCGGGAGGATTACCGGGAGCTGATAGCGTCACACGAGCCTACAGTTCCCCCCGGCCACGGAGGTCTGAGCCCCTATTCGACCTCAGGGTCCTCGGGCGTTCCGGTGGAGTTTTGGCGCTCCGAAATGGCCCTGCGCATCAACAACAACCACTATTGGGCAGACCACCAGCGCCAGGGGCGCGACCTGACCCGGCGCATGGCGGTCATTTCCGGTTATGTTGGTGAGCACGCGGGGCCGCACCGTGTCGATCCGGGCGAGCCCTGGTTGCACCCGGGTCAACAGTGGGCGCGTTTGGTCACGCACTTTTCACTGGAAGACCACGCACACTGGATCTGTAGCCACCCGTTTACCTGCCTGGCCACCACGCCGGCCACCTTGTCTGGCGTGATCTCGACCATTCAGTTGCTGGGACTGAGGGCGCCGCGCATCTCCCAGGTATTGACCTCTGCCTACACCGTGGAGCCCGAACTGCGTAAGCGCACGCGCGAAACGCTGGGTGCCAGCATACGCGACCGCTATTCCTGTGAGGAAATGGGACCGATTGCCTTTCAGTGCCCGGAAAGCGACGACTATTACCACTGCGCTGTTGGCAACCTGATCGTGGAGGTGGTGGACCCGGCAGGCCAGCCGGTGGAGCCGGGCCAGCAGGGCAGCGTTCTGGTGACAGGCCTGCATCAGTGGGCCAGCCCTGGCGTGCGTTACGAATTGGGCGACATCGCCACCTGGCATCCGCATTGCCCTGGCTGCGGCGTCAAGGTACCCGCGCTCAGCCAGTTGCTCGGACGCAAGCATTTTTTGTTGCAGTCCCAGCCCGGGCACTGGCGCCATGTGCGACTGCTGGCCGATGAATGGCTGGCTTGCGCGCCGTTCCGTGAGTACCGTCTGGTGCAGAAAACGGTCCAACAATTCAGAGTCGAATTTGTTCTGGATCACCCCATAACGCCAACGCAAAGCCGACGCCTTGTTGCCATGCTGAAGCGGCTGGTAGGTCCCGAGTTTCGCTTCGAGCTGGTGCAACTGGCGGCGATCGACTGGCCACCCGGCCGCAAGCGCCAGGAATTTGTGGGCTTGCTGCCGTGAGCTGGCCAACGAAACTGCCCGCCGCCACGGCGCATTTGGTGTCTGACGTGCAAGCCCAGTTGTCCCTGGAGCACAGTGGCATTGCGGTGATCGCCGCCTGGCAAACCCAGCGTATTGCCGAGCTGGTGCAATGGTTGCTGGACCACGTGCCTTGGTGGCGGGAGCGCCTGGGAGCACAGGTCAATCTGGGCGACTGGGAAAGTCTGCCAGTGCTGAGCCGCTTTGAGCTGCAAAAAATGGTGGCGCTGAATGGCCCTGCGCACGTCCCTGACCACCATGGCAGCATTTCGCCTTACCACCCGGCCGGGCCGCCAGGCGTTCCGGCGCGGTTTTATACATCAAGCTTTAACCAGCGCATGTTGGAACACGCCTTTTATGCCGACAACCAGCGCCAGGGACGCAACCCGTATGCCGGGCAGGCATGTATTTCCGATGACATTCCCCTGCACGCGGGCACGCACATTGCGGTGGAGCCTTCGCTGGACAATGGCTCGGGACCACAAGCGCTGCGTTTGCTGAATTTGTTCACGACCAGCGAGCATCTGCAATGGCTCAGGGAGTTGCGGCCCACCTATTTGACCGCTACGTCGCAATGGCTCGCAATGGCTCTGGATGAGGCCAGAAAGCAACGCCTTGTACTGCCCGAAATCCGGCAATTGCTGAGTTACGGCGGCACCGTGTCGACCAGTCTGCGCAACAAGGCGCGCAACCAGCTTGGTGCCAGCATTCGGCACCGCTACACGTGCCTGGAGTGCGGCCCGCTGGCGTTTCAATGCCCGCGCAGCGACGACTATTTCCATGTTGCTGTGGGAAATGTCCTGCTGGAGGTCGTCGATGACGCGGGCAAACGCCGCACTGCCCAGGGTGACGACGGCACCGCCCAGGACGGTCGCGTGCTGGTGACCGCGCTGCACCAATATGCGTCACCCCTGCTGCGCCACGACATCGGTGACCGTGCCGTCCTGCACGCCCATTGCCCCGGTTGCGCACTGGACGCGCCGACACTGTCGCGATTGCGGCAAAACGTGTAGCAGGACCTGGCGCGGTCCTTAAACCAGCACCCGCTCGATGCCGCCCGCGTTGGCCGTCTGCACATACTGCGGCAACCAGTCGGTGCCCAAAATCTGGTTGGCCATCTCGACAACGATGTAATCCGCCTCCAGCAGCCCGGTCTCCAGGTCATTGCTGTATCGCAACATGCCCTGCAGACAGCTGGGGCAACTGGTCAGCATCTTGATGTTGGCGCCTGGCGCCACCGCACCACTGGCCCGCAGCGCGGCTTCGCCCTTGCGAATCTCTTCTTCCTTGCGGAAGCGCACCTGGGTCGAGATGTCGGGCCGCGTCACGCCCAGCGTACCCGATTCGCCGCAGCAGCGCT
>CAZMXB010000177.1:0-10877 GCA_964569855.1 uncultured Rhodoferax sp.
AAGCCATTCGCTGAGCCGCTGCCGTCGTTGGTAGTCGCTCCGACAGTTACTGGTAGCAATCAAGATCTTATTGAAGCGTGTGAGCATATCCGCACGTATGCACTTGAGTTATTGCAAGACAATCGACTTGGTAAGAAGTCGCTGAGCTTGGGGGATATGAAGACGATCCTCGGATTGTGCAAAGACGGCTTTGAGTTCCAGACAGTATTGCAGTTGGGTGAAGAAGATCCGGTAGCAGCGTTGAGAAGGATGAAAGGGAAATGACAGTAACCGACATTGTGAGCTTGTATCTAAACAAGCTGATAACGCGGAAGGAAGCGAGAGAAGTTATTAGGGAATTACTCAGCATCGAACACGGGATTATATTGAATGCAGAAATTGATCTTGCTGACTTGTTTAACTTTGATTATGTCGGTGTCAAGCGCTAGAGCTGACGATATCGAGTATGCAAAGGCGCACCCAAAGCTATACAAATACTCCAAAGCTTTCCGTTGGATAGGGGCAAAGTCCGTCGTGCTGTGCAGAAAAACCGGCGTCGCACAGACAACGAGAGCGATAGCCGATGGATGTATTTGGATTGGGAACAAGTCGCAACCATATCAACCTTTCATCAACTTAACCACAGCAGTTACTAACGCAGCAGTATCAACAGGAGTATTTCTCACCAGATGAATAATCCAATCGTGCGCATTCCAGTTGAATCAGTCGAGAAATTGATCGCAAGTATCGACCGATTGTCTGAGCTAATTCAGAAGATGGATGATCACAAGCGAGAGAATGAGACTGTAGACATGATCATGGACGGTCTAATCTCAGAGCTTCAAGCAGATGTAGCTAAACGCGCAGCAGAGCCAGTATCCGCTAGACAACGCGCTGCTATTCTGGCAGCCAATCAAGAATCTAAGAGACATGCTGAGCTTCAAGAAGCAGTGACTCGCATCGAAAACAATCGACGCGCTCAAGATCAGAGAGCAGCCATGGATCAACTCGCCTATCAATTGATGGGTGGCTTGTGGGAATAGACGAGACTATCACGTATGACAATCGGCCAATAATCTTGTCGGCCAATGTCGCTCCAAAAGCCTGGCAGATGATACTTGCCAAAGGTGGTGGATACCAAATTAATATCGGCACTGAGTTTGAAGCCGACGAGATCCATAGATACTACGCTGATTTCCAGAAGCAGTTTGGCGAGAAGCCCGCTACCATGGCAATGGGCGTCAAGGCATTTGCTCGCATGAAGGAGCTCGCTATAAAGCCCAATGAATAATCTCTACACTAACCAATTCATGATAGAAGCGCATGACGTGAAGGAAACAACACGACATGGGGTTGTCCAGGTAACACTAGGCTACACCTGGCGCTGGTATCAGCCGTTTATCTACGTTCGGTTAGGTAGATTCACTCTATATCTTGGTTGGTTTTTGTCTCAGAAAACTACAGAAGATAGTAGCTGGGAGGAGGAAGACTGTGGATAAGTTGCTCGAAACGGTGACTTTCAGAGTCAGCCCAAGAGATAAGCAATGCATGTTGCAAGCGGCCTTGGTTCTAAGCATTGAAGGTAAGAAGCGCATTGATAGCGCAGAGCTATACAGGAAAGCAGTGAAGGAGTTTATCGACAATTATGGACTTAGAGCCAAAACGCAATCTGTTGATACTGCCGAAAGGCAATAAAGCTTTTCAGGATGAAATCTATCGCACGACGCCGGATAAGTTCGCAAAGAAAAAGAACTTCTTGGAACGTGGCAGTCAAGTAACGAAAGAAGCTAAGAAGGAAGAAGGACCAGCGCCCAAAGGTTGGGCTGTCCCAAAAAACTTCTGTCCGGACTGCGGTAAGAATGACATCAAGCATGAGCTTGTTTACAGGCAAATAGATCTCGGTCGATACGATTGGGTGACTGACGGCGCCACAAGTTTGACCATTTGGGACGAAGCACGGCCTGATCTCGATATTGCAGTTGGTGATGCTGCAGTTTCCTACATCTGTGCCAAATGCGCTGAAGCAGAAGTGAAAGGCGAGAACCTTTTAGACCATGAAGGCATACCGCTAGTACACAAGCGCAGAGAAAAGAACTTAGAAGATTGGATCAGGGCTGCTCGATTACGCGGCCTTGAGCCGGTAAGGAGTTAAGCATGAGTTGGCTTATTCAGGGCAAGCCTGGCACGTCTATTAATGACTACAAGCTGCCGAAAACAGACGACATTCTAGCTCTGCTTGAACACTTTGAAGGCAGTCTAAAGCAACTGCTTATAGCGATGGTGCCGCAGCGACACATCAGGAAGTCAGTGTTGATGCAGGTGCTCAAGCAGTTTGAAGACGATGACGCGCTAGAGAAGTTCGCAGCAGTAAGAGAGCGTGCCGAAATCGCCAACATTATGTTGATGGAAGACGAAATACAAGCCATGGCCAACACTGATGGCGCGGACAAGTTCAAGACTATCAAGAATAGCCTTGAGAAATTGAACGCCGATAAGTGGGGCGTCAAGCTCAAGCGCGTTGGTGGCAACCAAGCTACCAAGAATACTGCAATGAATGACTTGGATGACGACGACGAATGAGAGATCTACGCCGACTCTACAAGCAATCGAATACTCAAGAAGGCCAGCTTGACGAGTATCGACGCAAGGCATTAGGCAACCTGCGCAAGTATATGGCTAAGAACTTGATCATTGCAGGTATCGACGCGCAACTACACTATCTCAAGCTCAACCATTCGCAAGAGCTTTTATTTGACCGAATCGAAGCACAAGAGAGAGCCAACAAGCCAGTACGTATTGTTTGCCTCAAGTCTAGGCGTGTCGGTATATCAACTGGTGTAAGCGGTCGAGCATTTGCTTTGACTGCTAATACTCCAAACACCAACACGCTAGTCATGGCTCACTTAACTGATGTCACTCAGAATATGTTTGAGATGCATCACTTATTCTATGATCAGCTCGATGCTTCAAAACGGCCAACCCTTAAGCGCTCGTCGAAGAAGGAATTAGTATTTGATGACCTAAACAGTAGGCTATTCGTAGTTACTGCCGGCACAACTCACGCCACAAGATCGCGCACAATTCACCATGCTGTTAACTCTGAGTGTGCATTCTACAAAGAGCTGAAGCAACTCCGCGGCGCGATGGAAGTTACAGTACCCGCATTGCCTGGTACTTCCCTTATCTGGGAGACGACCGCCTTTGGTGCCGGTAATGACTTCCACCAATTCTGGTTGGAGTGCGCTGCCGGTGAAACTATATATGATGCTGTCTTCCTTGAGTGGTTTAAAGACCCAGCTTGTCAGCTCCGGCCTTTCCCAAATGAGCGAGTAGCTGACGCATACGCGGAGGCTATGTTCTACAAGCTTCCTCAGTTGAAAGAGCGTCAAGAGAAGTTTGGTTTGTCGCTCAGACAGATCGGTTGGTACTACGAAATCTTGCGGGACAAGTGGTCGTTCGATGAACAGCTCATGCAGCAAGAGTTCCCTTGCACAGCAGATGAAGCTTTCCTTGCTACCGGTACTGCAATATTCAATCTGTTGTTGCTCGATAAATATCGACTAGCAGCTAGACCGCCTGAATACGTCTACGATCCGACTCAACCATTCACTAGCCTGAATGATGCCACCAAATCGCCTTATGCTCGACCAGATAAAGATCCGTACTTCGCTGTGTGGATACCGCCACAGACTGGCCGCCATTACCTGGTAGTCATTGACCCGTCAGCCGGTCTTGAAACATCTGACTATGGCGCTATCTATGTAATGGATATCGTCACTCAGAACATTGTTGCATCTGCGCACGGTCGATTCGACATCAAGTTGCTAGCGAATATCGGCAAGAAGATCGCCACCATCTACAACCATGCGATCATCATGCCAGAAGCTAACGGCCTTGGCGCTGGTCTTATTCAATATCTGAAAGAAGACTATTTTCATATCTACCAAGCGCGGAAAGATACCGGCTTTGCTGTCGAGATAACCAACAAACTTGGGTTCGACACTACGCCAGAATCAAGAATGAAGATGATCGCCAACGCCAGGCGGCTATGGACAGAGCGCGTACACGACGCTGGCACATTCATCCCAGACGGTGAACTGCTGAGAGAGATTGCTACCTTTATCCAGGGGCCAAACGACAAGCCCCAAGCTCAGAAAGGCTGTCATGACGATAGGGTGATGGCCTTCTGTATGGGCATCCAAGGTTGCCTTGATGAACTTCGCGCTCGCCCAGACTTGGCGGCTACTATACAACATGCGACTACAAAGAGTAGTATTAAGGACAAAGCTCCGAGCATCGACCAGATAGTTGAGCTAATTAAGAATCCCTTCTACTACGGCCAACCAGATTTTGAAGACGAAGAAACATCGATAGGAAGTCCATTTGTGCCGCTGGGAGAACTATGGGAAGACTAATGCAAAAGCCAAAGAAGTTTGAGAAACACCAAGAAGTAACAAGTGAGCCTAGACAACGGCTTGCCTTCCAAGATTGGGACGACAAACATAAGATGCTGGTGCTAATTACTTTGCTAGGGCCAGATGTTGCTAAGCAAATGAAAGAGATTGCTGCCGGTCGTGGTGAATCTGTGTGGCAGATGATCGACTATGGCATTAACTCAGCGTTTGAAGATGGCAGCTTTGATGCTGCTGGCGCAGAACCTAACCGTACCGGCAACGATGAAATACACAGTCAACCGCAGAATCAAGAAGTGATGATGCTGTGTGGCCGGCACTCCAACTATCTGAACATTGTGCAGCACGGGCGCGAACGCAAACTATCGAATGTCACCGCATTTGTTTGGGGCATCAAACAAGCTCTATCAATGGGGTGCATATAATGGAAGCAGTATTACTAACTTGCGCATTGATCACTCTAGCCATTGTGTGTGTGGCTGGCTTCCTTGGCCTCATTGCAGGAACAATCATTTATCAGTACTCGCAAACATTGAAGCAGCAAGTAGCTCTCATGCCTGCGAAATTAGAACGCGCCATCGGTGAATCCGTGGCTGAGTTCGTCAAACCATACCGGGAAATTCTCGATAAGGAATTTGACCGTGTTGAAAGTGTAGGTCGCGATAACGTCATATTCGATGGGGATGACTATGAGTGAACCTATTTGGAAACAAGAAGGCTTTAAGTCTGAAAAAGAGTACGAAGAGAAGTATGTCGATCTGGTTGAAGACTTACTTGCTGAATCTCAGCAAGAATCAAAAGCGATTAGACAGGTATGGAAAGAATGCGAAAAGAAGGTAGAAGACGTAACGACACAAGGCCCAGTGTCAGTTACCAAATCAAACATTCTTTTAGTGCCTCACTCTTTGGAAGAAGCGGTGGCCATGCTCGTCGAGCACTTGCCCCGGCCAACAGCCTCAGCGCGTGAGCCCGCCCTTGAGCAGTTCGCCGCTGGCCTGAACAAAGCAATGGATCAAGAGCTCGACGCTAACGAGTTCGACATCGGCGCTATGCCTGAAGTCGCATATGACATGAAGCTCTTTAACTTGGGCGTGCTCAAGATCGTCTGGGATAACAAGCTTCGTGGCTGCTTCGGCAATGAAGGCAGAAACGTTATCCGCTCGATTGACCCGCGGCTATGTAACTTCGACCCATACTGCAAGGATATGTACGATCAGCGCTACTTCATTGTAGAAGAGATCATGGATATGTCCGAGGTCCGTATGCGCTGGCCGGACAAAGTTGTTGAGCCAGAATCTAATTACACTCTCCGTCGAATTGACTCAGGCAAAGCTCAATCAGAAGCATTGTCTGTATCTCCGCTGAATGACAGCTTTAAGATTGGCACAAGAGAACGCGTAGTTGTAAAAGAATGCTGGCTAAAATCTGACATCATGGTTTCTGAGCCAGTCCTTGACGAGAATACAAAGCTCCCGCTCACCAACGAAGACGGCTCGATAATCACTAAAACTGTCAGGAAATATCCTAATGGTCGATTGATTATCACTGCTAACAAGACTTTGCTAGTCGATATGGCTAACCCCTATACCGGCCACTGCTCCATCCCGTATGTATTCTTTAAGGCTCGCATGTCTAAGAGATTACTGTCATATGGTGATGTACAGCCGCTGTTAGATCTGCAAGGTAAGCTCAATCAATTACACAAAGACGCTATGCGCAACCTGCGCGTTGGCATGAACAGCCCGTGGATTATTGATAGACATGCCTTCGATAGTCCAAAGAAATTCAACATGCTCACACAAGACCCTGGCCTTATTTTGCCAGTGGCATCCGGTGCCAGAGTTGAGCGCATACCGCCTAGTGAATTGCCTAATGCTCTCTTTGGTTTTGTGTCATATCTGAAGTCTATCTTCGATGACATCCTTGGTATTCAACCTATCTTGCGTGGTCAATTAGAAAAGGGTTCACAGTTATCCGCCGATGCAGTGACTCAACTTCAAGCGAGTAGCACGGCCCGCATTAAACTCAAGAGCCGGTACTTAGAGAACAGCCTGCAACGATTGGGCCACTTGATGCAGTGGAACATCAGGCAGTTCTATGACACTGATACAAAGATCGAAATACCAAAGCCTGGCGGTGATGGTAATGAAACGATTATGTGGTCAGATGAAGCTGCTCAAGGTGAGTACACCATTCAGATTGAGGCTGGCTCAAGTCTGCCAGGTGCAAAAGAATCTGGCGCTAACCTGATGCTCACTCTCTGGAAGAACAAGTTGATCAGCCGTCGATATGCATTGAATGGAATGAAGCTGCCAGGGGCAGAGAAAGAAGCTGATCGAATGGAAGCATATGAAAAAGAACTAGCTCAGCTAGGGATGCTGGCGAAACTCAATAAGAAGGCAACCGCTGGCGCACCAACCCAGCAAGGGGGAATGTAATGGCGACACCTACAGCGCAACAATTAAAAGCGAAAGCATACATGGCTTATGGTGATACTGCCGGTGCTGAGCGCATACTACTGGACTATACAGAAGCTAGTACAACTACCGGCTTTCAAAACATCATTATTCCAAAAGAGCTAGCTATCAGTGCCACCGATCAGACTGTTGACCTATCGGCCCACGTCGATACGGCCACATTCATTGCAGTCAGAGATCGCAATAATACTGGCGTGAAAGTTGGGCTAGCATCGGCCAATAAAATGACGGTTGCCGCCAATGGCTTCCTGATGTTCAAGAATGGTGCCACTACCCCGCCGACTCTGTACCTCGATAACGTTAGCGCTAGCGATAAGGCTTTCATTGAGATCGCAGTATTAGGAACATCAGCGTAAGCGCGTAATACCTTGTTGCCTCTTGTGATGCACAGTCTAATAGGCTTGTGTATTACGCGGGGTAGTAGGTCATGTTTGACCCTGGTTCAATGTTAAACGGTGGTGATCCACAAGGCTCTCAGCCTTCGCAGTCACCAGAACAAATGATGCAGCCGACCGCTCAGAATCCTGGCGGGGGACCACAGCAGATGCCCGATCCGCTCGCTCGCGGTATCGACTTAAACATTGCTGGTCTAAAGCGTTTAGCTATGGAAGCAAAGATGAACAACGACGAGCAGTTCTCGATTGAGATTGAGAAGTTCGCTCTGAGATTGGCTAGCCGAAAACTCGCACGTCAAAAAAGTATCGATGAGGCTTTCGCGCAAATGCGTGAGAACCAAATCGGTATGCAAATGTGAGGTAGGTAATGTCGCTTAGAAAACAATACGATGTCAATGCAGCTCTTGAAGAGTTTGGCGAACAGCTTGGTATCGGTGCTGATGAAGTTGAGCTAGTCAACAAAGCCAGTGAGCCAGAAGAAGTTGAGCCGATTTCTAATGATGAACCTGAAATTGTTGAGGCAAAAGAGCCAGAGCAACAACAAGAAGAAGTTAAGCCGCGCTACGTAGAAGAAGCAAACCTTGCTGTCTTGGAAGCGCAATTAAATACTTTCCGTGAACAGATAGCGGATCAAATTGGCTCGTTGAGTAAGGGGCTGACACCTACACAGCAACCTGCTCAACAGCCAACCACTGAGTACGAACAGTTCACCGCTGATCCTGAATACGCTGCTCACCCTCTTGTCAAAGAAGTTGAATCTCTCAAGCAGCAACTAGCCAGCGTTGAAGAGTTGAAGCAATCGTTTGCTAAGGCTCAGCGCGAAACGTCAATCATGTCTGAGCGGACCAAGCTTCAATCTGCTGTTAGTCAGTTGAGAGAGAAGTATCCAGATCTACATGAGTTCGTAAAAGAATCAAACATCGCAGCCACTTTTGAAAAGTGTGTTGAGGTAAATGCATTTGGTCAAGTCGATTGGCAATCTGAGATCGACAAGACCTACAAAACCCTTTCTTTCGACACCAAAGTAACTGCAGCGAAAAAGGCTGCGGATGAATTGGCAGCGAAGAGAGAAGAGAAAAAGGCCAAGGGGGCTGCTGCTGCTTCGGCTGTTCCGCCTGGTGGCGGCAGCTTCCAAGCTCCCAAAGTCCAATCTCGTCCGTTTGAACGTGGATACAAAAGCGCATCGGCAGCAATGCTCGCTGAGCTTGAAGGATTAGGCTAGGAGGTAAGACATGGCCGTATCGGTAACGATTGACTATCTATCTTCCCTGACTGATAAGCACTTTATCAGGCAGATGGTTGATAACGTATTTTTGAACAGCCCATTACTCTTCTTCCTTCGTAAGAATGAAGTTGTAGTTGATGGTGGTTCTGACATTAGATTGCCTGTGCAAATGGCAAGATCGTCTAAGCTCTCTCGTTGGGGTGGTCGCGCTAATACCGTGCCTCTTAACATGGAAGAGCACATCACCCAAGCGGTATTCCCGTTTGCTAAGTATCAGTTCTCTGTTACTTTGACTGATGAAGACATCGCCAAGAACAGTGGCCGCGCCAAGATCGTAGACATCATCAAAGCTCAAACTGAAATTGAAGAGATGACTCTTCGCGATAACATGGGCACAGATGCATTCTTGACAGGTGCCGCATCTGAAACAGCCGCTGGCTATATGGGTCTACTCGGCCTTAACTCTGCTATCACTTTCGGTACTGATCCATCTGGTATTAACGAAGGCAGCGCAGTTGGTTATGGTGGTATCACTCGTGTTGGCGCAACTGGCCAAAAGAATAACCCAACTCTTAACGCTTTCTGGAACGGTAACGTGGCTGCTGCTAACGGCAACCAAACCTATCAGTTCTACAAAGCTGCTTCCACTTGGGATAACTCAGCAACCTTGACCACAGCCAAGATGCAGGAAATGTTTGGTGTCTGTTCGCAAGGGCAAGACAAACCGACTCATATCTTCTGCTCACAAGCTGCATACAACAAGTATTGGTCTTTGTTGACTGCTATTCAACGTCAGATGACTGACGAGGAAGTTGGCAAGATCGGCTTTGATAGCTTGATGTTCAACAACAAGCCAGTGATCGTCGATGACAACATTGATGCTTCGACTTCAATGTACTTCGTGAACATGAATACTTTCGAGTTCAAGCCACTGAAAGGTATGAACTTCGATACTACTGAGTTCCGCCCTGGTCAAAACGCTAGAACGCTGACCAAGCTCGGTAACTTCATTGGTCAAGTAATCTGCAAACGACCAAATCAAAACGGCAAAATCACCAGCTTGACCTACTAATACGGAGGAGTATAAAAATGTCCACTGATTTACAAATGGCCTGGACTGATAAGGTCACGTCGACAAACGTTAACCCTCAGTATCCAGTAGGCAGACGCAGACATGAGAATGGCCGCGTGTATGTCTATCAACAAGCCGATGACGCGATTGCCGTTAACAGCGGTGTAAAACTCGATGCTGCTGCTTCGGCTAGCGGTTTGAAAGTGACTCCTGTTGCTGCTGCTGGCGATAGCTTGTTCGGTATTGCAGAGACTGCAATTGCTGACGAGTACTATGGCTGGATCACCATCCATGGTGTAGCGTCCGCTCTTGTTGCAACTGGTGTTGCTGCTGACGATCCTTTAGGTGCTGCTGCTTCTGGCGCAGTAACTAAGATCGCTGAAGCTGGTTCCGGTGATTACAAGTTCGTTCGTTGTTCCGCTCTGGAAGCTAACGCTTCTGGTGGTACTCTCGCTAAGAACGTCTACCTGTACTAAGAGGTAGAAACGTGAATCTAGCTCAACTGCGCAGAGAAGTTAGACGGAAGCTCAATGAGTCTTCGGCTGACCTCTGGACAGATGAGATGATCAACGACTGGTTGAATGAAGGGGTTCGGACGATGATCGTCATTGCCCAGCCCCTTCAAACAGCTTTCCAGTTTTACCCAAGTCTTCGTAGTGGTAGCACTAGTGAATACAAGGGCGAGTATGTTCTACCGGCAGATGTCGATGAAGTTTACGCAGTAACTATTAACTCTGGCGTAACGCTAGAGCTTAAGTTGGTTGATGAGCGAGTAGTTCGTGATGGCTCAAGAAGTGCTGGCACTCCGGAGTATTGCTACATCAAAGACCAAACCTTGGTCACGACCGAGCAAATCAGCGCAGCTCCTGGTATTTCAATTACCGCTGTTAATTCGGAGAATCCAAATGACGCTCGCAAGGTGCTTGGCTTATGGCCTGCTCCAAGTGTAGCCACTACGGCAATCAGCGTCTTCTATTTCAGCAAAGGTTTTGATATGTCGAATGACAATCAAATACCACATGCTATTCCGCTCGCATTCCACCGCGGCATTATCCACTACGCAACTTCACTAGCAAAAGAAATTGAAGAAGCTAGCGCAGAAGCTGATAGAGAGATGGGGAAATTCCAAGAGTACGCCAAGGCTCTCAAGGAAAAGATGATATCTCGCGGTCAGCAGATGGAGTTCCCGAAAGTCAACGAGCGCGAAGACTATGACGACAATGGCTTAGATTTCCAAGTTGGTTATGTGACCGACGACTAAGGGTGCAGGATGCCTAAACAAGTAGGAATGAAAGGCAACCTTGATGATGTGATGCA
>CAZMXB010000178.1:0-6250 GCA_964569855.1 uncultured Rhodoferax sp.
CTGCCTTTTACAACCTCAAATAGATGACTCCCATGGCCGCCGGCTGCCCCCGCATCGGCTTGCAAAGCCGAGGACCCAAGCGGATCCGGGGGGGTCGCAATTCGCCTTGGGGCGGCCTCGCGCCGAAAAATTCTTCTCAGAAATAAAAATGGGCAATCGCGTTGTTCCCGCTGCCTTGATCGCCTTGCTGGTCATCCTGCACGGCCAGCTTTGGTTTGGCAGGGGCAGCGTACCCAATGTGGCGCTGCTCGTTCGCCAGCTCGACGAGCAACAACAAAGTAATGCCAACGCGGCACGCGCCAACGAGCGTGTGGCAGCCGAGATCCATGACCTGCGCGAAGGACTGGAAATCGTGGAAGAGAAAGCACGCTCGGAACTTGGCATGGTAAAGGCCAACGAAATTTTTGTGCAGATCGCAAAATAGTGGCCATTGTCTTGCGCTCACCGATGAAAATTGCAGTGGTGGGTGCTCCAGGGACTGGCAAATCCAAGCTGATTCAGGCCTTGCGTTTGGCATTGCAGGGTGATGCCGTTACGCATGACTGCACGGTCACCGAAAACTGCGCGCTGGACCAGCACCGCCAATACGACCTGACCTTGCTGACGGGTCTGGACTTCCTGCATCACAGCGCAAAAACCGACCCAAATCTTCAGCAATTTGACGCCGACTTGCGGCAAGCACTGGCGAGCGAGTCGATTGCCTATACCGTGGTGTACGGCAGCGTCCAGGCCAGAACGGATTGCGCCCTGCAGGCAATCGCACACCACCGCAAGCAATCGGGAAAACACCCCCCTGTAGGCGCCTGCACATGGCATTGGAACTGCGAAACCTGCTCCGATGGTGCGAGTGAGCGCTACCTTTTCAGCACCTTGGTGAAAGCCAGCGACTCAATGCGGCTCTAGGCCGTCCGGAACTTGCAGTGCCACGGGTGCTGTAAACAACTGCGCAGCATCAATGGCGTCAAATCGGTACTGCACACCACAGAACTCGCACGCCACCTCAATATCGGCTCGCTCGGACAAAATACTCTCGGCCTCCGCGCGTCCCAGGCTCACAATCATGCGCCCCACCCGCTCACGACTGCAAGAACAGGCAAAACGGGGCGCCGTCGGCCCTAGCAACGGTTCAAAACGGGTGATGGACTCTTCCCAGAACAGCCGGCGCAGAATGGTTTCCACATCCAGGGTCAGCAATTCTTCACGCTTCAGACTGCTGGCCAGAATGGCGATGCGGTTGTAGTGTTCGTTCTGGCCGATCTGGTCTTCGTTTTCCTTGCTGACCATGCTGCCGGACAGGTTGTCTGAGCCCTGCATGGGCAGGCGCTGGATCAGCAAGCCGGCAGCCACCTGGTCGTTTGCGGCCAGCACCAGCGTGGTGTCTAGCTGCTCGCTCTGTAGCATGTAATGTTCGAGCACCGCACTGATTTTTTCGATCCTGTGTCGGCGGTCGTCAAACAAAGGCACCACACCTTGGTAAGGCTGTTGACCCGGGAATTTACTTGTGGGGTCCAACGTGATCGCACAACGACCCTCGTTACCCACATTGACCAGCTGGCTGAGTGTGGCCTTGGCGTCCAATTCGCCCACCACCGTGGCCGTGGCGCGCAGGGCCAGATCGGGCTGCACCTCCACCACTGCCAGCTTCACCGGGCCATCACCAAAGATCTGCAGTACCAGAGCCCCGTCAAACTTGATGTTGGCCTGCATCAACGCTGCAGCAGCCGTCATCTCACCCAGCATGTCACGCACCGGTTCTGCATAGGCGCCGGTCTGGTTGTTGGATGCGCGCCGGCGCAAAATTTCAGTCCAGGTGTCGGTCAGGCGCACTACCATGCCGCGCACGGGCAAACCGTCAAACAAGAATTTGTGCAGTTCAGACACGACCCACCCCTTTGCAACAGGCCACTTGGTTGGCGCTCTTAAGATTACGCAATTTTCTTCAGCCCGCGCTGGAAGCGCCTGGCATTTTCTACGTAGTGGATGGCACTCATCTTGAGCGCATCGCGTTGGGCTTCGTTGAGTTCACGGATCGCTTTGGCCGGACTTCCGATGATCATGGAGCCATCAGGAAACTCCTTGCCCTCGGTCACCAGTGCGCCGGCACCCACAATGCAGCCCTTGCCGATTTTTGCGCCATTGAGCACCACGGCACCGATACCGATGAGCGAGCCATCGCCTATGGTGCACCCGTGCAGCATGACTTGGTGGCCGATCGTGACGTTTTCGCCAATCGTCAGGGGCATGCCGATATCGGCATGCAACACGCTGCAGTCTTGGATATTGGAGCCGCGCCCAATACGAATCACCTCGGTGTCACCACGCACCACGGCCCCAAACCAGATGCTGGTGTCTTCGGCCAGTTCAACATTGCCCATGACCTGGGCACTGTCTGCCACCCAGGCAGTGTCTGCCAAGCTGGGCGCAAAGTTATCGAGTTCGTATATCGCCATGGAGGTTCCAAAAGGTTCGTGGGGCAAGATGCCTATGCACTCTGCCTAGAATTGTAAGGATGGAACTCAGACAACAATGCCTCGACGTTTTTTGCATGGTTGACCCCGGCCAGAAACAGGCTGCCATGGTGGACTTGCAGCCGCCAGCCCGGTTCACACTGGACTGCAATGCCCATTTGGACTATGTCGGTCAGCCCGGACGACCAAAAAAACCAATGCTGGTCCATCCTCAAGAAGTACCCCGACGTTCGCCGTTCACGTTGAACGGTCACTGCGCGCTGATGCACGCTATTGCCCATATCGAATTCAATGCCATCAACCTCGCGCTGGATGCTGTCTGGCGCTTTGCCGGGATGCCGCCAAAGTATTACCTGGACTGGCTGCAAGTGGCCTTGGAGGAAGCCAAACACTTCCAGATGCTGCGGAACCATCTGTGCGAACTGGGCCACGACTATGGAGACTGGGTGGCACACGACGGCTTATGGACCATGTGTGAAAACACACGCCACGATGTCACCGCCCGAATGGCTCTGGTCCCGCGTACCTTAGAGGCACGCGGTCTCGATGCAACACCGATCATTCAGGCGAAGTTGCGCACTGTGGGAACCGCCCATTCCACTTCCGCCGTAGCCATTTTGGATGTGATTTTGGCCGAGGAGGTGGGTCACGTCGCTATCGGCAACCATTGGTACCACTGGCTTTGTCAGCGAGACGGACGGGACCCGCTGGCCTTTCATGCTGCGGTAGCGGCCCTTCACGGAGCCCCGCGCTTGAAGCCTCCGTTCAACTTGGCGGCACGCCTACAAGCCGGATTTTCACAAAATGAAATTGACGCTTTGACGTCCGCGGGGATCGGAAACCCACCCCACCAGTAGAACAAATCAGTGGAAAGCCCTCGGTGCAAAAGGGCACAACACGAGAAGTTGTATGGTTTTTACCCTACAGACCTGGGACAAGACGCGGTAGCATGGGGCAACAAAACAGCACCCAGCCATCACCCTTCCATGACGCAAGCACAAACCGGCGCGCAAACACCATTGAGGCAGCCCCTCATGGTTGCGTTTGTTGTTTTCATGGTCGCCATCATGGCTGCTGGTGCCCTGGTGTGGAAACTGGAACAGCGCAGTCTGCAAGCCGAACGGCTGCGTATTGCAGCGCTTGCGGGTGACCAGGCCCACGCCATTCAGTCTCGGATGGAGCGCGCCTTGTCAGCCACCTACTCCATTGCGGCCATGGTGCGCCAGAGCAAAGGAACAGTACCGGACTTTGAAGGCGTGGCCAATGAAATGCTGCCGTGGTATCCAGGCGTCGCTATTCTGGGGCTGAGTCCGGGCGGCGTCATACGGCGGGTGGCGCCACTCGCTGGAAATGAAAAATCCATTGGATTCAACCAGTTGGACGATCCGGTGCAGGGTCGGGAAGCCCGCCTTGCGAAAGAAACCGGAAAACTCACCTTGGCAGGTCCTTTGCACCTCGTTCAAGGCGGCCTGGGTGCAGTCGGTCGTTTGCCCATTTTTCTGAACGACGCAGATGGAAAGCCGGCCTTCTGGGGATTGACTTATGCCGTCATTCGATTTCCTCAGGCGCTAGCGGGCCTGAGACTGACCCAATTGACGGAGGGCGGACTCGACTATTCGCTATGGCGCATCAACCCTGACACGGGTATCCGCCAGATCATTGCCAGTTCAACAACGCAAGCTTTGCACGAACCTGTCGAACGCAGCCTCAATGTGCCCAACGGACAGTGGACCTTGAGCGTCGCCCCCACCAACGGTTGGAACGACACTTTTGACTTGATGATCAAAGCCGCTGTTGCCCTGGCCTTCAGTTTGGTGCTGGCTTATGCAACCAAGCTATTGTTGGACCTTAAAAAACACGAACGAGGCCAGGAGACCCTGATTGCGATTCGCACGCAGGAAATCGCCGCATCACAGAACAAGTTGCAAGCCACGCTGGAAGCAATTCCCGATGTCATGTTGGAGATGGGCGTCGAAGGAACCTTCCACGACTACCACGCGCCACGGGCCAACACATCTTTTCCCCCTGCCGAGTTCTTCCTGGGAAAAAATGTGGCCGACGTGTTGCCAACGGACGCTTCCCAGGCTGTGATGGCTGCATTGGGTGAAGCGAACGTCCAAGGCCATTCTGAAGGCAAAGAGTTTTCTCTGGTCTCGGAAAAAGGCAGCTTATGGTTTGAGATCTCACTGACAAAAAAAATTGATGCGGAAAACGGCGATCCGCGTTTCATCGTGCTGTGCCGAAACATAACCCAACGAAAATCATCAGAAGACGAAATCAACAAGCTGGCCTTCTACGATCCATTGACCAATTTACCCAATCGTCGGCTGATGCTGGACCGTTTGGTCCAGGCCCTGGCCGTAAGCGCCCGAAGTGGACGGATGGGTGCCTTGTTATTTATTGATCTGGATAATTTCAAGACTTTGAACGACACGCAGGGCCATGACATGGGTGACCTGTTATTGCAACAGGTTGGGCAACGTCTGACACAGTGCATGCGCCAGGGTGATACCGTGGCACGGTTGGGCGGTGACGAGTTTGTCGTGATGATTGAAGAGCTCAGTGTCAATAAAGATGAGGCTGCCGCGCAAGCCGAAACCATTGGCGAAAAAGTGCTGGCTGCCATTGGCCAACCTTATCGGCTCGCCGGCTTGGATTACCTGATCACCCCCAGCATTGGCATCACCTTGTACACGGACCATTTCCAGTCCACCGATGAGTTGCTCAAGCAGGCCGACATGGCGATGTACCAAGCCAAATCAGCCGGCCGCAACACGCTTCGCTTTTTTGACCCCGGCATGCAGGCAGTGATCACGGCTCGCGTGGAACTCGAAGCCGACATTCGGGCGGGCATTCTCAAGGACCAGTTTGAACTCTATTACCAGCCCCAGATCAACCGTGAGGGACAGACCGTCGGAGCCGAGGTTCTGTTGCGTTGGCCGCACCCCACTCGCGGCCAGGTTACACCGGCGGAATTTATTCCTCTGGCCGAAGATACCGGTCTGATCCTGCCATTGGGCAACTGGGTTATGGAAACCGCCTGCACCCAACTGGCGCAGTGGTCCACTGATGACATAAAAAAACACCTCACACTCTCGGTCAACGTCAGTTCCCGTCAGTTCAAACAGCCCGACTTTGTGCCCTATGTCCTGGACCTCCTGAGCTATACCGGGGCGGATCCTAAATGCCTCAAACTCGAACTCACGGAGAGCCTGCTGGTCGACGATGTGGAGGAAACGACTGCCAAGATGGTGGCATTGAAGGCACACGGCGTTGGCTTTGCGCTGGACGACTTTGGCACTGGATATTCATCGCTGTCCTATCTCAAACGCTTGCCGCTGGATCAACTCAAAATCGACCAATCATTTGTCCGTGATTTGATGACCGATGCCAACGATGCAGCGATTGCGCTGGCCGTTATTACTTTGGGTCACAGTCTGGGCCTGGCCGTTATCGCCGAGGGTGTCGAAACCCAGGCGCAAAGGGATCATCTGCATGCGCAGGGTTGTGACGGCTACCAGGGCTATTTGCTCGGGCGCCCGATGCCATTGTTGGCTTTCGAGGCAGGTCTGTCGGCGGCATGAAAGAAGTTCTGGCCGCTACTCGACTGTCGCCCGAATACTGTGACGAAAGACTGGCTGTACGTCTAAGGCCCGATTGGCTTTTTATCCATTGGGCACCGCCATCCGACTGCACTAAGCACGTGGGTGGTGCAACTGGTGCAGTGCAGCCAGCCGCTCGCGCGCGATGTGCGTGTAAATCGTGGTCGTCGAAATGTCGGC
>CAZMXB010000178.1:6350-10858 GCA_964569855.1 uncultured Rhodoferax sp.
CGCAACACGTTGTCGTTCAGGCTCAGGTTCAAGGTTTTGAGGGTCACCAGTTCGCTCACACGCAGGCCGCTGGCGTACATCAACTCCAGCATGGTGCGGTCACGCAGGCCCAGTGCCTGCGCGGTGTCGGGCGCAGCCAGCAGGGCTTCCACCTGGGCCTCGGTCAGCGTCTTGGGAACGCGCAAGGCCTGCTTGGCGGACTGCAGCTTCAGCGTGGGATCGGTGTGCAACAGGCCTTCACGCAGCGCCCAGCGAAAGTAGCGTTTGAAGACGGTGAGGCGCCGATTGGCGGTGGTGGCCTTCGTAGCTGAGTGCTGCCCGGAGAAATAGGCCTGCAGATCCAGCTCGGTGGTCTGGCGCAGGCTGCGAGCCTGGGTTTGCAGCCACGTGGCATACAGCGTCAGGTCACGCCGGTAGGCCGCCAGCGTGTTGGGCGACAGGCCTTCTTCAAGCCACAGGGCGTCGATGAAGGTGTCAATGTCACCCGTCGCAACACTCATTCCAGGCGCAGTTTGGCGGAGTCCACCACCTTCTTGTACACCTCGTACTCCGCCTTGATCTGGGCCGCGAATTGTTCGGGCGTGTTGCCCAGCACGACGGATCCGGTGTCTTCAATGCGCTTCTTCACAGCCGGGTCTTCCAGCACCTTGCGAACGGCCGCGTTGATCTTGTCCACCACATCCCTGGGCATGCCTTTGGGGCCATAGATACCGTAGAAGGCCATGCGGTTCACCGGTTCCAGCCCCACCTCTTTGAAGGTGGGCACATTGGGCAACTGCGCCATGCGTTGCGGTGCCGCCACCACCACCGGGATCAAGCGGTTGGCCGTGATGAAGGGCATGGCAGACGGCATGTTGTCAAAGGTCATGGGCACTTGTCCGGCCACCGTGTCGTTCAACGCGGGGCCCGCGCCGCGGTAGGGAATATGGGTGATGAAGGTCGATGTCAGATTCTTGAACAGTTCCATTTGCAGGTGACCAATGCCGCCCGTGCCCGACGAGGAATACGAGTACTTGCCAGGGTTGCTCTTGAGCTCGGCCAGAAAGCCCTTGAAGTCCTTGGCGGGGAAGCTGGGATGCACGGCAATGACGTTGGGCGTGGCTGCCACGTTGATGACCGGTGTGAAATCGGTCATCGAGTTGTACGGCATCTTCGGGTTGATGGCGGGGTTGGCCGCCACCGTCGACACCGTGGCCATGCCAAGCGAATAGCCATCTGGAGCGGCCTTGGCGGTCTCGTTCGCGCCCACCACTCCGCCGCCACCGGCCTTGTTCTCGACGATCACGTTCTGGCCGAGGATTTTGCCCAGCGGGTCGGCAATGGTGCGGGCAATGATGTCGGTCGTTCCGCCGGGTGCAAACGGCACCTGCAGTTTGATGACCTTGTTGGGGTAGCCTTGTGCCAGTGCGGCACCGGCAGCAAGTGAAAGGCTCAGGGCAATGAACTGATGGGTTCGCATGGTCGCTGTTCTCCGTATGGTTGTAATGGTCTCCAAGGGCGAATAGTAACCGCTGCGCCGCAGGCTGGCGCAGCACGTTCGCTGGTATTCTCGACCGGTGAACTATGCCCAACTGCTCTTCCCAGATTTCTCCCTGATCCTGTGCGGCTACCTGGTGTGTCGCTACACCGCACTGAACCGCTCGGTGTGGGAGCAAGTCGAGACCCTGGTGTATTTCTTCCTGTTCCCGGTATTGCTGTTCCAGTCCATTGTGAGGAGCCCGCTGGACGTGCACGCGGCGTCGCGCCTGATGGGGGCCGGGTGGGCAATGGGCCTGACCGGCATTGCGCTGGCCTATTCCCTGCCCCATATTCCGTTGCTGAGGCGCTGGATTGACAAACGCCACCATGCCAGCAGCGCCCAGGTGGCGTTCCGGTTCAACTCGTTCATAGGCTTGGCCATTGCCGATCGACTGGTTGGGCCGCAAGGCTCACAGCTGTTTGCCGTGTTGATTGGCGTGTGTGTGCCGCTGTTCAACGTGGGCGCGGTGTGGCCCATGGTGCGGCACGCCCAGCGCAGCATGGCGCGTGAACTGCTGCGCAATCCACTGATCATTGCGACCGTGTCCGGTTTGCTGGCCAACCTGATGGGATTCACCATTCCGCAGTGGCTGGAGCCATCGGTCACCCGCATTGGCGCCGCTTCCCTGGCGCTGGGCCTGATGGCTGCCGGCGCTGGCATGCAGTTCGGTGCACTGGCCCGCGCCAAGACGCTGGCGGTGTCGGTGCTGTCGATTCGCCACCTGCTGCTGCCCCTCGTGGCGCTGGGGATGTCGCGGCTGTTTGGCCTGAGCGCGCCGGAGACGACGGTGCTGTTGGCTTTCTCGGCCCTGCCCACCGCGTCGAGCTGCTACGTGCTGGCGGCCCGCATGGGGTACGACGGTGCCTACGTCGCCGGGCTGGTGACCCTGTCCACGCTGTTGGGCATGCTTAGCCTCCCCCTGGCGCTGGGCTTGTTGCGCTAGTGCACTCGTTTCATACCAATTTTTGGGTTTTCTCGCCAAAGCAATAAGTACTATTGGCCTCTCGCCCTGGTGAAATATAGATAGTTTGCTATTATTTACATAGCAATTTCCTAGCCAGCTTAGGCCCTGATTCCACCCCGTCAAGACGCGCCCGTTTCCATCTGCTTCCAGGGTTGCGCACTCAGGCACAGCAGCAGCACGCCAGCCAGCACCGCCACTCCCATCATGGCGTTTTGCGCGCCAGCCACAAAGCTGGCCGCATCGATACCGGATGGCAACCAACTGGCAATGGCGTTCAGGTAGTAGCGGGCATACAGCAGGATCAGCAACGGTGCGACCCAGACGCCAAGGCGCGCTGCGCGACCGCCTGCCTCCCCCAGCACAGCACGCCCGGCCAGCAGGAACAACGCGGACGCAATGAAGATCACGGTGAACAGCGTGCCGACAATTGGCTTGCCAGCGCCGAAAACCTCATTCCAGATGCTGGACGGCACCCAGGCCAGACACAGCAGACCCAGACCTGTGGCCAAGCGGCGCGCACGCTTGGGGCCCCGGGCATCGGCAAAACCTGTCATGCTGCCGGGTTGCCCGGTGTCCGTTGCGGCCGCGTCCGTGGAACGTTTAAGCCAAGGCAAAACCAGCAAACAAGCCAGGCCAAAGATGCCATCCACCAGCATCGTGGTCGGATAACCCCAGGCCTCGATGGCGATACCCTGCCAGGTCGCGGAATACGAAATCGCCAGATTCATCAAGGCCATGTAAGCGGTGAACTGGGTGGCTGCCACGGCAGGGTTGGTCACGTCCATCATGATGGCCGAGCGGGTGCCATACATCAGCCCCTGCACAACCGAATAGGCCAGCGTTGCCACCCAGAAGGCGGTTACCAGCGCCGCCGGCACAACCGGGCGGTTTTCTGCATTGGCAGCCACCGGCATGATCCAGCCGAAACGGGACAGCTCGTTCATCAGGTAGAACACCGGCAGACTCATCAGTGCCAGGTACACAAACAGGGTGCGTCGGCGGCCAAACTTGTCGGACAGGTAACCGCCCAGCACACAGAAACCGGCGTTCAGAATCGAGGACCAGACACCCAGGGCCGCCACCTGGTCATCATCCATGCCCAACTCCACCGCAAGGTTCGATTGCAGCGCCAGGCCCAGGCACATCGCCCCCGCTGGCAGCAGCGCAAACAACAGGCCACCAAAGGCCCCCGGGCTGCCCAAAAACGAACGGAAAGCGTCTACCGCAAACACACGCATCTCGCGCCCTGCCTGCGCGAGCCTGGAGCCCACCACTGCAACACGTGCTAGGCCCGGGGCCTCTTTCATGGGCAGCACCACGAAGGCCGTTACGGCCAATATGCAACCAGCGACAAAAAAGAAGGTGGGCTGAAACCCGGTGACGCCACTGAGAAACAACACACCACTGCCGCCCAACATGCTGCCAATCATGGCTCCGCCAAACATCATGCCGTTGGCCAGGCCGCGTTCGTCCGCCTGCAGCGTGCCGCAAGCCAAAGCGTCAATGGCCACGTCCTGCATGGCGCCAAACGTGTTGTGCACCAGCAGGATCATTGTGAACAGCCCCAGTTGCTGCGGCAAGTCCAGCATCACGGTCGACAGCAGCGTGAGCGCCATCATGACCTGGGTTCCCAGAATCCAGCCCCGGCGGCGGCCCCATCGGTCGGATGAAAACACATCGACCAGAGGACCGAAAGCCCACTTGAAGGCCCACGGCAAATAGAACGAACCCACAAAGGCTCCGATTTCCGCAGGACCCACATCCAGACGCCGCAAACGGGTGGCCACGGCTGTCGCGGCGAAGCCCAAGGGAATACCCTCAGTCAAATACAAAAGAAAAAAGGCGGTCAATCGACCGTTCTTGCTGGCCAGCAGGTTGGGTAGTCGCATACAGGAAGTGCCCCTTGTTTTTCGCGGGATCATCGCACAGCGGCAGCGTCGCCTTGCGCCAGCGCCCACAGGACGTGTTCACGCACCAGCGCACTGGGGTGACCAAGCTGTCGCAACAGCGCAGCGCGAACGTCTG
>CAZMXB010000179.1:0-4327 GCA_964569855.1 uncultured Rhodoferax sp.
CATGGGCCGCTTCGGCACCCGCTCCACACTGGCGCTGCCGGGTGAGAGTTACGTGGGCCAACACCGCTTCAATGGCAAGCCTGAGTTGACCGCCGCCGAGTGTAACGAGCGCCTGCAGGCCCTGCACAGCTTCTGCAAGCAGCGTTACCCCGATGTGCGCAGCACGCGTTTTCTGCTGAGCGACGAGCACCACAGCAAGTGGCTCACCACCAGCCGCGGCGGCGATTCGCTATCCAGCATCCAGCGCGGGCTGTGTTACGTCACGCTGATGAGCAATGCCGACGATGGCAGCCCCATTGAGCTGAGCCACCCCATCTCGTGGAAGGGCAGCGCGGCCGATGGCGACTTGTCGCCAGAGTATCTGGCCCCGCAGATCGACCAGCTCTACCAGCACCTGCAGGCCAAGCGCCACGCCGTGCCCGCGCGCGGCGGCATGCAGACCGTGGTGCTGGCCCCCGCACTGGCCGGCATGCTGGCCCACGAGGCGATGGGCCACCCCTGCGAAGGCGACATCGTGCTGGGTGGCGCCGTCACCGCTGGCCTGGTCGGCCAACGTGTGGCCAGCGAGCTGGTCAGCATGGTTGACGTTGCCCACACCTGGCAGGGCCAGGAGGCGCTGATGCCGGTCTACGTGGACGACGAAGGCACACCCGCGCGCGACGCGGTACTGATCGACAAAGGCATCCTGAGCGGCTTCATGCACAGCCGCGAGACGGCCGAGCGCCTGGGCCAGGCCCCCACTGGTAGCGCCCGCGCCTACGCGCCGGGCGACGAGCCGCTGGTGCGCATGCGCAATACCGTCATCCTGCCCGGCACGTCCAGGCTGGACGACATGATTGCCGGTGTCGAAGAAGGTTACCTGCTGGCCAAGACCGGCAACGGCCAGGCTGACAGCACCACCGAATTCATGTTCAGCGTGACGCTGGCCTACGAGATCAAGAATGGCAAGCTCGGCTCCGCCATCCGCGACACCACCGTGTCCGGCTCGGCCATCAAGGTGCTGCAAAGTGTGGCCGCCGTGTCTGACGACATGCATTGGGAAGCGGGTGGTTACTGCGGCAAGAAGCAGGTGATGGTGGTGTCCATGGGCGGCCCCGCGCTGCGGGCACGTGCACACATGGGTGGCCAGTGAGCCCACCACCCTCCGTTCTAAGAAAGACCCGCATATGAACTTGCAACACATTGCCGAACAAGCCCTGGCCGCCCTCAAAAGCGAAGGCGCCGACGCCTCCCAGGCCACCGTCAGCACCAGCGCGCTGACCGAACTCAACATTACCCACAGCGAACCCAGCCTGCTGCGCAGCACGCAGAGCCATAAGCTCAGCCTGGTCGGCATCTGGGATGGCCGCAAGGCCAGTACCGAACTGTCGGACCTGTCGCCAGAGAGCCTGACCACCGGCGCCCGTGCCCTGCGTGGCGACGCGGCCGCTGCACCGCAGGACACGGCCCACGCCGTTTCCAGCGGCCAGCACACGGCCATCACCCGCGGCCCGCTGGAGGCAGATTTGGCCGCGCTGACCGGCGCGGCCCATGACATCCTGGATTTCCGCGCCAAAGCCACACCTACGATGAACATCGAAGAGGGCGCCGTCAGCCATACCCGTGCCGACACCCAGATGCTGACCAGCGGTGGCAGCCATCTGCAAAGCACACTGGGCTGGTATGGCGTCAGTGTGTTCGGCACGGCGCGCGGCCCTGGGCCAGATGGCCAGGTGCGCACCAGCTCCTTCAACTACACCGGCGGCGAGACCGAAGACCTGGACGGCGCCCCGGCCAGCAGCCGCTTTGGTATCGCCGACATGATGCGCGCGCTGACCCGCTCCATCGTCACCCAGGGTGTGGCGGACTGTTTTGGCGGCAAGTTTGTCGGCGATGTGGTGCTGACCCCGATGGCCGTGGCCACGCTGCTGGGCTGGTTGCACGGCCAGGTGAGCGACATGGCGCTGATCTCGGGCAGTTCCATGTACCGCGACAAAGTGGGGGAGGTCGTGGCGTCGCCCCTGCTGAACCTGTCCAGCCGCTTCGACGCGCCCGGCATCGCCGCGCTGTCTGGCGACGCCTTTGTGGCGCCACCGCTGCAATTGCTGCAGGCCGGGCGTTTGCAAGCTCTAACCCCCAGCCTCTACGGCAGCCGCAAGACCGGCCTGGCCCATGTGCCCACCGCCAGCGGCGGCTGGGAGCTGGCGTCGGGCACCACGCCACTGGCTGACATCCTGCGCGGCGTGCCGCGCGGCGCAGTGGTCGGGCGCCTGTCCATGGGCAACCCGGCCGCCAATGGTGACTTCTCCGGCATCATCAAGAACAGCTTCGCCATCGACGGCGGCGCGGTGGGCACGGCCTTGTCCGAGACCATGATCAACGGCAACGTGGCCCAAATGCTGCGCGACGTGGTGGCGGTCAGCTCTGAGCGCATCGACACCGGCGGCTGGTGCATGCCGTGGGTGCGGGTGTCGGGTCTGCACTTCTCTTGAGCCTTTGGCCTCAAGAAGAATCGGCCTGTAGCCCTCGTAGAATATGACTATACCGCTATTGAATTCATAGTAATTCCCCTCAAGATGCCTGAAGCCACCAGAACCCTTTACCCACCCATAGAACCCTTCAAGACCGGCTTGCTGGACACCGGCGAGGGCCATACGCTGTACTGGGAGTTGTGTGGCAACCCCCATGGAAAACCGGCCGTCTTCCTGCACGGCGGCCCCGGTTCGGGCTGCACCGCCGACCACCGCCGCCTGTTTGACCCGGCGCGTTACTGCGTGCTGCTGTTCGACCAGCGCGGCTGTGGCCGGTCCACGCCCCATGCCAGCCTGGACAACAATACGACCTGGCACCTGGTGGCAGACATCGAACGCCTGCGCACATTGCTGGGTGTGGACCGCTGGCTGGTGTTTGGTGGCTCCTGGGGCAGTGCGCTGGCGCTGGCTTATGCCGAGACGCATCCGCAGGCGGTGTCGGCACTGGTGGTGCGGGGCATCTTCACGCTGCGTCGCTCCGAATTGCTGTGGTACTACCAAGAGGGCGCGTCCTGGCTGTTCCCCGACCTGTGGGAGGACTATCTGGCGCCGATCCCGGTAGAGGAGCGCGGTGATCTGATGGCCGCCTACCGCAAGCGGCTGGTGGGCGCAGACCCTGTGGCACAACTGGCCGCCGCCAAGGCCTGGAGCGTGTGGGAAGGCCAGACCATCCGCCTGCTGCCCGATGCTGCCAACAAGGCCAAGCACGAGGCCGACGACTACGCCCTGGCCTTTGCCCGCATCGAGAACCACTATTTCGTGCACGCTGGCTGGCTGGAAGAGGGGCAACTGATCCGCGATGCCCAGAAGCTGGCGGGCATTCCCGGTGTCATCGTGCAGGGGCGTTATGACGTGGCCACCCCTGCCAAGACGGCTTGGGATCTGCATTGCGTCTGGCCGGAGGCGGAATTCCATTTGGTGGATGACGCGGGGCATGCTTTTAATGAGCCCGGAATCTTGACCCAACTTCTCAATGCGACGGATCGGTTTGCTGGCTGACAACTCTCAGTGAGACCTTTCCTGAGCCCGCAGAAGGGGCGTTTTTGTTCTTGAATCTGTCCTGTAGGGGCACCAGCGTAGTGGAGGATCAGGTGAGCCGGGCGTTTTGCGCAGGTCAAGGAGGAGACCGCGCAGCGGGCGGGGGACACGGAGCAAAACGTCCGGCTCACCTGATCCTGAGGCAGAGGCAGCACCAGCGATGAGTGAACCAAGCCTCAGCGACAATCGAAGCCGATATGGAAACCCCAACCACCCTTGAAGCCTGGCTAGCCCACTGCGAGCGCCTGCACCCCACCGCCATCGACATGGGCCTGGAGCGCGTGCGCGCCGTGGCCCAGCGCATGGACATCCGCTTCGACTGCCCGGTCATCACCGTGGCCGGTACCAACGGCAAAGGCTCCACCTGCGCCATGCTGGAATCCATTCTGGGCCAAGCTGGCTACCGCGCAGGAGTCTTCACTTCTCCCCACCTGGTGCGCTTTGAAGAACGCCTGCGCTTGTTGGGTGAATCCGTGGATGCTGCAAAGTTAGTAGCAGGCTTTGCAGCAGTGGAGAGGGCTAGAACCCTGAATGGCGAAGAAATCTCGCTCAGCTACTTCGAATTTTCCATGCTCGCCATCTTCGAAGTCATGATCCGCAGCAACCTGGATGTGGTCATACTCGAAGTCGGCCTGGGCGGCCGGCTGGACTCCACCAACATCATTGACGCCGACTGCGCCATCATCACCAGCATCGACCTGGACCATATGGAAATTCTGGGCCCTGACCGCGAAAGCATCGGCCGTGAGAAGGCTGGCATCATGCGCACCGGCCGTCCG
>CAZMXB010000179.1:4337-10842 GCA_964569855.1 uncultured Rhodoferax sp.
CTCCGCCACCTTCGCCCGCGGTGGCGAGCCGATCCGTCCGGTCATCGTCAGCGACCCCGTCCCACCACAAAGTGTGCTGGACCATGCGCTGGAAATCGGCGCCGACCTGTGGCGCGTGGGGCAAGACTTCAACGTCTCCGGCGACCAGCAACAATGGGGCTGGGCCGGGCGCGGGCGGCGCTACAGCGGCCTGGCCTACCCGGCGCTGCGTGGCGCCAACCAGTTGGTCAATGCCGCCGGCGTGCTGGCGGCGCTGGCCGCCTTGCGCGAGCGCCTGCCCGTGACGGCCCAGGCGGTTCGCAATGGCTTGGCTTTCGTCGAACTGCCGGGCCGCTTCCAGATCATTCCGGGTCAGCCCACACTGGTGCTGGATGTGGCGCACAACCCGCATTCGGTTGCGGCGCTGGCGGCCAATCTGGACGCCATGGGGTATTTTCCGACCACCCACGCGGTGTTTGGGGCCATGGCCGACAAGGACCTGACCAGCATGCTGACCAAGCTGCTGCCTTTGCTGGACCGCTGGTACTTCACGGATTTGCCGCTGCCGCGGGCCGCCAAAGCCACGGCCCTGATGGCGCAATGGCAAACCCTCAACACCCGCAAAGACGCCCACGCGGCCACCTTTGGCGACCCCATGCAGGCACTGCAGGCAGCCATAGCGGCAGCAGACCCCACTGATAGAATCGTCGTCTTTGGATCGTTCCACACCGTGGGCGGCGTACTTGCCCAGGGCCTGCCCCGTCTGCATGCCAAGCACCTGAACTCCTGACCCAGCTTATCCATGGCCTTTTTCAAATTTCGCAAAGGTGGCGACGAGCATGCCACCCCCGCTCCGGCGCCCGAAAGCGTAGAGGTCATGCGCACGCGTGCCCGACACCGCCTGATTGGTGCATCGGTGCTGGTGCTGTTGGGCGTGATCGGCTTCCCGTTGGTATTCGACAGCCAGCCGCGGCCCATATCGGTGGATATTCCCATCGAAATTCCGGATAAAAATACGGTCAAACCTTTGGTAACTCCCTCTCGTGCCAAGGCTGCGGCGGAGGTGGTGGTGACCGAGTCTGATGCCGGAAAGCCCGTTTCAGTAGCACCCGCGAACCCGGCCCCGGTCGTGACTCCTGCCGCGAAGATCGTAGCCAAGCCTGAAACCAAGTCGGAAAGCAAACCCGAGGTCAACCCCGAAGCCAAGCCTCTCGACAAGCCAGCCGAAAAGCGGGTCATCGAAAAACCGGCTGCAAAGCCCACCGAGAAACCCTTGGTCCGAACGGATGATGGCGCCAAGGCGCAGGCCCTGCTGGAGGGGAAGGTGGTCTCCAGTCCGGCATCTGCACCGGTGGCACTGGGAGCCAGTGGTCGCTTTGTGGTGCAGATCGGCGCCTATGCAGATGCCGTCAAGGCCCAGGAAACCCGTAGCAAATTGGAGCGAGCGGGAATGAAGACCTACACCCATGTGATACAGCCCAAGGATGGAAAACGGATCCGGGTGCGGGTTGGGCCATTTGAAACCAAGTCCGAAGCCGACAAGGCGGCCGAAAAAATCCGCAAGCTGGACCTGCCTGCAGCCATTCTGGAGCTGTAACAGCTCGCCCGAGGCCATGCCCGTTCTGGACTGGATATTTGTGGCAGTGCTGGTGGTCTCGCTGGTCGCAGGGGCCTGGCGTGGCCTGGTGTATGAATTGTTGTCGGTCGCCAACTGGATAGCCGCCTTTGTGCTGGCGCAGTGGTTTGCCCCCGAAGTGGCACAGTGGTTGCCACTGGCGGGTGCATCGGAAGTGGTTCGTTATGCCGCCGGTTTTGTCGCAGTGTTTGTGGCCGCCTTGTTTGCCGGTGGCCTGTTGGCCTTTTTGATCCGCAAGCTGGTCGCGGCCGTCGGTTTGCGCCCGGTGGACCGGGTGCTGGGCGCGGCTTTTGGCGTGGTGCGCGGGGTGGTGATTTTGCTGGCCTTGACGGTGGTGGCGGGCATGACGCCCATGGTCAAGAGCCCGTGGTGGCAGGAGTCCGCTGGTGCCGGGATCGCCACTGTGGTGATGCATGGTTTAAAGCCGGTTCTGCCTGAAGACTTTGGAAAGTACTTACCTTAAATGAAGAGAAATCTATGTGCGGAATCGTAGGTGTTGTCAGCCAGGCGCCGGTGAACCAGCTGATCTATGACGCCTTGCTGCTGTTGCAGCACCGCGGCCAGGATGCGGCGGGCATCGTCACGCAGCAGGAGCGCAAGTTCTTTATGCACAAGGCCAAGGGCATGGTGCGTGACGTGTTTCGCACCCGCAATATGCGTTCGCTGCCTGGCAACTGTGGATTGGGCCAGGTGCGTTACCCGACAGCCGGCAATGCGTTCAGCGAGGAAGAGGCGCAGCCCTTTTATGTGAATGCCCCCTTTGGCATCGTGCTGGTGCACAACGGCAATTTGACCAACGCCCATGCGCTCAAGGCCGAGCTGTTCAACACCGACCACCGCCATATCAACACCGAGAGTGATTCCGAAGTCTTGCTCAACGTGCTGGCGCACGAGATTGAGCGCACCACCCGTGGCCTGCCGCTGCAGCCGCAAGACCTGTTTGCTGCGGTGCGCAATGTGCACCGGCGTGTCAAGGGCTCCTACGCCGTGATCGCGCTGATTGCCGGCCACGGCGTGCTGGCATTCCGCGATCCATTTGGCATCCGCCCGTTGTGCATGGGCAAGAGTGAAGGCAGCACCCTGCTGGCCAGCGAGTCGGTGGCGCTGGAAGGCACGGGTTACCAGTTCGAACGCAATGTGGATCCGGGCGAAGCGGTCTTCATTGCACTGGACGGCACGGTACACGCGCAGCAATGCGCCGACAACCCCCAGCTCAACCCCTGTATTTTTGAGTTTGTGTACCTGGCCCGTCCGGACTCGGTCATGGACAATATCTCGGTTTACCAAGCCCGCCTGAACCTGGGCGAGACCCTGGCCAAACGCGTGATCTCCACGGTGCCGCCCAATGAGATCGATGTGGTCATCCCCATTCCCGAATCCAGCCGGCCCAGCGCCGCGCAGTTGGCCCAGTTGCTGGGTCTGCCGTACCGCGAAGGCTTTGTGAAGAACCGTTACGTGGGTCGCACCTTCATCATGCCCGGGCAATCGGTGCGCAAAAAATCAGTGCGCCAGAAGCTCAACGCCATTGCCAGTGAATTCAAGGGCCGCAACGTGTTGCTGGTGGATGATTCCATCGTGCGCGGCACGACGTCCAAGGAAATAGTGCAAATGGCGCGTGACGCCGGTGCCCGCAAGGTTTATCTGGCGAGTGCTGCACCACCCGTGCGTTACCCCAACGTATATGGCATCGACATGCCCACCAGCAGCGAACTGGTGGCGCACAACCGTTCGGTGGAAGAAATTCGCCAGATCATTGGCTGTGATGCGCTCATCTACCAGGACGTGGACGCCATGAAAAAGGCCATTGGCTCGCTCAATGCCAGGATCAAAGGTTTCGATGCCTCGTGTTTTGACGGGGTGTACGTCACCGGTGACATCACCTCGGACGATATCGACCGACTGAACGCCGCTCGTGTTGGCGGGGAAGAAGTCCAGGAGGACACCTCGCGGCTGGCGCTGCCCAATCCTTCCGAATGAAGATCGACATCGCCATGACCCACAAGACATTACCCGAGGGCCTGCACCCGGACACGCTTGCCATTCGCGCCGCAGTGGAGCGCAGCCAGTACGGCGAAAACTCCGAGGCGCTGTACCTGACCAGTGGTTATGTGCAACCCACGGCGGAGGCTGCAGCGCGCCGCTTTGCGGGCGACGAGGAGGGTTTCACCTACGGGCGCTACGGCAATCCCACGGTGAGCAGTTTCGAACAACGCCTGGCGAGCATGGAAGGCACCGAGGCTGCCATGTCCACGGCGTCCGGCATGTCTGCCATCCTGATGATGTGCATGGGCTTGCTGCAATCAGGCGACCATGTGGTGTGCTCGCAGTCCATGTTTGGCTCCACCATCAAGCTCATAGGCTCTGACCTGGCCAAGTTTGGTGTGTTGTCCAGCTTTGTGTTGCAAACCGATGTGGATGCTTGGCGGGCCGCCGTGCGGCCCAACACCAAACTGTTGTTTGCCGAGACACCGACCAACCCGTTGACCGAGGTGTGTGACATTGCCGCCCTGGCAGACATTGCGCACAAAGCCGGTGCTTTACTGGCGGTGGACAACTGCTTTGCTACACCTGCGTTACAGCGGCCGGTGGAACTGGGTGCCGACATCATCATGCATTCGGGAACCAAATTTCTGGATGGCCAGGGCCGCGTCATGGCGGGCGCTTTGTGCGCCAGCCAGCAGATGGTGACCGAGAAATTTTTGCCCGTGCTCAAGAGTGGTGGCATGACCCTGGCGCCGTTCAATGCGTGGGTGGTGCTCAAGGGGCTGGAGACCCTTGGCATTCGTATGCGCGCCCAGTCGGCACAGGCGTTGGCGCTGGGCCAATGGCTGGAAAGCCATGCCGCAGTCGACCGCGTTTTTTATCCGGGTTTGGAGAGCCATCCACAACACTCCCTGGCCATGGCGCAACAGGGCGGGCTCGGTGGTGCGGTGCTGTCTTTTGCCGTCAAGGCCAGCGACCCCGAGGCTGCGCGCACGCGGGCCTTCCACGTGCTGGACGCCATGCAGGTCATATCCCTGGCCACCAACCTGGGTGACACCAAGACCATGGCCGCGCACCCGGCCAGCACTTCGCACGGCCGCATGACCGAGGCGCAGCGCCAGGCGGCCGGAATTGGCCAGGGCCTGATTCGCGTGGCCGTGGGCCTGGAACATATTGAAGACCTAAAGACCGACCTCGCGCGCGGGCTGGATACCTTGACATGACATCACGAAAAATTCGCACTCGCATCGCACCGTCGCCCACCGGTTTTCTGCACCTGGGCACGGCCCGCACGGCGCTGTATTCCTGGGCCTATGCCCGCCACTTTGGTGGTGAGTTTGTGCTGCGCATTGAAGACACCGACGTGGCCCGTTCCACGCAGGATTCGGTAGACCAGATTCTGGAATCCATGCGCTGGCTGGGCCTGGACTACGACGAAGGTCCGATCTACCAGATGCAGCGTCTGGAGCGCTACAAGACGGTGATAGAGCAGATGATTGCCGAGGGCACGGCCTACCACTGCTACAGCACACCTGAAGAGCTGGACGCGGTACGCGAAGAAAAAAAGGCGCGCGGTGAGAAAACTTTGTACGACGGTCGCTGGCGCCCCGCACCGGGCAAGACCCTGCCTCCCGTGCCGCAAGGCGTGTTGCCCGTGGTGCGTTTCTGCAACCCGCCCGATGGCGATGTGAGCTGGGATGATCTGGTCAAAGGCCCTATCACCATCAGCAACCGTGAGATTGATGACCTCATCATCGCCCGCACCGATGGTGTTCCGACCTACAATTTCGCGGTGGTGGTGGACGACTGGGACATGCAGGTCAGCCATGTGTTCCGGGGTGATGAACACATCAACAACACGCCGTGGCAGATCAACATCTTCAATGCGCTGGGCGCACCGCTACCGCAGTTCGGCCATTGCCCGATCATTCTGGGTGACGATGGGCAAAAGCTGTCCAAGCGCCGTGGCGCCGTGAGTGTGACAGCGTACGAGGAGGGTGGTTACCTGCCCGAGGCCATGCTGAACTACCTGGCCCGCCTGGGCTGGAGCCATGGTGACGAAGAGCTGTTCAGCCGTGAACAACTGGTGGCCTGGTTTGACGGCACGCACCTGAACAAGAGCCCCGCGCAGTGGGACCCGGTCAAGCTGCTTTGGGTCAACGCCCAGTACATCAAGCAGGCAGACAACGTTCGTTTGGCTGGACTGGTCGCTGTCCAACTGGCCAAACAAGGCATTGCGTTGGACGTGGCGACGGTGCAGACACACCTGCCGCAATTGTGCGCACTGCTCAAGGACCGCTGCGACACCACTGTTGCGTTGGCAACCTGGGCCGCGAGGTTCTACGGTGATGTGACACCCGACGAAGCCGAACTCGCGCAACACGTGACCGATGCGGTGCGCCCCGCAGTTGCGATGCTGGCCGAGAAGCTGGCAACATGCGTTTGGGACAAAACTACTATCGCAGCGGTGATCAAGGAAGTGCTGGTCGCGCATGCGATGAAAATGCCGCAACTGGCGATGCCAGTGCGGGTTTTGGTGATGGGCACGGCACAGACGCCGTCGCTGGATTCGGTGCTGGAAATCTGCGGTCGAGAAAAAGTCATATCCAGACTTGCGAAAGCCTGATTTCTAAGGCTATAATTTGAGGCTCGGAAATTGAGATTGCTAACAAGCTTTCTCGGGTCGCTACAAAGAAATTTGCCAGTGATCTTGGGGTTTAGGGGGTATAGCTCAGCTGGGAGAGCGCTTGCATGGCATGCAAGAGGTCAGCGGTTCGATCCCGCTTACCTCCACCAAATCTAGGTTTTGACCCTATCGTCTAGAGGCCTAGGACATCACCCTTTCACGGTGAGTACCGGGGTTCGAATCCCCGTGGGGTCGCCAAGATTCATCGCAAGATGGTCAAA
>CAZMXB010000180.1:0-10788 GCA_964569855.1 uncultured Rhodoferax sp.
TCATGAAGTCGGCCAAGCGCCGGATTTCATCTATCTGATGGTGAACGCGGCGTTTTCGATACAGACCGGCTTGCACGATGTCGTCGGCAAGCGGGTATCGGAAGTGATACCCGGAATCCTGGCGAGCGACCCGCAACTGTTCGAGCTTTACGACCGGGTCGCGTTGGGCGGCAAACCCGAACGCTTCGAAATCTACCTCACCGCATTGAAGATGTGGTTCTCGATTTCGGTCTACAGCCCGAAGCCGGAACACTTCGTCGCGGTATTCGACGTGATCACCGAACGCAAGGCCGCCGAGCAACGATTGCTCAAACTTTCCCTGGCGGTCGAACAAAGCCCGGAAAGCATTGTCAGCACTGATCTCGAGGCCACTATCGACTATGTCAACGAGGCCCTGACAAGGATCAGCGGTTACCCGCGCGAGGAACTGATCGGCCGCAACCCGCGCATGCTGCAATCCGGCAAGACACCGCCGGAAACCTATGTGTCAATGTGGGCCGCGCTGCGCCGCGGCGAATCGTGGCGGGGCGAGCTTCACAACCGGCGCAAGGACGGCAGCGAATACATCGAGTTCGCTGTCATCACGCCGATTCGTCAGCCCGACGGCACGATCAGCAACTACGTCGCGGTAAAGGAAGACATTACCGAGAAGAAGCGTCTCGGCGCGGAACTCGACGGGTATCGACAGCATCTGGAAAAACTGGTGCAGGAACGCACGGCGCAACTGGCCGAGGCACAGGCGCGCGCCGAGGCGGCCAACATGGCCAAAAGCACCTTCCTCGCCAACATGAGCCACGAGATCCGCACGCCGATGAACGCCATCATCGGCCTGACCCACCTGATGCTGCGCGCCGGCGCCACCGTGGAGCAGGCGGACCGCCTGGGCAAGATCGACACCGCAAGCCGGCACTTGTTGTTGATCATCAACGACATCCTCGACTTGTCCAAGATAGAAGCCGGCAAGCTGCAACTGGACGATTCCGACTTCAACCTCTCTGCCGTTCTCGACAATGTCGCGTCCATCATCGCCCCGGCCGCGCGCGAGAAAGGCCTGGCCATCGAAATCGACCGCGACGCCGTGCCGCGATGGCTGCGCGGCGATCAGGTGCGGCTGCGCCAGGCCTTGCTCAACTTTGCCGGCAATGCCGTCAAGTTCACCGACAAAGGTCGTGTGATGCTGAGCGCCCTGCTGCTCAAAGATGGCGACGACGGCCTGCTGGTGCGCTTCTCAGTCGCGGACACAGGCATCGGGATCTCGCCAGAAGCAAGGCAGCGCCTGTTCCAGGCTTTTGAGCAGGTCGATGCCTCGACCGCGCGCAAGTACGGTGGCACCGGTCTTGGCCTTGCCATCACCAAGCAACTGGCACAGATCATGGGTGGAGAAATCGGAGTTGACAGCACGCCGGGGGTGGGCAGCACCTTCTGGTTTACCGCCCGCCTGCAACGCGGCCATGGTGCCATGTCCTTCGACACGGTCGATCGCACACGCAATGCCGAGACGCACTTGCGCCAGCAGGCCTCCGGCAAGTGGCTGTTGCTGGCCGAGGACAACCCCATCAACCGCGAAGTGGCGCTGGAACTGCTGCACAGCGTGGGCCTGGCCGTGGACACTGCAGAGGACGGCCGGCAGGCGTTGGAGAAGGCAACTGCCCGTGCCTACGACCTGGTCCTGATGGACATGCAGATGCCAGACATGGACGGCCTGGACGCCACGCGCGCCATCCGCAAGCTGCCGGGCTGGGAAAGCCGCCCCATCCTGGCAATGACGGCCAATGCCTTTGATGATGACCGCCAAGCCTGCAAGGACGCAGGGATGGATGACTTCATCAGCAAGCCGGTCGAGCCTGAGGTGCTGTTCGCCACCCTGCTCAACTGGTTGCCAGCGGGGCAACCAACCGAACCCGCCGATGATGCGATTGTCGCGCCGCACACTTCGGCGCCGCTCCAGACTGCGTTGCCGCGCTCCGTGACTGAATTTGCCGGTCTGGACACTGCCCGCGGGCTGCGGGCCCTGAGCGGAAATGCGAGCGCTTATGTGGCGTTACTGCGGCAATATGCCGCCAACCACCGCGAGGATCCGCATCTCCTGCGGGACGAGCTTGCCGCAGGGCAGGTTGAAGCCGCCAAACAACGGCTGCACAAGCTCAAGGGCGCCGCCGCAACCCTGGGGGCGACCGCCGTGCAGGCCAGCGCACTGGCGCTCGAGCAAGTCTTGCGCGGCCAAGATACGGCATCGAACCCCGCGCCCGTGGCGTCCCTGCAGACCGAAATGCAGGCCTTGGATGCAGCTATCGCGCAACTGCCCGAGGCGCCGGCAGGAGTCGCACCGGCGCCCGGTTGGGCGCGGGCGCACGCCGTGCTCGAACAACTGGCGTTGCTGCTGGCCAGGGACGATACCGCCGCCGCCGATCTGTTCGAGCCCAGTCGGGCGCTGTTGCTGGCAACACACGGAGCGTCAGCCATGCAACTGGGGCGGCAAGTGGACGCCTTTGACTACCCCGGCGCGCTGGCAACGGTGCGCGGCCTGCTGGCGCGTACGACCGAGAATCCATGAGGCTTGCCCGCGAGCGACGCAAGGCCATTGCATGGTCGCCTCACAGGCGACAATAGTTGGATGAAAACCATTCGATTGCGCGCCGGCAAGGAGCGCTCGCTGCAACGCCGCCACCCGTGGATCTTTGAGTCTGCAATAGCCAAGGGCAGTGCCGATGCAGGCGAGACGGTGCGGGTGGAGTCCGATAGCGGTGCGTTTTTAGGCTGGGCGGCGTTCAGCCCCACTTCCAAGATTCGTGCCCGTGTCTGGAGTTTCGATGAAACGCAGCGCATTGATGCTTCGTTTTTTATAGCTGCCGTGGCAGCATCCACGAGGGCTAGAGCCCGTTTTGACATTGAGAGCGACGGTTTGCGGCTGATCCACGGTGAATCGGATGGTCTGCCGGGTTTGATCGTTGACCGGTATGGCGACACCCTGGTCGCGCAGTTCTTGTCCAGTGGTGCCGAGCGTTGGAAGGGCGTGTTGGCCGACGCCTTGCTGGCGGAGACAGGGCTGAGCAAACTGTATGAGCGCTCAGATGCCAGCAGCCGTTCACTGGAAGGGTTGCCCGAGGTCAAGGGCTGGCTGCGTGGGGGGGGGGATTCGGTCCCCACCGACCTGGTGCTGCGCGAACACGAGTGGAAACTGCGTTTGAGCATTGCCGACGGGCACAAGACCGGGTTTTACCTGGACCAACGTGACAGCCGCAAGAAATTTGCCGACGCGGCGCAACGCCTGGGTTTTCAGCGGGTGCTGAACTGCTTTTGCTACACCGGGGGTTTTACCGTTGCGGCGCTGTGCGGACTGCGTGGGGGCGGGTTCACGGGTGGGCATGTGACATCAATTGACTCCTCCGGGGCAGCGCTGGAGCAGGCCCGAGCCAATGTGGAACTCAATGGTTTTGACATCGGTCAAACCACGTTTCTCGATGCCGATGTCAACGCCTCCTTGCGCCAGTTTCTGGCCGAAGGCCGCAGTTTTGACGCCATTGTTCTGGACCCGCCCAAGTTCGCGCCGACCGTGGCCCACGCCGAGCGTGCCGCCCGCGCCTACAAGGATATCAACCGGTTGGCGCTCAAGTTGCTGGAGCCAGGGGGTGTGCTGTTCACGTATTCGTGCTCGGGCGGCATCAGTGCCGACCTGTTTCACAAGATTGTGGCGGGGGCCGGTGCCGACGCCGGGGTGGATGGCTTCATCACAGAGCGTTTGGGTGGCGCACCCGACCACCCGATGACCATTGCCTTCCCGGAAGGGGAGTACCTCAAAGGCCTGGTCATCATGCGCAAATAGCAACGTCCTGTCGGAGCACGCGGGCTTTGCTGCCCGTCCCCGTGGCGGTCGGCCCCATAGAGGGGCAAATTGTGCGTAAGCTGCACGGCTTGCATTGGCCGGTACACTCCCCACCTG
This sequence comes from uncultured Rhodoferax sp., assembly GCA_964569855.1. GTDB lineage: Bacteria > Pseudomonadota > Gammaproteobacteria > Burkholderiales > Burkholderiaceae_C > Allorhodoferax. The sequence goes on from CAZMXB010000180.1 coordinate 3,941, forward strand.
CTCAATTTTTGGATTCCCCATGAGTTTGATTCCTGCGACCATCCTTACCGGCTTTCTGGGCTCTGGAAAAACCACGCTGCTCAAACGCGTGCTGGCGGAAGCGCATGGCCAGAAGATCGCCGTGATCGAAAACGAGTTTGGTGAAGAAAACATCGACAGCGATATTCTGGTTACTGACACCAAAGAGCAGATCATCCAGATGAGCAACGGGTGCATTTGCTGCACGATCCGTGAAGACTTGCGCGAAACCCTGCAGATGCTGGCGGCCAAGAAACGCAAAGGCTTGCTGGACTTTGACCGGGTGGTGATTGAAACCACCGGGCTGGCGGACCCCGGCCCGGTGGCGCAAACGTTTTTCATGGACGATGAAATTGCCGAGTCCTATTTGCTGGACTCGATTCTGACGCTGGTGGATGCCAAACACGCGGAGCAACAGCTCAATGACCGCCAGGAAGCGCGGCGCCAGGTCGGCTTTGCCGACCAGATCTTCATCAGCAAGACCGACCTTGTTTCAAAAGATGACGTCGACGCGTTGATGCACCGCATCAAACACATGAACCCGCGTGCGCCTCAAAGGGCCGTGCACTTTGGTGAGGTGGCGCTGTCGGAGGTACTGGACCTGCGCGGCTTCAACCTGAACGCCAAACTGGACATCGATCCTGACTTCCTGAAAGAAGACGACCATGGACATGGTCACGCGCACGGTGATCACGATGGCCATGACCATGGCCCCGAAGAATCTTGTGACCATCCCTCCCATGACCACAGTGGCCACCACCACCACCGCGATGATGACGTCAAGAGTTTTGTCTTCAAGTCAGATCGCCCGTTCGATGCCGCCAAGCTGGAAGACTTCCTGGGCGCCATCGTCAATATCTACGGCCCGCGCATGCTGCGCTACAAAGGGGTCCTTTACATGAAGGGGACTGACAGGAAAGTGATTTTCCAAGGCGTTCACCAGTTGATGGGCAGTGATTTGGGACCACAATGGGCTGAAGGTGAAGTTCGGGGCAGCAAAATGGTTTTCATCGGTATTGATTTACCAAAGGACATTTTGTTGCAGGGCATGGAGCAATCACTGGCGTGAGCGGCGCGCTGGCGCAGCCCTTGACGTCAGTCCGGACGGTGCCGCTTGTTGGTATGTTTACTGCGGATTGAAAACCAAATGATTGTCTCGATTTTGCAACTGATGGGTTTTCCGGTGGGGAAAACTGTACACTCGCGCGCCGAAGAACCAACGGCGAAAAAGCCGACTAGAAGCCGAAGCGGGTCTGATGGCCCAACAGACACAGTGCAAGAGCGTTCTGCCAGGAGACAAGAAGTGAAAACGACATCTGGAAAAGACAGCAAGACTTCCGTTGCCAAGGCCAAGGCCCCGGCCAAGTCAGATGCCAAGGCAAAACCCAAAGGTCTATTGGATGCCAAGGCTGGAAAAACGGCCAAGTCCAGCACCCAGCTGCCGCAAAAAACAGTGGCCAAGCCGGCACCGAAGGCGGTGGTCAGTACCAAGTCTGCTGGCAAAGCGCCCGCTAAACCAGCACTCCCGGGACCCGTCAAATCAACGCCCAAGGGTTCTACCGTTCCGGTTGCCAAAGCTGTGGCGCCCCTCAAAAAGCCGGTGGCAAAGTCCACCGTGCCCAGCGGTAAATCCGCTGAAAAAACCGCCCCTTCTACTAATTCCAAACCACGGGCTCCTGTGAGCCCCCCATCCATGCCCGTTTCTTCTTCGCCGGCCAAGCCAATGCCGACACCCGTAACCCCCAAGTCAAAACCTTCCGCGACTGCAACACCCGTTGACGTCAAGGCACCAGCTGTACCCGCCGCGCCGGTCGCGACGGCTGTCCCCGCGAAAGCCGGCCGTCCGTCCTCGCGTTTGGCCCAGTTGACCGTTCCTTCCATGGCGCAAACGGTAGCATCGACGGCCGCCAAGGCCAGCTACACACAGTCTGCACCCTCGCCATTGATTGTTCCAGCCCTGCCTTCGTCGATCAAGAAAGATCCAAAACTCGCCAACAACTGGAAAACCACACCCGCTGCCCAACTCTCTGACGCGGAACTGATGGCCATGCCGGACACGGAGTACATGAACACGGTACAGTTGGCTGTGTTCCGCTTGAAGCTGATGAAGCTCAAGCTCGACATACTGAACAGTGCGGGTGAAACTACCGAGCATTTGCGGGAAGACACTTCGGTCGTTCCTGATCCCGCTGACCGGGCGACGATTGAAGAAGAACACGCGCTGGAGTTGCGCACCCGTGATCGGGAACGCAAACTTCTCAAGAAGATCGAGCAGTCAATCGGCCGTAAACCGGGGAGCCCATCGGCGTCGGCCGGTTGTTGGCGCGGCCCACCGCCACGCTGTCTCTGGAAGCGCAGCAGCGACGGGAACTCAAGCAAAAGATGTTCGGCGATTGATCAGGCTTTCTTGTTGCCCGCCGGTTCGGTAAACTGCGACTATGGCCACCAAAAGCGATTCCCCCGGACTTTTGTCAAAGATGGCGTCGTTCGTTCGCAATCCGACCAAGGACTGGTCGGAGTTGGAGCGTCCGCAGGTGGAAATGGACAGTGGCTTTGACAAGCAGGTCCTCAAACAGATGATTGAGCGCAAGCGGCAGAACGATTTCATCCGCAAGCGCGAATTTGATCAGCTCCGCAAAATTCGCAGCCGGGGGGTGTCTGCCGTTGTGGGCGCCGGGCGTCCTTCTGTCTTTCAGTCCAGCATCGCTACCGACCAGGATGGGCGTGCCGTCACATTGAAGAAGATCGATGAGATCGAAGCCCAGATGTCCAAGCAGTGGTGGAAGGGCAAGCAGGACGCTGCGGCTGCACAAGAAACCGGATTCCCGGTAGCGAAGGCGGTTGCTGAAACCCCGGCCCGTGCCATCGTTTCGCCGCCGTTGAGTGTTTCGGAGCAATTTGGGCATACCGAATCTGCCGACTTCCTGATGGAGCCTGCCGCACCGGTAGAAGTAACCGGTGCGGGTGAATTCATGGCAACGGAAATGGGCAGTGGCATGGAGCCCGCAGTGCCATCATCCCCTGCCAAAGGGCGAGCCAGTCCCGGCACTGCAACCACATTGGGTGCACTGGCACAAAGTTACGATGGTGCCGAGTTGGGTTTTTCCACATCCAAGCTGTTTGCTATCGATGTCGAAGACATGGCGACCGATCCCGAACTGGAGGAGGCTGCGATACGATTTGCCAATGGCGATGACGAAGGCGCGGAGGCGGGTCTTCTGGAAGCGCTGCGTGGCCAGTCTGTAGGGGATGATGTCGCCAACTCGTGGATTGCGGCCTTGCTCGATCTCTACCGTGCAACCCACAACCGGGTCCGGTTTGACCAGGTTGTCGCTGAGTTCCCGCAGCGTTTTGAAACCGTGTCACCGCAATGGGCTGCCATCGGGGAAGAACCGTCCAACGACCACGCACCTGCCCCGGCCGCCGCTCCCGTGGATACGCGTGACTATTCAGTGGGTGCGATCTGGAGCAGCCCGGCCGATTTGACGGCACAGGACATGGAGGACTTGCGCGATGCCATGGCCTCCAACGCGACACCATGGCACCTGGACTGGTCGCGCATCGTGCGTATCGCTGACGACGCGATGCCATTGATGGCGGGTCTTTTCAGCAGTTTGTGCAATGAGCCGGTGGCGTTGCGGTTCAGTGGTGCGGCCCGTTTGGTGGAGACCTTGCGAACCATGATGCCGTCCGGGGACCGCAGTATCAGCCAGGACTGGTGGGCCATGCGGCTCAATGCTTTGCGTACCCTGCAGCTCCTGGACGAGTTTGAACTCGCAGCCCTGGACTTCTGCGTGACCTATGAGGTATCCCCTCCAGCCTGGCAGGAAGCCCGGTGTGAATATGCCAACGTGGAAGATGAGGGGAAGTCGGTTGTTGACACCAGTCCCGCGTCGATGGGCGCAGGGTCCACTTTTGGGCAGACTATTACAGCTCCCATCGGTATGGACAACACCAACACCGTCAAACTGGAACTCAAGGGCAGTGTGCTCGGCGATGCGACCCAAGCCCTGTCTGATTTCGCCGCAACCGGGCACGGTGGGGCCGGTATTATCGTTTCATGCCGCGGTCTCACGCGTGTGGATTTTTCAGCGGCGGGCAGCATTCTCAATTGGGTTGCCATGCGCGAGGCTGAAGGTTGTCATGTTCAATTCCGGGATGTGCATCGCCTGGTCGCGGCATTTTTCAACGTCATTGGCATCACCGAGCACGCCCGCGTGGTTCCTCGCCCCGTCTAACCCTTTGTGCTGAGGGCCTCGGCCCGCGTCTGGAATGCCCATGGAAACCTATCACGGAACGACCATCATCAGTGTGCGTCGCAAAACGCCCACCGGTTACGCCGTCGCCATTGGTGGTGACGGTCAAGTGACCTTGGGCAATATCATCGTCAAGGGTACTGCACGCAAGGTGCGCAAGCTGCACCACGGCAAAGTGCTGGCGGGCTTTGCGGGTGCCACGGCGGATGCCTTCACCTTGTTTGAACGATTTGAAGCCAAACTGGAGAAACACCAGGGGCATTTGGCCCGTGCCGCCATCGAGTTGACCAAAGACTGGCGGACCGACCGTGTATTGCGTCGCCTCGAAGCCATGTTGGCGGTTGCTGACAAGGATGCGTCCCTGATCATCACGGGAAACGGAGATGTTCTGGAGCCTGAAAATGGCATCGTCACCATTGGGTCCGGCGGCGCCTATGCGCAGGCGGCGGCAGTGGCTTTGCTCAACCACACCGAATTGTCGGCCGCCGACATTGTCAGGCGTTCTCTCGAAATTGCGGGTGAATTGTGCATCTACACCAACATGCAGCATTCGATAGAAGAGCTGTGACACCGGGGCCTTCATGCCCACTTCCACGCTGATTTATGAATCCCCAAGAAATTGTTTCTGAACTTGACAAACACATTGTGGGCCAGGCCCAGGCGAAACGTGCGGTCGCCATCGCCTTGCGCAACCGTTGGAGGCGTCAACAGGTTGAAGGGGACCTGCGCCGCGAAATCACCCCCAAGAATATTCTGATGATTGGACCCACCGGGGTGGGCAAGACAGAAATCGCGCGCCGTCTGGCCCGTCTCGCAGATGCGCCCTTCATCAAGGTCGAGGCTACCAAATTCACCGAGGTGGGTTATGTGGGCAAAGATGTGGATTCCATCATTCGTGATCTTGCCGACATTGCCGTCAAGCAAACCCGAGAAGCGGAAAAACGCAAGGTGCGGGTGCGTGCAGAAGATGCGGCCGAAGACCGCATTCTTGACATCTTGATACCTCCGGCCCGCAGCGAACCGGGTTCCGACAATGCCGCCGATCAGCCTGAGAGCCACGCGCGGCAAACCTTTCGCAAGAAGTTGCGGGAAGGCCAATTGGCTGAACGTGAAATCGAGATCGATGTTGCCCTGCCAATGGCGCAGCTGGAAGTGATGGGGCCACCCGGCATGGATGAAATGACCGAACAATTGCGAAGCATGTTTGGCCAAATGGGGCAAGCCAAGCGCCAGACCCGCAAATTAAAGATCAATGAAGCGTACAAGCTATTGGTCGACGAAGAGGCCGCCAAGCTGGTCAATGAGGACGAGATCAAGACCCAGGCGATCCACATGCTGGAGCAAAACGGCATCGTATTTATTGACGAAATCGACAAAGTGACATCGCGCAGCGAAGGCAGCGGGGCCGAAGTGTCGCGCCAGGGAGTGCAGCGTGATTTGTTGCCCCTGGTTGAGGGTACTTCGGTGTCGACCAAATATGGGGTAGTCAAGACCGACCACATCCTGTTCGTGGCATCCGGCGCCTTCCACCTGAGCAAGCCCAGTGACCTGATTCCCGAACTGCAAGGCCGTTTTCCGATTCGTGTGGAATTGCAGTCGCTGTCAGTGAAAGACTTTGAAGCCATCCTTGTGCAAACCCACGCATCCCTGGTCAAACAGTACCAAGCCTTGCTAGCCACTGAAAACGTCAAACTGGAGTTCACACCCGAAGGCATTACTCGACTGGCGCAGATTGCTTTTGACGTCAATGAGCGCACCGAAAATATTGGTGCGCGCCGCTTGGCGACTGTGATGGAGCGTCTGCTGGATGACGTCAGTTTCGACGCGGCATCCATGTCTGGTTTGACGGTATGCATTGATGCACCGTACGTCGACTTGCGTCTGGCAGAGCTCAGCCAAAACGAAGACCTGTCGCGTTACATTCTGTGACATCTTGCGGGCAGACCCTTATCTCTGTCCCCAACCAATGAAGCTTGCGCACAGACGCTAAAGCGTTACTTTCACTGCGCGTGCTAAGTCCTTCATTTAGAACGTTTTTTGTCAATTTGCTTCTTGCAAAATCGCCTCTAAGTCGTTGATTTCATTGGAAAAAATTCTCGTTAGCCCTCTTGCGTGATTCACTTTTGCTGATACAGTGCAAAAAAGTGGAATTAAGTGGTGAAAAGTGGCTCTAAACGGTCCCTTTCACCTGATCGTGCAAGAAAAGGTGGATTTTGGTGTTTCAAGGGGCTTCGTCTCTCAGTCTGGATGCAAAGGGTAGGCCCTCCGTGCCAACCCGGCACCGTGACGTCCTGAGCGCGACGGCCGCTGGCCAGCTGACCATCACCAAACACCCGCACGGTTGTCTGATGGTGTTTCCGCGTCCCGAGTGGGAAAAATTTGCGGCCCGCATTGCCGCCCTGCCGATGGACGCCCAGTGGTGGAAGCGCATCTTCCTGGGCAATGCCATGGATGTGGAAATGGATGGCACCGGCCGTGTGCTGATCTCGCCCGAGTTGCGCCAGGCTGCAGGCATTGCCAAGGACACCATGCTCTTGGGCATGGGCAACCACTTCGAGCTGTGGGACAGGGCCG
>CAZMXB010000181.1:0-1327 GCA_964569855.1 uncultured Rhodoferax sp.
ATCTTCAGCGTATAGCAGCGAGTAATGAAGAGATGGGGTTCAATATGAAAGGGAACCCCCAGACAGTTCCTAAAGTATTAGGACCGTTAAAATCTCTTGATAGTTATACCTGGATGCGAGCGCCAGAGAATGCAAGGGTCGATAGCCATTTATCGAAGATCGGGCAGGTAAGAGGTAGATCGTTCCGGGAAAAGTCACTTGCTGATATCCCCTATACAAAGAAGAGTACAGCAGAAGGGGTAGAGAACTGGCTAAAGAAAACCGGAACATCGAAATCTTCCGTTGAACGAGAACCAAGAGGGTTTAAGAAAGATGCCCGTGATGATGTATTCGGAGAAGAATCGCAGTTAAAGACGTTACGGTTCAGATCACCAGAGAGGGGTACTGGGAGAGTGATTAAACCGGAGTATGGGTTTGGAGGATTTGGATTCACACCATCACCACCAACACCGGGATCTCCAAAACGGGCGGCATCACCCCCATCGCCAGTATCCCCGGTAAAACCAATATATACAATAATCCCAGATGTTCCTCCACCGTATATAGGACCATCACCCCCCAAGAAAGGAGATCCAGACAAACCAATATATGACCCGGTTTACGATCCAGTGTACATTAAATCTCCACCCCCACCGTCGCCACCCCCGCCTGAGAAGTATGATATCGGGTATCCACCCCCGCCGTATGGTGGATGGGGAAGATACCCAACACCCCCATCGCCTCCGAAATCCCCGCTGCCATCGCCGAAACCAGTTTATATGTACGGTGGGCGAGGCATTCCCCCTGTCTTTGGGTTATGGGGTCCGGGTGGTGGTTCAACCTCATCCCCCACACTCAGCCGGAGATACAACAAATACCGAGAGACAATCCGGCTCCGTTCAATGCTGTGGTAACTCTTAATACCCCCCCACCCACATATTTAATTATATGGCAGAAAAAAAACCTGAGAAGAATATGTGGGCGGTAAAAGCATCCGTCGGATCTCTTTTCAAAGCAGTCACCCTCTCAACAGACCCCGCACAGACTCTTTCCTTCTCATCGGGATTGATCAATACATCCAGAGCATCCCTTATTCAGAAGTTTGAAGATCGTGTCCCGGATTCCCAAGCAATCCCGGATATTTTCAATTCTATCCTTCACGCACTAATCCGAAATAAAAGCAACGGATTGACTGAATCTGATATTACAACGATAGATGAACGGATCGAGAATGTGTTTGGATCATCAACATCAATGGCACGATACGGATTCGCAATTTATAGAGATATTCTGTATTGTGACCAACTGCATGAACGGTGGAAGAGTGCAAACAACACTTATATCCAAT
>CAZMXB010000181.1:1337-3134 GCA_964569855.1 uncultured Rhodoferax sp.
TCCAATCACCGTCGGCATGGGCACTGTCAAACGCGCAACTGGCAGATGTCAATCGGCAACTCATGGAGATAATAGTTCGGCATGATCTGATGGTGTTTCCGAAAGGCGAACTGTTCAATATGGACGAGATCGGAAGCAAATACGGGAATATTATGAAACGTGTAAACTCGGCAGGAGATGGACCCGAATGAGGTATCACGGGAAAGTAGACAGGCCAGTTAATGCCCGTGGGTTTGCCGCACTTAATCAGACAATGGGCGCGGAAATCTGGGAAGATCAGATTCTTTTACACGATGACGGACTTCTCGGTTACGGGGGAACGCGTACGTTTGGAGTAGGTGGGCAGGGTAGCGGTAAAACCACGCTCAACACCAAGTTCTCCCGGTTATCCTATTATATCGACGGTATGAACAAACACGATTTTCTTGAACTTTGTCACGATACCTCTGATGACGATGAAGTTACACGAATATTCAAGAAACACGTCCACCCTGAAACCGTGTTATGGCGAGGTAGGGAATTTGATTCTTGGAATGTTCTGGTTCCTAGTGAGTTCCAACGATGTTACCCCAACGAATATGTAAAACCGTTGCGTGTCCATATCCACAAAAAAAGCGAACTTGAATTTATGCAACAGAATATGGATACAAATGAACTTGCACCGATTAGCGGGATTGATATTAAAGTATATTCCAGTATTTCAGAACTGTATAAGAATATTATTGAAGGGGGGAACAATATCATTTACCCGCCGGTTCGGCATTTCATGTCGGCACGACTGAAAGATGCAATTAATACCAAACGGAATATGGCATCAACAGACAGAAGATACCTTTCGCCAAGTACAGATTATCTCGTAGAACGCGATATCTTCTTATTTGAAATCTTTGAGTATCTCTATCGTGTGAATTTAGAGTCTGAAAAGAAGAAATGGTTTACAGCGATTATTGATGAATCTCATGATCTGTTCCGGGCCAATGCCCCGGATATCTACTATTGGATTATTGAGTGTATGGTAGATGTGCTTGTAGATACCCGTAAACATAACCTCTCTCTTGCATGTATGACCCATGCGCTCAATCTCATTGATTACCGTATCCTGGAACGGGCATCACATTTCATATGGCTGCGTGGAGCGAAACCTACGGGTTCTTACAGTATGGTAGATACACGGCTGATTAAGAAACTGATGCCGGGGCAGGGTGTTATTGAATCGTGTATGGACGGGAAGATCGGCGGGTTTACATTCGACAGAGTACCTAATAATTTATCGAGGCTGGTTGTGAAAGGGTTAGCGCCTGCGAATACATTATCACAGGAACTTTCGTCAGAAGATGACGAGTTTGCGGCGGTTGGAGGAGAGGCAGAATGAAGGACTTTTACGTTGTCGTTCTAACTCTGGTATTACTCATAGTAATTGGTGCGGCATCGTTGATTGTATGGAGTTGGTAGTATGGATTGGGAAAAACCCAGATATTATCTTACGCTCGTGATGGCGTGTGTAGTTGTGATCGCATTGGGGGTTTCTGTATACATCCAGACCGGAGATTTCATAGAGAACCAGAAAATCCTAAACGCTCCTGATTGTAATAACGGTACATACAAAGGATATTGTAATTACCATTCCGGCATCTACGACGCATTGATCTACTGCGATGAAAAAGGATGTATTGACACCAATCATTTAATTGAAATGGCATCACCATAAATACTTTAAGAAAGAATGTGATTGTATGGGGTTCGGGAAACTTGCTATAAGTCTGGTAATGGTTGGTATCCTCGCGTTTGCGTTTATTG
>CAZMXB010000181.1:3144-5644 GCA_964569855.1 uncultured Rhodoferax sp.
TACAATGGCTCACAACGATATGTCAACAGACGCACCGTATATTGACGGTTCTAACCTTAACAAGACAATAACAATGGTTGATACCGTCAATGGAGCATCTGCGAACCTTATGACACCATTACTTATTATCAGTGGCATTTTATTCCTGCTCGGAGCGTTTCTTATCCTGCGTAAAGCATCATAATATTATTTATTTAAATAATCAGATATTTAAACAATGAGCGTTACACTAGTATATAAGGTAGGTGTTTTACTATGCTTATGGAAGGTGTTATTACCCTCATCATTGTTGCAGCTCTGTTCTACGTGGCACCGGGTGTCATGTCGAGCGTCGCTACTGCGGCTCCTGAAGTCAACAGTACCGCACAGCCCGCACTTGCTACCGCGCAGTCTGCAATCAATGGAACCGCCGCAGGCGCACTCAACCTCGCCTCTATCGGTCTGATCATGCTCGGCATCGCTATCATGATCGGTGGGTTCATGCTGATTCGCGGCTATGGCCGCCAGTAAACCCGTAATCGTCGGACATCTTTCTATGGGGTTGTTCCCCATAGATTCACTTTTCTAAAACATTTCCAAACAAACATTTAAACGTCATAACCTCATAATTCTTTAATATGGGTTATTTAATTAAGATTTTCCTTACGTCTATCGCATCGTTACTGACAATATCTTCAGTATCGGCGGTAATATCAAATGTATCGGTATCAAGTTCCACTTCCCTTATTACAAACTCGTTCCTGCATGACACACATTATATGCCAGCAGAATACGTGTATGTATTCATTCTGATTGGATTGGGGTGTCTTGCAGCATCACGGATCTACGAATCGGCAGAGGATATTTTATCTATCGGCGCGGTAATCCCGTTGGCAATGTCGGCGTGGTTCGCAAACTACATGACATTTGAACGGAATGGGTTTGCTGTAACCGCAACCGGAACATCTATCGTAAATACCCAAATCATCGCCCCTAACATCTATTTGTCAATCACAATGGTTGTGTTTACAATCCTCGCTATCCTCAATGTAATATGGATATTCTACCTGAAGAACGCCGATAAGAAAACCGAGTCTACATTATAAGGTGCGGTATGGGTGCGAAAGGTATACTCAACAGGTTTATACGGCAAGAAGTTCAGGGCGCTTCTCCTGCAACCGTACAATACGAAGAAGAGATGGCGATGGCTGAAGAACAGGCCAGGCAGATGCAGATGCAGGGGAATTATAGCGGGGGGCAACCTCTTCCGCCAATGGCTCCGATGTCTCTTCCACCGAGTGTTGATGCAGAGACAATGAAACTGTATCTGAAACCAAAAACCCCGCAAAATAAAGATGAGTTGGTGGGTGATGATAGGTTTTGGATATTTGATGATGAGGTCTGTTCAACGATATTATCCGGGAATATGGATAGCGCATCTCAAAAGAAAGTCGAAATTATTATGCGACAGGCAATGGATTTACAGGGATGCGATAACGTCGATAAACTCATTATGAACTTACAGAAGGAGATTTACTTGTTAGTTATTACGAATAAAGCACGAAGCGATCTGCCCGATCATATCAGGGAACGGTTAGCACAGGGCGTTGGTATGAGTTTCTACGGAGATGCAAACGCTATGGTGAAATCGGCGGGAGAAAGACCGAAAGAGAACCGGGCAATATTCGGATTAATGGGGGGGAGATAATGGCAGAGATATTAGTTCCGTTGTGGGAACCCGTTATAATGGGGAACCCATTTTACATCTGGCTTATCCTCTTACTGGTTGCGGTAATCGGGATTGGGCTTGTAGCGTTTAAGATTGAAATCTATGATAGATTGGAACCCGTATGGGGGCATCGTAACGCTTCATTCTCGAATACTCCTGAAGCCATTTTATGCGGAATGAGTGGTAAGATGTGGCTGATGAGCGTTAATTCTATTGCCGGGATCTTTGAAGCGATGGGATTGCCGCTAAAATGGATTCAGACTGCACCCACACAAGGACAGCTGGGTAAGGTTAATACTATTATCTTATCCGATGACTGGAACATCGTTCATAATGTAGATTTAGATTATGCAATTGTTCACGCTGTACACACTTGGAACGAGAATTGGGCGAAAGGTCATACTGAAGGGGATGATGGGTTTATTTATGATTGGGACTCGTTTGAATATCATCTGATGAACGGGGATCTTGATGCACTGTTCCCGACGGGTATTCGGTTGCCACCTATCCGTAACGTAAATTTGCATGAGATCCGCAAGTATCTCCCGAAATGGACGGCATCTCATCATTCCGGGTATATTAACGCAGAACTCGAAAAACGTAAAGATGGCGAAGATCCAATGAAGTACAAGGGATTTGTTATGATCGCGCTTCTTGCAGGTGGGATTATATTGGGATCTTCGGTATTAGGGTATGTGATCCTCATGGCTGCGAAGTGATGATATGAAAAAACTACTTATTTTCATAACAGCGATGTTCCTGCTATGCGGATGTGTATCTGGGCAGGGACAA
>CAZMXB010000181.1:5744-10522 GCA_964569855.1 uncultured Rhodoferax sp.
AGGAACCAATATCTCCGTTAATCCCAATGGTTGCGGTTGCAGTCTCGATGATAGCGATTGTAGTGTATAATCGAAGGAGAGAATAGGTGGGTTTTTATGACTGACGATAACGAATTTACGGAAAGCGCGGAACAGATAAAAGAACTCAGGGCTATCGAACACGAACAGATGATCCTGGATTACATTGAACAAATCCCGATCCTGCGTATCCCAACACTTACGCATCGCGGGATTGTAAATCAAATGATGATGGAATACAACGAAAAATATTTCCCTGTTAAAGAGAAAGAACCTGATAAGGATTAACTATGAAACATTTTTCTGATAACAGTATTGCCGCCGGTTCGACAATTACGTTGGTATCGGTGTTCCTGTTATCATGTATTCTTTTTGTTCTTATTGGGTTTGGCATTGATAAAGTCATTATGGCGAGTATCAATTTCCAGACGATAGTAGCATCTTCGCAAATGCGGTATGATGTCATCAAGGTTATGTTGATGGCATTTGAGTTTGAACCGTTTGTGATCCTCATTGGTGCAGGGATTAACGTGTGGGTAGTATCGGCACGTTCAACAAGCGGGGAATCTGATCTGAGTGGGATGCTGGTCGCGGCTTCCGAGATGTTACTGTTAACGCTCGGTGTAATTGCCCTTACGACATTCGGAGGCCTCGCAATAGAGTCTGTTATTGGTGTAATGAACAACCTTGTAATTACATCAGCAACACAACCGGGTCTATACTCTGCTGTGATCTACATCGCGCCGGTATTCTATGGGCTTTGTACGTTAGGGTTATTCGGTGTGATTATCCAGTTCCTTATGACATGCGTACAGACAGTAGATTATAGCACCGGATATTAAAAGAGAATCTATTTTTTAAAGTTCCATTGTATCCACGGTTCTACTCGTAGTTTCTGGCACGGATATGATTCTTTACAGGAGAGACAATATCTATGAGTGAGGTTACGGGTTAGATGGCATATGTGGTATTTCAGTTTGTTTTTCCACCGTAACCAGATGCGGGAACGGAGTTCTGAGTTGGAGAGTTTAACTTTCATTCATCTCCTCCCATACGCTAAATCTTCAAATCGCGCCTTTGCTTCGGCATTTGCCTTCATCTGCACCACTTTCCCAATAGTATGCTCCTTCGCGCCAGAAACGTCCATAAACACCATCTCTACACACGATTTAAAGAACGATGGTTCTGATACGGGCGCAGGTTCTTCTTTCTGTAATTTCTGTAATGGTTGTCTGAACTTGAACGGATCTCTATAATTATCAGTGGTTGCGTGTGTGTATGGATTCACAAACGCGGGTGCTTTTGTTTTTACTAATAATCTATGGATTCGTATTTTGAAAGTATCGAGCATTAAGAACACCGTGTACGAGAATACCAGAGCAATATCAAGCCAATTCCAATCCCAGTTACCGCGTCGATAGTTGGATACGACACACCTACAAACAGGTATCCGATACAGATACTTGCAGCTTCGATCCCAGCACCGAGAAAAAAGTAGGGTGTCCCTGGATGAGTAATGATATCTGTTACTACTCGTTTTAATGACGCTGGAGCGTTCATATCAATACTCAAAAGTACAGACCCCGTAATATCTTTTGACGCTTTCTTAAACTCGGCGTATTCATCTTCAAGTTTGGATGTCATGATTATGTCAGTTCTGATACTGAGATCGCGTCGATATTCTCTGTCATCTGATGCAGGAACCATTTGCCCCCTAAGATGAAGATAATAAACCCAACGGACGACATTGCGGCAATACTGAGTCCTGAAAACAGGATCATTACCGATCCGATAGCAAGAACCACAATATTATAGAGATTCCGGTATCCAATGGCATATGTAAGTTTGTTGTCAATTTCCTTGATTTTCTTTGCGCTAAACATTTCTTAATCCTCCTTCGATTCTCTGTTTCTTTTTCGACGTTCATACGTTCTTGAAACTACGGAAACCATGTAGAGTCCAAGTAATACTGCGAGAATCCCGCCAATTACTAACGGGGCGTATCGCCAGAATACAGTTTCGGACAATTTTGCATAATCTACCTCTTCTCTGACAATTACTCTTTCGGTTACGATCTTCGGAACTTCCTTAATAACTTCCTTCTCTACAATTACGGGTTCTATGAACGGGGAATTGTCAATGAATTTCAGGAATGTTGGCGGGGTATAGTGCGCCGGGAGCTCCTGCCGGATGAATATCGGAACTATTGCAGTAGCTCCATTATCAGTAGTTACGGTAAGATCGTGGTATCCGGGGTACACATTATTGAAGTCTACGATAAAGGTTGTATTCCATGTACGGTATGCAGCCATACCTCCGTTAAATACAGCATACGCCTGAGTAGTATTGAGTGTATATGATTCTCCGGTTGTCCTGTTTGCATCAATACGAATTGTTAATGGCGTATCAGGGTTGGCGTTGGTATATCCTTTGAGCATTATGAAACTCTGGTTGTTCGTCAGAGGTTCTTGCCGCAGATACGAGATTTCTATCTTGGGGTCTTGTAACAACATCCGCCATTTTACATACGAATCATCGTAAGACGAACTAATCCGGTCAATCAGTTTTTCTTCGGCAACGAATGGCTGGATGCCTCGTAATGGCACATCGTTCTGGATTCTGAACGGTGATGAAATTGTCTGAAGATGTCGATCATACGGTTCTTCGTTAATCTCGTTCTTTCCCGGAAGTGTGAAGATAACATCGTATCGGCCTTCTGACAACGAGTTTGTAAGTTCGGTTGTTAACGCTGTTACATTGTCACGTTCTAACGGGAGATCATAGGTTAAATCGGTGTTGTGATGCCCGAAGATCCAATACCGTGAAAATGGGGGGGATTCTAAATATGTAGTTGTGTTTTTACTGATGATTATATCGGTAAACTCTTCGGTGCGGATAGGGAGTTGCGACATATTAGCGAGGAGTAATTGCCGCGCTTGGGATGCGTTGATTGCTTCTCTTACAATAGCCGCTGAGACGTTGGCTGTAACTATGCAATGATCGCTGACATAGAATAAGCGTTCATTGGCAGCTCGGTTAAACCCATTATCCGGCATATTATACCAATACCCCGGATAATCTTCAAAACTCGAATCGATCTCAAAGTTACTGAGTTTTTTGAGGTTGTAAGGGACTTGTTTTACGGTTACGAGAGATACGTTTGTTGGTGAAAAATCATCGGTGTACCTTCCGTAATACCCGATATATCCACTCCACCAACCAAGACCCGAAATATCGTAAGTCTGCCCGATTTCTACACATTGACCCTGTTCGATACGTTTTATGCCGAATTGGGGATTGTCGATTGATGATATGAAAGGTTGTGGTAACGATGATATATTTTCACTGATGGTATCAACTTCGGTGACATTCACGTATGAGACATTTTCTTCGGCATTTACACACATTACCATGCTCATAGCAAGTACAAGCATTACAACAAATATGCGGGTGTACATCGGATTACCCTATGTTCTGTGCTTTCTTCTTCTCAATAGCTTCTTTTATTGCTTTCCTCGCCTCTTCACTGGAATTTATTTTAAGAGATTTCGCCTCTTGGATGAGAGCGTTAGGTATTGATAATGTAGTAACTTCAGTCATTGTATTTATTTATATAACAAAATGGTAAAAAGGTTTGTATTGGGATTTGATTACCGGCCCATCCGCGCTCGCATTTCTGCAAACGCTCTGGCTCGCGCTTCCCGCTTATTCATCCTGTCGTCGGTTACGAATGGAGTTCTCCACCGATACGCGATATAACGCTGTTTCAGGTAATCCTGGGCTGCCGGGTTGCCGGTCATAATAGGGGTCGCCATTACCGTTTCCTCTTGGTATGCGATATAGTTACGGCGTGTTTGCTAATCTGGTCCATCTTTACCATACTTTCCCGGATGTCGCGTTTGAGGATCGGGTTACAGGCGTTGTTGTGGTGCTTGCAGTAGTTACACATAGTAATGAATGATTGTAGGAAAAGTAAATAAAGTTTTGCAGATATTACCTGTTATTATGGCAAAGACTTACCGCGTGAACCGGACGCAGCTTGAAATCGGTACTAGGGTTGAACGAACGGAACATCCGTGGGCTTCACTTGTAACGGCAAGACGGATCGCACGGGACCATTTAAGAGAGAGTCCGATGGCGTATCCGGCGAAAAAGAAAAATTAATTTTTTGGTTCTCCCGTAGTCTTTGGCGGGTAGTGCCCGTGTTTCTGCAAGAAATTATTGATAATTGCCCATGCAAGATGTTCGGGTCGCACGGCTGCTGCAATCTCCGGGGATAACCGTAACTTCTCATCTTCGGTAAAGAACTTTAAGGATTCCCACGTATCTTGGGGGAAATAGTGTCTGCGTTCATCTGATTTCGGCATATTAGACCATTCGGCTTTTAAGACTATAAAGTTATGCAAAATAATAGAATTTTTAAAACTTATATAGGGTTTATGACTGAATAGGCTATGGGGCTTTACTGGTAACCCCTATTACCGCAACAATCACCAACGTAATCGCGCAAACCGCGCAAACCTTGATCATTCCCATTGATGATAACGGTTCTACGGGAGATGCTAAACATTGCGCGTCACACGTTAGGTTTAGATCACTAATGTTCATTTACACCTCGCATCCCCATATACGACAAACCCTCGTTTCAGACACTTGTATTTTTCTGAGTTTACTCTGAAGTATGCTCCTTTGGTATGCCTCTTCCCCATTTTAAAAAATAAGGAGGGGTCATCGTTGCCGCAATTAGGGCAGTTCATACT
>CAZMXB010000182.1:0-10449 GCA_964569855.1 uncultured Rhodoferax sp.
TGATCGCAGCCAGGAAGCCCAGCACGATGTCGAGCACGATGGTGGTCACGTAGTAGCCGATGCCGGGGCCCGAGCTGCTCTCGTCGTTCTTGCGCAGAAAGCTGTCGACCGCATAGCCGATCACCCGCGACAGGAACACCACAAAGGTGTTCATCACGCCCTGGATCAGCGTCATGGTGACCATGTCGCCGTTGGCGATGTGGGCTACCTCGTGGCCAATGACGGCTTCAACCTCGTCCCTGGTCATGCCCTGCAGCAGACCGGTGGATACCGCCACCAGGGCCGAGTTCTTGAAGGCGCCGGTGGCAAAGGCGTTGGGGTCTCCCTCGAAGATGCCGACCTCGGGCATTCCAATGCCGGCCTTTTCGGACAGCTTGCGTACGGTTTCCACAATCCAGGCTTCGTCGACGTTTTGCGGCTGCTCAATGACTCGCACGCCTGACGTCCACTTGGCCATCGGTTTGCTGATCAACAGGGAAATGATGGCACCGCCAAAACCCATGATCAATGCAAAGCCCAACAGAGCGCCCAGGTTAAGGCCACTGCTGGTCAGGTAACGGTTGACCCCGAGCAGACTCGCGACGATGCCCAACACCGCGACCACCAGGACGTTGGTCAATACGAACAAAATAATGCGTTTCATGGTTTCCTTTTCCGATGGCCCGTCTACAAGGGCCGATAGCGTGAATGGTAAGGTTGAATTGGGCAATTTCAAGCCAAGCCCAGCCCAATCTACCCAGATGCCATGGGGAATTGGCAGACTTCTTGGCTGGTTGCGGCGCGGGCACAAGACACCGGGCAGGCTGTGGCCTCATGAACCTTCGGTTCCGAAATCGGCCCCATCCAGCCCGGCGCCTTGCGCCAGCTTTGGGCGATCGGGGCGTGCGAGACGGAATACCGTTGCATCTTCGTAGAAGCTCGTGTTTTCGTTGTCCGGCCACCAGCCGGGGACTCCCAGCACGGGCAAGTGGGCGAACGGTTTGCTGGCAAAACGCTCGGCGCTCAGGTCGGCGGCCATCCACTGGTCGAGATCTGCTATCGAATGCGTAGCTGCTTGCGCCCTGTACACGTGGGCTGTGATGGGTTTTCGGGGGTGAACCAGTTTCTCCAGCAGCGCGTGGCCAAACAGCACCAGATCGGACTGCGCCCACAGCGGACGCAGCGGGCCAAACAAGCGACCCCAATCCTTGGCGGCCAGAGCGTCCCACAGCACATCGGGGCATTGCAAGAAGGCTGCGTTCTCGTCAAACACAGTCAATGCGTCGCGCGCCGGGCCGCGCACCGGCTGGATACCGGTTTGTGCAATCTGGGCGACGTGCATCAGGTTCAGGCGGCGTTTGGTCAGAGGGAACAGCAACCAAGCCATTCCATTGAAAAAATCGTGTAAGCCCTCGCGGGTAGGACAACAGTTGCTATCAAAAATGTAGCTTTCGTAGGCCACACCGGTCGGCAGATCACTTTGTGGCACGAAGCGCACCGGGCTGGGCAAAGGCGCCAGCGCCGCGTTCAGTGCATCCGCGCAGGTCAAACCGGCAGCGACCTGGGCAGCAACGCCCTGCCCGATCGTCGAATAGGGCCGCAGCCAGGGCATTGACCAGGCAATGGCGCCTAGACCATCCGCCACGGCAATGCCTCACCCCCACCCAGTGGCTTCAATTGCGCCTCACCAAAGGCAAAACTTTCGGGCACGGTCCATGACTCGCGGCGCAGGGTGACGGTGCCCTTGTTGCGCGGCAGACCATAAAAATCAGCCCCGTGAAAGCTCGCAAAGCCTTCCAATTGGTCCAGCGCACCGGCAGCGTCAAAGGCCTGGGCGTACAACTCCATGGCCGCGTGTGCGGTGTAGCAACCAGCGCAGCCGGTAGCGTGCTCCTTCAGGTGGGCCGCGTGTGGCGCACTGTCGGTACCCAGAAAGTACTTACCAGAGCCACCGGTGGCAGCCTGCACCAATGCCAGGCGGTGCGCCTCACGCTTCAGCACCGGCAAACAGTAGTAGTGCGGACGGATGCCACCAGTGAAAATCGCGTTGCGGTTGTACAAAAGGTGATGCGCGGTGATGGTGGCGCCGATGAATCGGTCACCGTCGCGCACGTAATGCGCGGCTTCCCTGGTCGTGATGTGTTCAAACACCATCTTCAACTCGGGGAAATCCTTGCGCAACGGGATCAGCTGCGAGTCGATAAAGACAGCCTCGCGGTCAAACAGATCAATCTCGGGCGACGTGACCTCGCCGTGCATCAGCAGCAACAGCCCCGCGCGCTGCATGGCTTCCAGGGTCTTGTAAATGTGCCGCAAATTCGTTACTCCCGCGTCACTGTTGGTGGTCGCCCCCGCAGGGTACAACTTGGCGGCGACGACCCCTGCGTCTTTGGCACGAGCAATCTCGTCCGGTGGCAGGTTGTCGGTCAGGTAAAGCGTCATCAAAGGGTCAAACGCCATGCCCGGTGGCACCGCCGCCAAGATTCGGTTACGGTAGGCGAGCGCCTGATTGGCAGTGGTGATGGGCGGCTTCAAATTGGGCATGACGATTGCGCGGCCAAATTGCGCTGCGGTGTGCGGTACGACGGTGAACAATGCAGCGCCATCACGCAGGTGCACGTGCCAGTCGTCGGGGCGGGTCAAGGTCAATTCGTTCATGCCACTATTGTCCAAAAAGTTGCAATGGGTACTATGCCGACGCTCAGTCCGATACTATCGAAGTGAGCAACTGGCCACAATGCAAAAAGCCCATCACAACGGACGGGCTTTCAACAAAATATGGAGCGGGAAAAGAGGCTCGAACTCTCGACCTATACCTTGGCAAGGTATCGCTCTACCAACTGAGCTATTCCCGCATATTTGGTGGCCTGGGGCGGAATCGAACCACCGACACAAGGATTTTCAATCCTCTGCTCTACCGACTGAGCTACCGGGCCTGAGCCTAAAATTATAGCAGGAAGATTTAGAAATTTTCAAACCTGATGGATCATTGGATCAATTGCCGTTACGCTTGCCGCGCGTCAGGTCTACGCCTAGTTGCTTGAGCTTGCGATAAAGGTGTGTTCTCTCCAGCCCTGTTTTTTCTGCCACACGCGTCATAGATCCGTTTTCCCTGGCAAGGTGGTATTCAAAGTAAGCCTTTTCAAATTCGTCCCTGGCCTCCCGCAGCGGCTTGTCCAACACAAAATTTTGCGTGGCCTGAAGACCGGGTTCAATGGGTCCGCTGGCCATCGGTGGTGCAAAACCTAAAACCTCCACCACGGGTGTAAACGGTTTTGGGGTCGTTGCCGCCATGGATCGATGCAAATTGTTTCGCACCAACCCCTGCTCGACCGCCCTCAACAGCTTTTGCAACGTAATCGGTTTTTCGAGGAACGCCAATGCACCAATTTTTGTGGCTTCAACGGCCGTATCAATGGTGGCGTGTCCACTCATCATGATGACCGGCATGGTTAACGCGCCAGTCGAGGACCATTCTTTCAACAAGGTAACGCCATCGGTGTCTGGCATCCAGATATCGAGCAAAACAAGGTCTGGGCGCTCCCGCAGCCTGGCGGCGCGCGCCTGCGCCGCGTTTTCGGCCAGTTCAACGTTGTGACCTTCGTCATTAAGAATCTCCCAGAGCAGATCCCGAATGCCATGCTCGTCATCAACAACCAGAATATTTGCCATGTTGTATGCGCTAACCCTTAAATACCCATATGTCGCGCTTCAGCTGGCGCGGTATTTCCGACGCCCAATGATAACGATACTTGCGCGCCCACCACGACACCGTCGACGACGCGGTTGACAATATCTACGCGTGAGCCGTGCTCGTCTGCAATCTTCTTGACAACGGCCAGACCCAAACCCGTGCCCTTGGCTTTCGTTGTGACGTAGGGTTCGAAGGCGCGTTTGAGGATGTGGTCCGGGAAGCCGCCACCACTATCCAGGACACTGATTCGGACTCGCCCAACGGCCGGTTGAAAAATCGTTCGGACGACCACATTGCTGTCACCCGCATCGGCAGCTTTGACGGTTTCACTGGCATCCTGGGCATTTTGAATCAGGTTGTGAACTACCTGTCGGAGCTGCTGAGCATCGCCCATTACTGGCGGACAGGCCGCGTCCAACTCCAGACTCACTGGCACGGCAAGACCTTCGTGTTCGTACAGCATGTAAATATCGGAGACAAGGGCGTTCAAATCGACGGGTTTGAGCTCTGCAGCAGGCAAACGTGCATAGTCCCGAAAATCATTGACCAGTCGCTTCATGGCCTCGACTTGGTCCACAATGGTTTTGACCGATTTTTTCAGAACGACTTGATCACCCGACGCCAGTTTTCCCGAAAGCTTTTTTTCGAGCCGCTCGGCGGACAACTGGATCGGAGTCAACGGGTTCTTGATTTCGTGGGCCAAGCGGCGGGCCACTTCGCCCCAGGCCTGCGCCCGCTGTGCCGAGACGATGTCGGAAATGTCGTCAAACACCAACAGGCGCGCGTCATCAGGCAATTCCGCACCGCGCGCGACCAACGTCAAAGTGCGGTCAAATGGGCCATGCAGGAGGGAGGAGCCCCCCCCCAACTCAAACGAACGCTGCCAGTGATCCGACGGTTGCCCCGCTTGCTGCGTCAAAAAGTCGTCAAACTGGTTTTGTATGGAACCAGCAAAGTCTGCCAGACCGTCGATGTCCGCCAAGGGTCGGCCTAAAAATTCAGACAGGGGGGCGTGCAGAATCCGTGTCGCGCCTGGATTGAACGATCGGATCAAACCCTGTGCGTCCATCACGATAACCCCCGCAGTCAAATTGTCCAGGATAGTCTGAAGGTTCGCGCGGGCTGCATCAACCTGCTCCATACTGTGTTGCACGGCTTGGCGGGCGTCCGCCAGTTGCTGAGTCATTGATGCAAAAGAACGGGTCAGCCCAACCAGTTCATCATTGCCCTGCATCACCAATTTTGGGGTCAGGTCGCCGGCGGCCACCTGGCTGACTCCCTCGGCCAGCATCAACAAAGGGCGGGCTATTTGATCGCCCAAAACCACCGCCAGCAGCACAGCCCCAAACACTGCCAAAAAAAGACTCAAGGTCAATGTGCCGATATACATGCGCTTGAGTCCCTGCCGACCCAATGCCCGCTCCTGGTATTCGCGGTTGGCGTTTTCCACCGCCAGTGCATTGGCCACCAGATTCGCTGGTAAGGCGCGGGTCACTTGCAGGAAACGCGATTCCGGACTTAGTCCCAGTGCGGTACTTGAAATTGGCACCAATACTTTGATGCGGGCCCCATTCAGGGTTGCGGCTACACCGTCTTCCAGGCCATCCACCCAGGACAGCGAACGGTCAGCTCTTGCTGTTCGAAACTGCTGTGGCGAAGGCTTGTCGGGCGCTAACTGAAAACGGGACTGGCCAGCGCTGGCCAGGAGCTTGCCGGAGGCGCTCCACAGCGTCGCATCGGCCGCGCTGAGCTGCTCCACCATGCGATCCAATGCCAAGCCCACTGCTGACTCCTGGGTTTCAGCCAATTGGCTGGCGGCACTGCGTGTCTTGGTGGTGAGATCATTGGACAGCGCGTCGAGAGTGACGCGTCCCAGATTCAGACCTGCTTCGAGTGCACCTTCAACTTTCACGTCAAACCAGGTTTCAATGGAGCGGGATACAAATTGGTAGGAAACGCCAAAAACCAGGAGTCCCGGTGCTAATCCAACCAGTGCAAAAATCGTCGCCAACTTGAGCAGCAGGCGGCTACCGAAGCGCCCCTCCCGCAGCCGTACCAGCAACCGATATGCCACCCACACAATGACGCCAAAAAGAGTGCCCGCAACGATGACATTGACGGTAAACAAGCGCGCGTAGTTGCGCTCATACATATCCCGGTTGTTGGTGGCTTCAATGAGTAGATATAGCAATGCCAGGCCAATTGCCACCATGGCCACTGCGCCCCCCCCTAAGGTCCATCGCAGGGCGCGCGAACTTTGTACCGCCTTGTCATATCGACTGCGCGGCAGGCTGGCGATCATTTGCTAAGCGTGGGCATCAGGGCCGCGCTGGTACTGGCGGACAAGTCCCAGTCGGACTGCCCCAGTGCCCCGATCTGGAACGGGCGTGGCAATTGGCTGAGGTCCAATCGAAATCGGAAGTCCACTTTGTGCTTGATGCTGACATCCAGTTCACTGGTCTCGGCAATCTTCCAACGGGCAACCCTCCTGATCGCAGTCAGTGCGTCGGCGAGTGTTTCAAAGCCTTGGTTCAGTGTCAGGCCAACACTGGCATCGCGACCCGCACCAGCCGTGACATTGATTCTCCATTTTCGTGTGAGGGGTTGGTATGCGAGGCGCATATGGCGTTCAGTCGACGCCACTTTTTTGTCATACCAGTACCATCGCTCACGCAACACATCGGCTTCAATAACAAAGAAAACAGGAATGCCCTTGAGAAGCGCATCTTCCACTACGGCCGGAAGTTCGAAGGCTATTTGCGCTGACACAACCACTTCATCGTCCAGACGCTCGACCGTGTACTGCAAGATTTCCGTGGAATTCTGTGCGCGGGCCAGGCCAGCGACCGTAACAAACCCACACACGCACAGCACGCGCAAGGCCAGACTAAGCCATCCGTTTTTGCAGCAGTGCGTAAAAAAAGCCATCGTAATCACAGATTGGATTGTCCGGGACGCCTTCACTCTTTGCGACATTTCCCGGGATTAAATGCCCGGGGGATGGCATCAAAGCGGCGTCAGTGTTGTGTGTGAGAAACGTTTGTACCTGGCCACTGCCTTCAGCCAGAAATAGCGAGCAGGTGCAATAGACCAAGTGACCACCGGGACGCAGCAAGGCCCACAGAGACTGCAGCAGCTGCTTTTGCAGTTGTGCCAGTTGCGTGACATCAGTTTCACGACGCAGCCACCGGATATCCGGGTGGCGTCGAACGATGCCAGAGGCTGTACAGGGGGCATCCAGCAAAATAGCGTCGAAGAGTTGCCCATCCCACCAATCTTGCGGACGTGCCGCGTCTGCCGTCATAACGTGCGCCTGCAATCCGAGGCGCGTCAGATTTTGTCGAATGCGGCCGGTCCTGCGTGCATCGATTTCCAAGGCGATGACCTCGCTGTGCGACAGTTCGGCAAGGTGACATGTTTTTCCACCCGGCGCGGCGCAGGCGTCCAGGATCCGCAAGCCGTCGGACTTTTCTCCCGCGCCCAACAACAAGGGCGCTGCCATTTGCGCCGCTGCATCCTGCACAGACACCAGCCCCAGGTCGAAACCTGGAAGTT
Organism: uncultured Rhodoferax sp.; assembly: GCA_964569855.1. GTDB lineage: Bacteria > Pseudomonadota > Gammaproteobacteria > Burkholderiales > Burkholderiaceae_C > Allorhodoferax. The sequence continues at coordinate 7,229 of CAZMXB010000182.1, forward strand.
GCGATACGGAAGTGGGTTGCTCCAGAGCGATTGCACCGCAGGAATCGGCGCGTGCAACGATTCCCGCTTGGGACAATAGCGCGAGGTACTTTGACACTGAGGTCTTGCGCGCATTGATGCGCAAGCTCATGGGCGGGTGGGAGTTGGCTGCATGCAAAACCGCGCGCCAATGGTCCGGGTGCTCCTTTTGCATCCGCCTGATCCACCAGGAAGGGTGATTCCAATACGCGACGGGGTCATCATCGGTTCGCGCGACCAGCGCATCGTGTTCACGCAAGAAGCGCCGCAAACAGGCATTTAGAAAACTGGCTTGCCCATGGGTTGTACGGCTCCGTTTGGCCGCTTCCACCGTCTGGTTGACCAGTGTAAACATGTCATAAGGTGCGGTTTTTGGGTCCCACGCAAGAGCGAGCGCGACACACAAGAGGGCATCTGCGTGCGGCGGGGGCAACTTGCTGGCCAACTGTGTCCGCAGTGCCTGTGCCCGACCCAGATTGCGCCACACGTGAAACGCCAAGGCCTGAACGCCCGCGCGCAACTCTGCCGCAACGCCATCAATGGCCTCAGTACCCGAGGTGCCGGCGCGAACGGCTACGATCACCGCTGCCGTTTCGCTCAGTTGCCGCCACAGGGCAACAGGTTGTGAATGGGTGTTCATGGCGTCGTCACAATCGACCCGCTGGTTTGAAAGCCAGCAAACCGACAATAAGGCTGGCGGGAAACTGGTTCAGAGCGTGGTTGTATGTGTTCATCAAGTGGTTGAACTGATTGCACGATGTCTCAACACCCATACCAATGGTTTCCCAGCGAATCCGCAGCCCTTCCGGGACGATAGGCCCGGCGAGGTCGGCTGGCGTTTCACATACAGCGACCCAGGCGCGCTGCAACTCGGCCAAACAGGAAGCCAGTCGTGACAATGGCGCGTCCGCAAGCGGCATCGAAACTGCCTCCTTCAATGCCTCGTCCGTCTCCTGCCAAGCCACCGTCAGTGAGCTCCAGACCGCGCCGGGGCCGCCGGCCCGGATGTGCAGTGGCCCTGAAGCTAACGCGGGTTCTTGCCCACGTACCAATTCTGCATACTGTCGCAGAGCTTTTTCAACGGACATCAATGCGTCCAACCCTTTGGTTCGCATACGCATCAAGCGGTTGTAGACCCCCACGGACCAGAACACACCGACAGCAAGCGCCATCCACAATAGAAAAGTGTCATTCATATCCAGGCCGCGCAGACTGGTTCGAGCTTATTTCGCCAAAGGCACTACAACGGAAAAAGCCCCAAGCCCTCGTATTACAGACTTGGGGCGCTATAGAAACTATAGCAAACGGACTCTATTCCGCAGTCCCGTCCTCACCGGAAATTGGCTCACCCACCAACGCGGTGTCACCAGCGAGTTCTGCGGCTTCCGCTTCGGCAATGGCACGGCGCTCGGCATCGTCCATGTTTTCACGCACTTTGCGGGCTTCGTGGTAGGCCAACCCGGTACCGGCTGGAATCAGCCGACCGACGATGACGTTTTCCTTCAAGCCGCGCAACTCGTCGCGCTTACCCATGATGGCAGCCTCAGTCAACACGCGGGTGGTTTCCTGGAAGGACGCCGCACTGATGAAGCTGTCGGTGGACAAGGATGCCTTGGTGATACCCAACAACAGGTTGGTAAAGGTGACGGGAATCTTGCCTTCGGCCCGCAACGCGTCGTTAGTGTTGAGCATTTCAGAACGCTCGACCTGTTCACCATTGATGTAACTGGAGTCCCCCGCGTTCTCGACCACCACTCGACGCAGCATTTGGCGAACAATCACTTCAATGTGCTTGTCGTTGATCTTCACACCCTGCAAGCGGTACACGTCCTGCACTTCGTCAACGATGTAGCGTGCCAACTCTTCGGAACCCAGCAAGCGCAGGATGTCCTGCGGGTCGGCCGGGCCGTCGACCACGGATTCACCCTTGTTGACGACCTGCCCTTCGTGGACCAGCATGTTCTTTTCCTTGGGCACCAGGTCTTCCCAGACCTTGCCATCGGGATCCGTAATCTGCAGGCGAATCTTGCCCTTGGTTTCCTTGCCAAAGGACACGGTCCCTGTGATCTCGGCCAGCGTGCCCTTGTCCTTGGGAGTACGTGCCTCAAACAACTCGGCAACCCGCGGCAGACCACCGGTAATGTCACGGGTCTTCTGGCCTTCAATCGGGATGCGGGCAAGAACCTCACCAGGGCCAACGTCCAGACCATCGCGCACCTGAATCAGCGCACCAACCGGGAAGCCAATGGTCACGGAATGGTCGGTTCCGGGAATCTTGACTTCGTTACCGGTCGCGTCAATCAGTTTGACTTGTGGACGTACGACCTTGGCAGCGCCACGGCGCTTGGGATCGATGACCACCATAGTGGACAGACCTGTCACTTCGTCGACCTGCTTGGCAACCGTCAAACCTTCTTCCACATTCTCGAAATGCGCCTTGCCGGCAAATTCGGTAATGATGGGGCGGGTCAACGGATCCCAGTTGGCCAGAATAGCGCCAGCCTTGATAGTCTGGTCGGCCTTCACGGTCAGAATGGCACCGTAAGGCACCTTGTGGCGCTCGCGCTCACGGCCATGCTCATCATGGATGATGATTTCGCCGGAACGGGCAATCACCACCAACTCCTTCTTGCTATTGGTCACGTACCGCATCGTGGCATTGAATCCGATGACCCCGTTAGACTTGGCTTCCACGCTGGAGGCAATCGCCGCACGCGATGCCGCACCACCGATGTGGAAGGTACGCATCGTCAACTGGGTGCCGGGTTCACCGATGGACTGTGCAGCGATCACACCGACGGCTTCGCCACCGTTGATCAAGCCACCACGACCCAAATCGCGGCCATAACACTTGGCACAAATGCCGAAGCGGGTTTCACAGGTCAATGCCGTACGCACCTTGACCTCGTCCACGCCAGCCAGTTCCAGCTCTTCGATCAAATCCTCGTCCAGCATCGTGCCGGCAGTGGCCAGCACTGAGCGGTTCTCCGGATGCAACACGTCTTCGGCGGCAGTGCGGCCCAGCACGCGGTCGCGCAGTGACTCGATCACTTCGCCACCTTCGACAATGGCGCGCATGAGATAACCACCGTGCGTACCGCAGTCCTGTTCTGTGACAACCAAGTCTTGTGTCACATCGACCAGACGGCGTGTCAAGTAACCGGAGTTGGCCGTCTTCAGCGCTGTATCAGCCAGCCCCTTGG
>CAZMXB010000183.1:0-1323 GCA_964569855.1 uncultured Rhodoferax sp.
AACTGCATAAAAACCGGGTCACTGGCGACCTCGTCTGCCAACCCCAATGCCTGAAAGAAGGCTCGGCTGTGAATGACGTAGCGGGGCGCTGGCAGCGGGGTCGGGTTCACCTCAACGTAATGACCGGACTTCACCTGGCGTGCGGTCTTGTTGGGCGCATGGCGGGCCTGCTCTGGGTCCGCAGCGAGATTTCGCAGCAAGCCCGGGTGCGTCCGTTGCATCAGGGCGGTGAAGGAGAGCGGGGGGGTGCTATTCATACAACGGGTTGCGGATTTTCCGAAAGTTGGAATTGTCTGCCAAGCCCAATGAACGGCTTCAATGAAATGGAGGCCCTCTTTCAAATTGGCGTGAGAGCGACAAGATAGGAGCGACTTTTTACCCTACACAATGGCTATGGGTTCTGTTGCATTAAACGTAAACAACAATCCGGTCCATGCTCGATTTCCGCCAAAGCCTCATCAATGGCACGTTGCGCAAGGTACTAAAACGGCTGCACTACCCGCTAGAAGTGATGCTCACCTGCGTGCACTGGTGTGTCGCCTACCCGTTGAGCCTTCGTCTCATTGAGGAGATGATGTAGGCGCGCGGTGTTTTCGTGGATCACGTGACGGTTCATCGCTGGGCGATCAAAGTGTTGCCGGTTCTGGCCGCCGTGTTTCGCAAGCGCAAGCGACCAGTTGGCCGGAGCCGGAAAATGGACGAGACCTGCATCAATGTATCCGGCCATTGGAAGCATCTCTACCGCGCCGTTGATCGCGACGGCGATACGGTGGACTTTCTTCTCTTCCCGAGCGGGACAAGGCTGCTGCACGGCGATTTTTGGAGGCCGCCATCGACCTGCGCGACCTGCCTGAGAATATCACCATCGACAAGAGTGGTCCCAACACGGCCGCCATTGAAAGTGTCGAGGCTGACGCCTGTGTTGAAATCCCGATGCGCCAGAGCAAATACCACAACAACATCGTCGAGCAGGATCACCGGGCCGTCAAAAGGATCACCCGACCGATGCTGGGATTCAAGTGACTTTGGAGCGCACGGATTGTCATCGCAGGTATCGAAACCATGCACATGATCAAGCAGGGGCAGATGGACTGTCCCGACGGACTAACCATGTCCGCAGCCAACCAGCTCTACAGCCTTGCCGCTTGATAATCGCAAAAATCAAACAGCTCTTTTCGGCCAGATCCCACAAATGCAACACCCCTTGGAGTGCCCACATGTTCGTCGTCAAATGGATACTGATTACCCTGGTTGTTTTGATAATGTTGTCCGCGGGCGTGGGCCAGCTGGACCTCGGCTTCGATTACCTGTCGCCGATCGGTC
>CAZMXB010000183.1:1333-10401 GCA_964569855.1 uncultured Rhodoferax sp.
AAAGACGGTCGGCTGAAGCCACCGGCGCTGACGCCGAACAGTGTGAGCAGTCAAGCCCTTCTCTACCCCGGACATTTACAAATGGCCTTTGCCCAGATCGCTCCGTTGGAGATCCACGGAGACGGTCCGGCGACCATTGCCCAGATCAAGGCTATCGCGCAGGCCCAGGTCGGTGTCAGCGTAGTGAAGAGTACGCAGGACTATCTGTATCTGCAATACACCAGCCGGTGGATGAGATACGTGGACGATGTTGAGTTTTGGTTCGATACCGTCAACAAGGTCATTCAGGTGCGTTCGGCCTCGCGCCTTGGCAAAGGCGACATGGGTGTGAACCGCGCGCGCATAGAGTTTTTGCGGGCTACGTTGAATGGGAAATCTGGGGCCTGAGCGGGCTGCGAGGAATACGAATCGGCAACCACGGATCGGATTGTGTATTCCGACGCTGAAAGCTTTGCCAGGATTGCGGAAATGGGCTTGTGGAGGGACGCAAATCCAGTACCACCTTGTGAGTATCGAAAGGCAAAACGCAGTGAACAAGAAGAGCGCTGAATTGCCGACGACCATTGGTGGTGCCGTGCGCCTCATGTTGGGGTTGGTGCCTGATGATGAACAAACTCGAATTTCACAAATGCGCGAGAACGACCTGACCGAACTTAACATGGGACTTGGTCAATGGGTCAGAAATTACCTGGGGCTGTGGGGTGTAAATTTAGATTTGTTGGCCGTAACCGGTGGGCCTAACGCCGACGATGCTTCTGCGGTCATCGTCAGAGCCTTTTGTAGCACTCTGCGCACCCTCGGACTGGTGGCGCGCGGTGTGCCACGCTTCGACATCATCAGCGAGGTGTTCCGATCGCCGGCGGTACCGGTGTTCAACAGGGATCAAAGTTACCAAGTCAAATTCGCGCGCTCGGGTGGCGCGTCGGTCCCCTGGTCCTCTGCAAACGGCGTGCTGCTGGGGTTTGCAGAATTTCTGGGGATCGTGATGCCCAGCGGATGCCGGGTCGGACAGTGCGAAAGCTGTGCGGTGTGGATCATCTCAGGCAAGGTCCAGGATCTCCATGGCACAGATCCCGACGACGCATCGATATGCCTTGCGTGCCAGGCTATTCCCATCGAAGACGTGGTCCTCGACGCCTAATTCATTTAACAACACACTGTATGAAAATCATCGACACCACAACAACCCGCGAAGCTCTTCCGTTCAAGCGGCTGATTCCGGCGCTTAAAGCCATGTTCATCGAGCGATGCAATGTGCCTCTTCGGCATACGCACGCGCTGGCCGACACGAGCGGCGCTGCCGCTGGCACCATCCTGATCATGCCGGCCTGGCAGTCGGGCGCCTATCTGGGCATCAAGACCGTCGCCATTTTTCCTCACAACTCGCTGCGTTCGCTACCCGGCTTGCATTCGACCTACATCCTGTATGACGCTCAGACCGGTGTGCCGCTTGCGCAGATTGACGGCAACGAAATCACCTCCCGCCGAACTGCCGCGGCATCGGCGCTGGCCGCTTCTTTCCTGGCGCCAGCGGACGCCAGGCACTTGCTTGTGATTGGCGCGGGTCGGGTGGGTAGTCTTCTACCGGAGGCGTACCGCGTGGTACGCCCTATCGAGCGCGTCACTGTTTGGGACCGCAAGGCAGAGCACGCAGACGCCATGGTCCAGCGCCTGCGCTCTGAAGGTATCGATGCCGATGTCTGCACGGACATTGCAGCTGCCGCTGCCCGTGCAGATATTGTGAGCTGCGCAACGCTGGCCACCGAGCCGATTGTCCATGGTGCATGGCTATCCACCAGCAGCCACCTGGATCTCATCGGTAGCTTCACTCCGGCCATGCGGGAGGCGGATGACGCATGTTTTGCCGGTGACGCCCGGATATACGTCGATACAGCTGAGGCATTGCACAAAAGCGGTGAGCTACTCGGACCCATATCGCGCGGAGTCTTTGAAGCAGGCGATGTTGCGGGTACGCTGGCAGATCTTTGCCGTGGCACGGTGCCGGAGCACGTAGGCGTGGGCGGTAGAACCGTTTTTAAGTCGGTTGGCACAGCACTGGAGGATCTTGCGGCTGCGGTACTGGTGTTCGAGTGCAATCGATCTTAGTGGAGACCTGAGGGTCACGGGTGCCGAGAGAATGTTGGTATCGATAAATCCTTGATGAGATTCTCATCCGTAGTTACGGCCAGCGGCAACCCGAGTGGGGCAGCAGGCGCACTCCCACAAGTGGCCGCATTCATACCGCGGCAGCGTTGGGACTCATATGTCAGGCGCCAGGCGCCGCAACGGACGTGAGTCAAACTCTCCCAATTGAAAATTCTACTGACCTGCTCGTAGCGATCTACCAGTGATGGCCAAGGCAAAATGGTCATTTACGCAATGATTGTCTCCATGCCACGCATCCAGCACATACCCGCTCAGCGCTATCCCTTTGCAAGCGAAATTCAAATTTACATCAGCCATGTAAACCAAGGTGGGCATCTCGACAATGCGCAACTGTTGACACTGGTGTCTGAGGCACGGGTGCGTTTTTTCAAATCCATGGGCTACTTTGAGTCGGGTGTCGAAGGCGCCAATATTGTGGTGGGAGACATCGTTGCCCAGTACAAATCGGAAGGTTTTCACGGGGAGACGATGCGCATCGAGATGGCAGCCACCGATTTCAACAAATATGGGTTTGATCTACAGTTTCGGATGTCAGAAAAGGAAACTCATCGGGAAGTCGCACTCGGCAAGATCGGTATCGTCTTTATTGGACGGGATGACCGCAAGGTAATCGCCATCCCTCCAGCCTTCCTGGCCAAAGCCCAGCACTCTTGAGAAAGCATCGGATCGCGCTTGATTGTGTTTCATTTGGCGGGCATTGACCATCAGCCGTTCCTAGTGAACTGGAGGTGACGGCATTGACGAAATCGTCGCGACACAGCTGACCCAGACTTGCGGGGTTGGCGGGCCACTTTAACGTGCAGGCAAATCGCGAATCGCTACTACTGCAAAGCGTCTTTTGCAAATAGTCATATTTTTCTCAAGCTGGTACGCAGAATTGACCGTCGGCAATGGAAATATGCCTATACCGGCACTGGGGATGGGCCGTGTCGATCAGAGCCTTCGAGGCTAACAGACCACCTTGGACCATCCGTGCGACAACGCCCCTTTGGCTAAAAATGTGCGTCAGCCGTGCAAGCAATAGGTTTTCTCAATAGCCGCATAAACCCTGCCGGGATGTGGCACACATCAAAGCCAGCAAAACCGTCACTTCAACGTCGCCTGAACGGCGGCTATTGTGCGCACCCAAGGCTGGTTACTGCGCATTTTCGCGGGCAAGGCAGCCAAAGCCTCGCGAGCTTGTTGCAGGCTGTCGAAAACGCCGTAAAACAAATTGTATCGAGCGCCTTGGCCCTGTGGTTGAGTCACCGTAAGGGCGAGGCTTTTACCGGCCAGCGCGCTGGCATGCCGGGCCAGATAGGCTTGCAGTGCTGGCTCACTGGAAAAACCCGCCAGTTGCACCGTTAAAGACGTTGCGTCTTGCTGCTGCAGCCATTGGTCGTCAGCTAAAGGTGGAAGCGCGACCGCACCGAGTGGGACAACTGGCATCATGGCGCGCAAGTCACGCACTGACGACTGAACCCCAACGACGCGACGTTCCAAAGCCTTCAGCGTATCGGCGAGCGCGCTGATTTTGCCGTCTTGCGCTGCTGCGACGGCAGTTTGCGCCACAGGTATTGCCGCCACCTGTACATCCACCACTTGCAGGTGTTGCTGCACACGGGCCAGAGCGGCATCCAAGCTGGTTGGCCCAAAGGCCGGTACCCACTTCACCATCGCAAAGCCGGTTACCACCAGCAACAACACTGTAGCCAGGGCAATGTGCGTGCGCTTGAAGGTGTGGCGTGTGTCGGCTACATGGTCCACCAGATCTTGGTCCACCACGTGTATCGCACCATTCAGAAGCTGGGCCTCGGTTTCCAGCAAGCTAACGGTCTGGCGCAGTCCATTCAGTTCAGTGGACTGCTCGCGTTGCAGCGCGTCCAGCCCGGCCAGTTGTGCCAGCGCGACGGTGTGTTGGCGCTGTGCTTCCTCGCGCACCGCTTCTATGCGACTGCGGTTACCGCGCGTCGCGGTATCCAGCAGTTCGTAAGCCACATCGAATTGGTTCAGACGCTCAGTTTGTTCCCGCACGATGCCGGTCTGCGTGGCCAGCATGTCGTCGACAGCGCACACGCCTTGGTGCAGGCGCTGCACGTCGGCATCCAAGCGTCTGCCCAAGGTTTGTAGCTGGGCCCGACCAAGCTCCTGCGCGTGGACCAGTTCAGACTGAAAACCGGCCTTGAGTTCCTCCATCGCACGATGCGAGCGCGCGCTTTGGGACTCTAGCAGTGTGTTTTGCTGCGATAGCGTCGCATGCAGCCTCACGATTTCGCTCGACGTATCGCTTCCAGCGTGTTTGAGAGCCGCCAGCTCGTTGTCAATGGCCAATTTGTTTTGGGCAAACTGTGCTGTTAACGCGTCATAGTTCTCCAGCGCAAGTGCCAGGTGGGCATTGATGTCTCGGGGTGTCAGTCTGCGCGTCTGTGTCGGCTCCATGGGCAGCACTTGTGCACTTGGCATTGGTGCTGATGCCGGCTCAATTGTTGAAACTTCTTTAACGAATTGGGATATTGGGTTGCGGTTCATCACGGCCACCTTCAGTTTGTAAATCGCCTAGCGTCGGTGCTCGGTAGTGCGTCCCGGCTGACGTTGCGCAGCGCGTGCGACGCAGCGGCCGCCTTTCGCTTGCGTGCGCCGAAGTAATGCACCCCGCCAATCACGATGTACACGGCAATCATGAAAACAATAAAAAAAAGGGCCAAAACATACACAGCGTCCATGGTCAGACTCCCGAATAGGGTTGAACACTTGGTGCCCCACGGTAGCGGCGCCCAAGACCTGCTTTCAATGTATTAGGGAAAACCCTATTTAAATTAGGCATGTGACTCAGTCGTCCAATGGACGAATCGTCCCGATCGTGTCGCTGCCTCGCCGTTGTCGCTCTGGTTGGGGTCAAAGTGTTCCCAAATTGGTCAACATTTGCTCTGAGCGGGTTTGCGACGCTAGTCTTTCAATGGAAACTGCCTCTACCCCACGTCGTTATTCCGCATACAGCTATCAAAACGATAGTATTTCGACCAAAATAACTGGTCGAAACTAGACTGGTCAATGTCCGTTATGCTGCGCCGACAGCGCAGCTTTCAGTCCGAGAAAAACAATCAGTGATAACAGTTCCGCTGTGCGCAAGCCCCAGGGCGGCGTGTTGCGGCAATGCGACTTGAACTAAGTCTTGATCGTGGGTGGCGCAATGTCCCAGCCAACGCGTAGGGTCAGCTATGGCCCGGCCGGGGCGTGCCAAAACGCCCTCGCGCCCTTAAGAAACTGTAGGATTTGTCCGCCAGGCTCAATGCAATGCGGCAGCCAGCGCGATGCGGGAAAAGCTGTTGCCTGCCAAAGTCGAATCAAACATCCTATTGTCAGAGGGCTATTGCGGGATTGCCAGGTACCTGCGCGAGAAGAAGCTCACGCGCGCACAGGCCTATCGGCAAGATTCGCGCAAATCCGGCCATTCCTGCAAATTCCCCGGAAAGAGACGCGATCGGACGCCACCAATGGCCCGGATACAGGTTGTTCAGGGAAATTTACTCAGAAATCCATGGGTCATGAGCCCCAATACACGCCAATCAACCACACTAACCTCAAAGGGCTGCGAAGAAAAGGTGATGTCGCCGAAATTGCGCGAATCTCCCCGACGGGCCCTCGTATTCCAGCATGGGCATTTCACCGCGGCGCACCATGAGTGCGACGGGGCCGCCACAGTCTTCGGGTAGCGCCCGTCGCTGGCCATCTATGCAGTGGGGCTAGGTCTTGTTCTTTTCCAATGGCGATCGGACTTCCAGACGAACCGTGTGTTACCAACAGTCGCCGAAGTCATATTCATCGGTGAAGCGTTCGTTCTTGCGAGATGCGAATTCACGGAGCTTCACCAGATTTGAGTTCCTGGAAAAACTGACGTCACGGTCGTGGTACACGCCATAGTCTTGGCCATGAATGTGGAACAGGTTCAAACGGTCATCGCTTCAGCCAAAGGCAATTTGCAATGTATCGTGCCTTTTCGCGATCTAGCTATCGCTGCGTACCAGTAAACCGCGCCAAATCGGCGGACTGATTTGACGTATCCACACGTGGAACTGGTAGATTCCGACCTCGCACTTGGATTTTTCCATGGCCATCACAGTTTAGCAAGTCGTCATCAAATACCAATCGGTCGCATAGCGGACAGCCAAGATGCCAGAAAGCAGTCAGCTATTTTTCAATTGACGCCCATTGCGGACCCGCACGGTGGGTGGTGTGGGTGGGCTACGGTTAGAAGCCTTTGCCTACCTATTGATTAGGGCGCATTGCTTGTGGTGGCCAGACTTGGGTGCCAGACGAAAAACTGAGTGAACGTGCCATCGTCGTTCTCTCGAAGTGCACCACGCTGCATGCCTGCCTTGAGAAGCACACGATGCGAAGCCTCGTTCTCAGGCGCGGTGGTGGCAATGACCTCGGCCTGGCCAAAGTGAGAAGCGCCGTATGCAAGGAGCGCCGATGCGGCTTCTGTGGCGAAGCCTTGGCCCCAATGGCTGCGATGAAAGGCGTACTTGATCTCTACTTCGGGCTGACCGTCAGGATGAACAAGACCAGCGAAACCAACGACTGCGCCGGACTCGCGGTCAAACAGGACGAACATGCCGTAGCCACGGGTTGCGTAGTTGTTGAGAGTGACTTCAACCCACTTCTCGCAGAGTGCTCGATTCAGAGGTTCGCCGTCACCAACCCAGCGTACCACCTCTTGATCGCCGTAGACGCAAAGCAGGGAGTCGACGTCAGTCAGTTCAAGTCTTCGTGCCTGGAGGCGCGCAGTCTCGAATACAAAATCAGGCATGCGTGGATGGTTGAATGTGCACTAACGTAAAAATGACCGGACTAGCAACACTTGCGGGGAAGCCGCCTCCTGCTGTCGTGGGTCCGTGTCGATTGACTTGTTATCCCTCATTGGCACCTTCCACGATTTCAAGTTCATTTTCGGCTGCCCAACCGCGCAAAGCGTCGTGCACTCCTGTAGCTTCAAAGGCATACCATTCCTCCAGGCGACCGCGCTTTTCAAGCAAATCCTTGAACCGTGCGTATGCTCCTGCCCTTGCAAAGAAGTTCTTCACCAGTTCATGGCTCTCCGGAAGCGATTGCTGCACGAACGCCAGCGCAAGGCCTCGACCCAAGTCGAGTTCTTTCTTACTAGGAACGGGCAGGTACAGAGTCTCGTCGTCCACATCTTCAGGCGGATCTTCACCTTGGTCGTCGAAATCACTAACAAGCCAGATTCGACCAGATGCGCGACTCACATACGCTGCATTTTCATTGGGCCCCATCGCGCTCACCCAATCAAAGGCGTCCATGAGCTCCGAGAGTTCAACACGCGCGTTCATTCAAGCTTGAGAAATAGCGTTTGACATGAGGGGCGGTCTTCAGGCTGTCCCCTCGATGCAAGGTTTGGCCACACTCTCGGCACGACCAGATCAGCTAGAACCATAAGTCTGCGACGCACTTGCCATTTCTTGGTAGGTCCACGAAATTGTTGAGGCCGTCGAAGTGGTCGATCGGGATGCTGGCAATTGGAGCGGGCTCTGTCAGGCGCAAGTTGACCGCGATGCGTCTCTTGCCTTCGGGTGTGAGTTGCTGACCACGCCAGAAGGCGACGCAGCCACACCTTGGGCAGAAGTGGAACTCCACACCCTTACCTCGTATGTAAGGTTGGGTTGGCCCAGAGACTGTAATTCCTTCGCCCTCAAAGTCGTAGATCCAAAGCACGCCGTAGCGACGGCAGACCGTGCAATTGCATGCGGTTGCGCCCTCTGGAGCGATGCTGTTAGTCCAGTCCCACGTGACTGAACCGCAATGACATGAACCATGAAGCATTCAGTTCTCCTTTGCGAGGTTGAGGTCGGCTTCGATTCCAAATGGCGAATAGCGACGGAGGGTGTCTCCGTGGGCATAACGTAGAGCTAACCGGGCGACATGTTAGGCCTCGGGTTCATGGCAAACGACTTCGATGTTGTGTCCGTCCGGGCCAATAATGAATGCTGCGTAGTAGGTCTCGTTGTATTGTGGCCGCAGGCCAGGGGCGCCGTTGTCCTTGCCTCCGGCATCGAGAGCCGCTTGGTAGAACTCTAGCACCTGTCGGCGCGTCTCAGCAGCGAACGCCAAATGAAGGTGGGGATAAGTAGCCGTTCCTTCTGTTCGACGGATGCAAAGCGATGAAACGCTGTTTGTGCGGCAGAGTTCGATGCCCATCGACCCTTCTGAGGCTACAGCAATCCCCAGCGGCTCAAGCGCCTTGAGGAAGAACGTCTTACTCGCGGCATAGTCGCTAACGCTGAGCACGACGTGATCAAACATGCGGTTCTCTGTAGATTGAAAGTCTCCGAGGCCTAACGAAATGCATATCGCAAAACCTGCAAATTACTTTGGGCGCTACGTGCTATTCTGGCTATCAAATCCTCTTCAGGATGACTTATAGCTTAGGTTTTCGTGATTTCTTAGGACAGTTATACAGAGATGAAAATTCCGACAACCTCGCAGATTGATTTTTCCCGATTCTAGGCGGTAAGCCGGTTTCATTGAACTGGACCACGCATTTGAACGTCCGCTTGAATCCAAGCCCCACAGCGGGTCTACGATTTTCTTCATTCCTGACCTTCACTGAGCCTGGCTCTGGGCCATATCCTCAGCGGGCAAATCGACCGCGTCCCTGCTTTCAGGACTCACCTAAATAGCGCGCTCAAAAGCTATTTATGCGCGCTTTTGGACCGCCACCAAAAAAAATACTTTGGGCTATTCGGGCCGCGAATCCGCTTGCACACAGCCCTTTGCACGGACTTTCAGGCCGCCGCCAACAGGTTTTGACACTCTATATTTTCTTGGGCCTTATTGGGCGAGCGGAATTGGGATGTTTTGACATCTTTTCGAAATGTTGTAGTTCCTAGGGAAAAATCTGACAC
>CAZMXB010000184.1:0-10250 GCA_964569855.1 uncultured Rhodoferax sp.
CTCTTTACCCGAAGGCTTCAGCCATATCGTTACCTCCATGACCGCTCCGGTTGCTGCCGGCTGGAGCCTTGGCCGGGTGGGACTTGCACCCACAGGAAAGCGCCGTCTTTGCACGGCGCACACGGATTGCCGACCGTCAACTAACTGATCTGCGCCCTCCAAAGCTGGCCGTCAAGTCAGCGTGTGTAGGTCAGCTTTCTGGCGACGATTTCGCCATAACATGCACCCTCAACGGGCAAGGCACTGTCATCCTAGATAGGATTTCAAATGGATCTCGAGCGTTGATTCAGCCGCTAAATAGCTCCTGCATTTCCGCCTCATTGAATACTCTGGACCTGGTGTGGAATGCCTTACCCTCAGGTCCTTCCAAAGAGAAGGTGCCACCGGTACCTTCAATCACATCAATGATTAGTTGTGTGTGTTTCCAGTATTCGTACTGTGCCTTGCCAATGTAGAACGGGCTGCCACCAATGTCTCCCAAGTAGACGTCGCCTGCTCCCATGGTTATTTCACCTGGCAGAAAGCAGTTCGCAGCGCTGTTGTCGCAACACCCACCTGACTGATGGAACATCAGATCAGGTCCATGTTTGGTCTTGAGAAACGCCACCAGATCAAGCGCAGCTTGCGTGGCAATGACTTTGTCAACCATGTCTGTCTCCCAGTAAGAAAGGGGCAGTCGCCTTCCCCTATTGGTTTCACCGTCCTGTACGCTTCAATCTCAGAAGAAGCCGAGCTTGCTTTCGCTGTAGCTTACCAACAGGTTCTTGGTCTGCTGGTAGTGGTCGAGCATGACCTTGTGGGTTTCGCGGCCAATGCCGGATTCCTTGTAGCCGCCAAACGCCGCGTGTGCCGGGTAGGCGTGGTAGCAGTTGGTCCAGACGCGGCCCGCCTTGATGGCACGGCCCATCCGGTAGGCCACATTGCCGTTACGGCTCCAGACACCGGCACCCAGGCCATAAAGCGTATCGTTGGCAATCGCCAGCGCTTCGGCCTCGTCCTTGAAGGTGGTCACGGCCAGCACCGGTCCGAAGATCTCTTCCTGGAAGATGCGCATCTTGTTGTTGCCCTTGAACAAGGTGGGCTGCACGTAGTAGCCACCTTCAAGATCACCACCCAGATGTGCCTGGTTGCCACCAGCGAGAACCTCTGCACCTTCCTGCTTGCCCAGGTCCAGGTACGACAGGATCTTGGTCAACTGTTCCTTCGATGCCTGTGCACCCATCATGCTGTCGGTGTCGAGCGGGTTGGCATGCTTGATTGCGGCAACACGCTTGAGCACACGCTCCATGAACTTGTCATAGATGGACTCCTGGATAAGCGCGCGGCTGGGGCAGGTGCAGACTTCACCCTGGTTGAACGCAAACAGCACCAGACCTTCGATAGCCTTGTCCAGGAAGCCGTCGTCCTTGTCCATGATGTCGGCAAAGAACACATTGGGGGATTTGCCACCGAGTTCCAGCGTAGCGGGAATCAGGTTGTTGGCAGCGGCTTGCGCAATCACCCGACCCGTCGTGGTGGAACCTGTGAAGGCAATCTTTGCAATGCGCTTGCTGGTGGCCAGTGGCATCCCGGCTTCACGGCCGTAGCCATTGACGATGTTGAGTACGCCCGGTGGCAACAGGTCGGCAATCAACTCGGCAAGCACCAGGATGCTGATGGGTGTGGACTCGGCCGGCTTAAGGATCACACAGTTGCCAGCGCCCAGTGCAGGCGCCAGTTTCCATGCGGCCATCAGGATCGGGAAGTTCCATGGAATGATCTGACCGACCACGCCCAGTGGCTCCTGGATGTGGTACGCCACCGTGTTCTCATCGATGTTGCTCAATGCGCCTTCCTGCGCACGCACACAACCTGCGAAGTAGCGGAAGTGGTCAACGGTCAGGGGAATGTCGGCGTTCAGTGTTTCGCGGATGGCTTTTCCGTTGTCTACGGTTTCTGCATAGGCCAATAACTCCAGATTGGCTTCAATACGATCAGCAATCTTCAAAAGAATATTTGCGCGATCAGCAGCTGGTGTCTTGCCCCAAGCGTCCGCTGCTGCGTGCGCCGCGTCAAGCGCGAGTTCAATGTCCTCTGCGGTGGACCGTGCAGCCTTGGTGTAGACCTTGCCGCTGATGGGAGTCACCACGTCGAAATACTGTCCTTTTAATGGCGCAACAAACTTGCCACCGATGAAGTTGTCGTACTGGGCTTTGTAGGCAATCTTGGCGCCTGCTGCGCCGGGTGCTGCATAGATCATGAAAGTCTCCGGAATATGTAAATTGATTCAAAGGTTTCCCTTGCGGGCATTTCTACTTCTCAATTCCCGTGCCAGTCTCTGCAATCTTTCTATAGTGTTGATTTAAAACGCATTTTTTCTCACCATTCGGGTTAACCCGAATGACCGCCAAGTGGTGCAGAGCGTGACACCTGTCACAAAATGTGACACATCTCATTCGGCTGCTCTATGCATCGCATTACATATCGTCAGGGTTCACTGCCTTCAGTACGATCATGTCGGTTTTGATTACAGAGAACAGACTAAGAATCTGTCCAGGAGACACAGTGCACACACCCCAACATGCCTTGGCTGTTAGTCAGGCTCGAGCGCATCTAATGGAATTTGGATCTGTCCCGGGAAGCGGGCTTGATAGTCGCATCGCACGCTCCTGGAGCCGTAGCATGGCCTCGGGGCTTCTGCCAGACGCTCGCTTGCAATTGGCAGAACACAGCAGCGGAACTGAATTGCGCCAGATCTTGACCCAAAATCACGAACTCCTGGCCCACTCCCGACCGGTCATGGAGTACTTGTTTGAACAGGTGCGCCATAACCAAAATGTTGTTGTCCTTTCAGACAACCAGGGAACCTTGATGCACACCCTGGGTGACGCGCTCTTTCTTGATAAAGCGCAGCGGGTTGCTCTAGCGTCGGGGGCATCGTGGCACGAGTCGCAACGCGGCACCAATGCGATTGGGACCGCTCTCGCAGAAGGCACTGGGGTAGAAATTCATGGCCAAGAGCACTTTTTGGAACACAACAGCTTTCTTACCTGCGCAGCTTCACCCATCAAGTCCGCCAACGGGAGTCTGATGGGCATTTTGGACATCTCGGGCGACCAGCATAACGGGCACCCCCATACGCTGGGCCTGGTAAGCACGGCCGCCCGGATGATTGAGAACCGCTTGATGGTTGCCTACAGCGCACGCGGTATACGAATTCATTTACACGCACAACCAGAAGGCATTGGTACCGTGGCCGAAGGCATTGTCTCTGTCTCTGAAGATGGTTGGATAGTCGGCGCCAACCGGGCTGCAATGGCCTATCTACAGCTAAATCCTTCCAATCTGGGTGTTACACCGCTTGAGCGCGCTGTTGACCTGAGGATGGATGAGTTTCTGTCTCGCTGTATGCGCAGACCCGGTTTGCCGATACAAATCCGTGCGCGTAACGCCCAGACACTGTTTGCCGTAGTGCATACCCCTGAGGCAAGGTCGACGGCGGGTACTCAGCAAGCGGCAAAGCTCGACTGTTCACCCGTAGACGCGCTTTCCTGTTTGGATACAGGCGATTTGCGGTGGCGCAACGCGGCTGACAAGGCGCGCCGCGTGCTGAACAAGCCGATACCGGTACTCATTCAGGGAGAGTCGGGCGTAGGAAAGGAGTACTTCGCGCGTGCCATCCATGACACCAGCGCGCGCCGGTCAGGTCCGTTTGTCGCCATCAACTGCGCAGCAATTCCGGAGAACCTGATTGAAGCCGAACTGTTTGGCTATACACAAGGGGCGTTTACTGGCGCAAAAAAGGAAGGAAACTTGGGTCGCCTGCGTGAGGCAAATGGCGGCACGCTGTTTCTCGATGAGATTGGGGATATGCCGCTCAACATGCAGACCCGACTGCTGCGCGTGCTGCAGGAACGCTGTGTAACGCCACTGGGTGGCGGACGGTCCATGGAAGTGGATTTCGCTCTTATCTGCGCTACCCACTGCAAGTTGCGTGAAGAGGCGGACAAGGGCGGGTTTCGCAGTGACCTTTACTACCGAATCAACGGCCTTACCATTCAACTCCCCCCGTTGCGGGAACGAACCGATTTCCAGGCGCTTACGCACCGACTGTTGGCGGGACTAAACCCGGATCGCAATATTCACCTTGGCACGGAAGTCCTCCAAAAGATGGAGAAGCATGGATGGCCGGGCAACTTACGACAACTTGCCAGCGTGCTGCGAACCGCGAGCGCTATGCTGGATCCGCATGAAGATTGCATCGGGTGGAGTCACCTCCCGGATGATGTTGTGGAAGACCTGATGGCGCACACGCCAGCGATGATGTCAGTAGTTCCCGCGCGCATTTCCTCCAACCTGGAAGACCTTGCCAAGACCGCCATGAAACAGGCGCTGGAGTCGGCCAAGGGAAATGTCTCTCATGCGGCGCGCATTCTCGGAGTAAGTCGCCAGACTTTGTACCGAAAGATGGCCCAAGATCGAAACATCACTTGTGAGCGCTAAACCATGATGAACTTCAAGTCCACTTTGATATGCTGCGTCCAGTGCGGTCTGGTTGTTCTTACTTGCGCAGCGTTCGCGCAAACCGGCGCCCAAAGCTCGGTTGACCCTGTCCAGGTTTACGCCGCGGGAAGCTTGCGAGCGCCAATGACAAAGATAGCCAGCGAATATCAGGAACGGACAGGACTAAAGATCGTACTGACCTTTGGAGCCTCTGGACTACTACGCGAGCGAATTGAGAAGGGCGAGCCGGCAGGTGTCTTTGCTTCCGCAGACACTACCCATCCCCAGCGCGTGGCAGACGGGGGAAAGTGGCACGCTCCGGTTGTCTTTGTCCGTAACGCCATGTGCGCACTGACAGGAGATAAAGTTTCCGCAGAGCCATCAACACTGCTGTCTGTCATGCTCAAACAGGAGGTGCGGGTCGGTACTTCGACGCCGAAGTCTGATCCGTCGGGTGATTACGCCTGGGCACTTTTTGCGAAAGCGGAGGCTGTCGAGGCGGGAGCGTTCAGGACATTGGATGCCAAGGCTCTCAAGCTCACGGGTGCAGTGAATTCACCGCAACCACCAACCGGTAGAACATTTTACGGATGGGCAATGGATGAGGGGCAGGCGGACGTATTCCTGACGTACTGCACCAATGCAGTCGCAGCCCAGGCGGAGGTACCTCGTTTGAAGGTTGTGCAGATGCCAAGCGAGCTTCAGGTGGGAGCCGCCTATGCTTTGACAGTCAATAAGGCAGCGAGCCCCGCTGCGGCACTTTTCGCGCGCGCGCTCCTAGAACCTCCTGCCCAAGCCATCTTCAAGCAATATGGGTTTGGAAGCCCCTGACAGACACATTTCAAATGTCGTAGTCGTGGGCCTTCTTCAACGAACTGTGACCGGCGGCATCAGGCACCTTGGAGTCGGCGATGAACGACAGCTAGTCAGCACCGCAAATCACGAAGTTGGACTTTCCGGAAGCGGGCACTGGCGGGCGACCGCTTGCACCCCATTGCGGCCCAAAACACATCCTTGCCTCCCTCGTGCCAGCCAACACGCCACCCGCAGGCTTTGGGGTATTGGTCCCCGCCGATTTCTGGGCATTTCACAGTATGAGGCGGGGGCCAATGCCCCAAAGCCTGCCTTCAAGAACGTGACGCGCTACGAAATCAGGAGCGTATCAAGCATATTCCACGAGGGCTACCGCCTGAAAAGGCTTGCAATCACTCTGCCAACCAACTAAAACTGGTCAAAGTTCCTGCGCCGGGCCTTTTTTGCGGGACTTCCACTGTTTCATGCGTCGCTGCCATTGCCCGAGCGGCTGTGAGCGATCGGCCTCGGCTGCCAACATGGAACGTGTGATCAATTGGTCCAGCAGCGCTTCCAGCGCCGCATCTTCCTTGGCGGGAAACGTCGGAACGACCTTCACCATGTAATCACCTCTGGCGCCGCGCGGCGCGCCCGGAAAGCCCTTGCCGCGCAGCCGGTAAATCAACGCATCGCGGTTCAGGCGCATCTGTTGCATTCCGTCCGGTGTCGGCACGTCCACCCATCGGCCCGCCATCCAGGCATACCCGTTGACCGGCATCTCGCAGCGCAGAACGCCGTCGTCATCCAAGGTGAAAACAGGGTGGGGCTCAATCTCCACTTGCAGTTCCAGGCTGAACTCTCTGTCATCGTGGCGTGACGCTGGCAGGCTCAGCATATGGCCATCACGCACACCGGCGGGAAAACGCACCTGCCGTCGATACGGCACGGCCCGTTCACCCATTCCGTCGCAGGCTTCACAGGGCGCGCGCTGGCGCCCGTCACCGCCACAATCTGCACACGCCTCTTCGCTCCATAACCAGCCGAACAGGGCCGCCTTTTTCACAGCGCCGCTGCCACGGCAGGTGCTGCAAGACTTGGCCAGTACACCCTGCCCCTTGCCGAGACAGGCAGTGCAGGTGTGCGTAAAGTGGCCGCGCAGCGTGCGTGTGCAGCCCAGGATCGCTTCCTCAAGCGAGAGACACACTTTGCGGACATGCGTTTGTCTGGGGCTGTCCGGTTCGGGAGTCGCTGCAGCCGAGGACGGCGCTGCTTCGGACCTTTCCTCACTCGCGCCAGCCGGATCGTCACCTTCTCCATCGCGCAGTTGGCGGATGTGCTGGTAGGCCTTGTTGATGCGCTGCATTCGGCTGCCAGCATCGGCCGCGGCGTTGCGATCCGGGTGCCAGGTGGCTACAAGCCGCCGCCAGGTGGCCTTGATCTGGGCATCACTGGCGTTGGGGGTCAGGCCCAATTCCTCGTAGGCGGCATGGGTGTCCATTGGGGGCTGTTTCCTGATCTTCTGAGATGGGGCGTTCTTCAGCGCGCATCGTAGCAAACCGACAGTACCGCGTTTTGACGCGGTGGCAGGCTCACGATGCTACCAAATCAGGAGCTGCCAACGCTTATTGGACCTGGGATACGGCTCGAAACAACCAACAGTTTTTGGTCAACCAGCCGTTGGCAGCCTGGCCCCGCTCAAATGCAGCTGTATCCAGCGCTTGAGCTCGGCCACGTGCTCGCCCTCTTCCTCGACAAACTCCTTGGCCAGCACACGGATCTCGGGGTCATCGGTGGCCGCCAGCACACCCGCGTAGAAGTCCAGCCCCGCGCTCTCGGCATCCAGCGCCACCTGAAGCGCCTGCTCGATGCCGATAAATGGGTCGGCCGCCCAGATGGCGGCGGCCTCGGGGCTCTCGATGTCGGGCCAGCGGTAGTCGTTGCTGGTCATCTCCGGCAGCTTGCGAAAGCCCGCGCGGGCCCGGGCGTCGCCCAGGTGCAGCAGCGAGTAGTCAGCCAGGCGCCGAAACAGCCGCCCGACTTCCTTGTTGCCCGCTGTAGTCATGGCATCGGCCAGTTGACCAAAGCGCAACGCGGCTTCCTGCTCCAGCTGGATGGTGTGGGCCAAAAATTCTTCTACGGATTGCATGGGAATTCCTTTGTCGTCAATAGCCGATTTCAAACCAGGTCGGTTCCTGCCGTCGCAGCGCTGCAATGAGCTCCAGCGTCGCGGGCGCCAGGGCCTGGGTGCCATACCAGACCTCGGCGCGGCGCGGCTGGGCGTCACGCTCCAGCAGTTGCTGCAAACACTCCCAGCCATGCCAGTCAACCTGCAGCAGGCGCATGCGCAGCGGCTCGGGCAAATGGGCCAGGGTCTGGGCCATGGCCAACAGGTTGGCTTCCACCCGCTGAAGTGTGTTGGCGCTGGCGAACAGCTCGCTTTCGCCCTGCATTTCAGCCAGCTGCACGGCGACATTTTCCCCGCAGGTTTGCAGAATGTCGTGTTGCATTCGGGTCAGCATGCAAAAAGCCCCGCCTCAGTCGTCCGTCAGCACGTCCAGCGCCACCAGTTGTTCGTGCAACGCATGGCGGGCGCGCCACATGGATTTGTCAGCGATCAGCGGGTCCCGCCCTTCGAAAGCGGCCACCGCCTCTGCCTCATCCCAATAGACATAGCGCTCTCCGTCAGAAGTGGCCAGCGTCACCATCTTCTGCGCAAAGTCTGCCTTGTCATAGGCGAACCAGGCCCGTGGATAACCTTGAGCGGGGAGTTCCACGACATAGATCACGGCTTACTCCACACCTTCGTTGGTGGCCTTGACCCATACCGCCTTGCGCATGCGTTGGGTGATTCCCGCAGGGCTGGCGTCGAAGACCCGTTGCGCGGCCGACAGTGCGCTTTGTGCTACGGCCGCCTCCGCCAGCGAGAAGGGCAACCGCCCGGCCGCATGGGTGGCTCCGGGAACCACCTTGGCGATGGCTTGGCGGTTGGGGTGCTCAACCATCGGTATCAGGCTGTCCGCCTCGCGCACGCCGCCCAGGCAGACCCAACCATCAATGACTTCGACCTTGCGACCATCCTGAGTGGTCTTGATGTAGGCGGCGTTCATGGCTAGAACTTGACCAGAATGTCCTCGTCCCGAAGCACCATCTGGCAAGCCAGTCGCCATGGCGAAGGCAAGTCGCTGGTCTCGGCCTTGGCGATTTGTTCCGCCGTAATCTTGCCGGCAAGCTTCAATACCGTTTTTTCTTTTTCGGTCATGGCGACACCGATAGGCGTCTGCTTGGCCAGTACAGACACCTGAACCTGGCAGGAGCCGCACTCACCGTTTTCGCATTCATGCTCCACGGGAATCTTGTTGGCTTTGGCGATTCCGAGCAGGGTCTTGGTGTCTCCGGCGACGGCATAAACCGTGACGTCTTTCTTCATCGCGGGAGAGCTAAAGGTTACGTTTGGCATAAAGTTTCTTTAAAAAATGAGACCTATTTGAGGTGCTGCAGCCGTCGTAGCCAGCGGGTTGAGGTTGCGTTGAAGCCCGGAGCCGTACTTCCGTACGGCGAGGACTGCAAACGCAAGATCGGCCCGCGCAGTGGACGGATGCAGTGCCTCAACGGATGATGTCGTAGGAATAGTCAGTCTTGGCGATTTCCATGGTGTTGCCATCGAGTGCCTCGAAGAACTCGTCGAGCAGCATGATCAGCGTGCGCATGGCGCCGTCATAGCCCCAGGTGGGGTAGCGGTGGTAGTGGTGGCGGTCGAAGATCGGGAACACCATGCGCACCAGCGGCGTCTTGGTGTCGCGCTCCAGGAACTTGCCATAGGTGTTGCCGATCATGAAGTCCACCGGTTCGGTGAACAACAGCGAACGCAGGTGCCACAAGTCGCGCTTGGGGTAGGCCTTGCAGTCTTTCCCGTACTGCGAGGAGGTAAACAGCGCATTCATCTTCGCCTCCCACTCCTTGGTGCCATTGGTGGACAGCACATGGGTAGGCTCTGCACCAAGCTCCAGCAGGAAGGCAGAGTAGCCCAGCATCTGGTCGGGGTCGCCATACAGGGCATAGCGCTTGCCGTGCAAATGGGCCTGGCTGTCGGCCATGGCATCCACCAGTTCGCCGCGTTCCTTCTCCAGCGCGGCTGGAATCGGTTTGCCAGTCAGGCGACTGATCTCCATCAGGAATTTGTCCGTACCGGCTACGCCCATGGGGGCGTTGAGAACCACGACTTCCTGACCGTGTTCAGCGATGAACTTGCTGGTCTTTTCGCAGCAGAACTCCTGGAACACAATGGTGGCCTTGGCATGCAGGGCGGCAATCACTTCTTCCTTTGTTGTGCCGCCAGCATACATGCGGAACTCGCCATCGGTAGGGGTGTTCCAGTTGCCGGACGGATCACAGATGATGTTCACCTTGACGCCGAACAGGTCAAAAATCCGGCGGATTTCCTTCATGTTGCCCACCACAAAGCCGTCAAAGCCGCCAATGAAGTTGATGCTCTCATCGGGCACGCGCACCAGTGGCTCGGTGGTTTTGGCCTTGCCGTCCCAGAAGTGGCGCAGCACGCCCATCAGCGCGTTGTCATAGCCGGTGATGTGGCTGCCCACAAACGCCGGGGTGTGGGCGAACGGTACGTCAAACTCTTCCGGGATGCTGCCCTTTTGCTTGCTGGTCTTGATGAAGGCGTCCACGTCGTCACCGATCACTTCGGCCATGCAGGTGGTTGACACGGCAATCATGTCGGGCTTGTACAGGCTGTAGGTGTTGGCCAGGCCTTCGACCAGGTTGGTCATGCCACCGAACACGGCCGCATCTTCGGTCATCGACGAGGAAACCATCGTCGACGGCTCCTTGAAGTGACGGGACAGGTGCGAACGGAAGTAGGCAACGCAACCCTGCGAACCGTGGACGAACGCCAGGGTGCGGTCAAAGCCGGCAGCAGCGAAGGTCGAGCCCAGCGGCTGGCAAGCCTTGGCGGGGTTGAC
>CAZMXB010000185.1:0-2531 GCA_964569855.1 uncultured Rhodoferax sp.
CACTCTCCCCCAACCCCTCTCGCCCGGCCGGGCGAGAGGGGTTGGGGGAGAGTGGGGACACATAAGTAACTATAAACACACAAAATTTTAGTGAAAAATTAACTCAAAGATAGAAGAACATAGCGACCTATCTACAGAATACCTCGGAGACCACCATGTCCGTCACCCAACGCCTGCCCTTCCCCTACCGTCCCGAGGCCGAAGTGGTGGCCCGCCACCTGCAAAGCATCAGCCTGGCGCTGGATTGGGCTGCAGCGGCGCGTGCCGCCACACCGTGGGTCCAGGCAGTGCGCGACAACCCGCCGCCGTTCTGGGCCATGGAAAGCCTGCTCAAGGAATACCCGATCTCCAGCGCCGAAGGCCTGGCACTGATGCGCCTGGCCGAAGCCCTGTTGCGCGTACCCGACGCCGAAACCGCCATCGCGTTGACCGCCGACCAGCTGGGCCGCGCCGACTTTGACGGCAGCGGTGACAAGGTCTTGTCCCGCCTGTCCAGCACCGCCATCGCGATGTCCAAACACTTCCTGCCCAACGCCGAAACCGGCAACGGCCCCAAGGCGGAGCCGGGCCTCATGGCCAAGCTGGGTGCCAAAACGGTGGTCGCGGCCACGTTGCGCGCCGTGCAGTTGCTGGGTCGCCAGTTTGTGTTGGGTCAGACCATGAAGGAGGCGCAACATGAGGCCGATGCGGCACGCAGGAAGTCGAGTGCGCTGCGATACTCCTACGACATGCTGGGCGAAGGCGCACGTACCGAGCACGATGCATTGCGCTACTTGCAGAGTTACACCGACGCTATTGAATCAATAGCTTCCCGCGTAGATTCCACGAGGGCTATGGAGCAAAATGACGGTATCTCGATCAAGCTCAGCGCCCTCCATCCGCGGTTTGAGGATGCGCAAAGCCCGCGCGTCATGGCCGAGCTGGTGCCCCGCGTCTGGAGCCTGTGCGAGCGTGCGGCGCGCGCCAACATCAACCTGACCATCGACGCCGAAGAGGTGGAGCGCCAGGAGCTGACCCTCGAGGTGCTGGAGGCGTTGGTCGCCAAAGTGGCACAACATTGCCCGCAGTGGCGCGGCTTTGGCATGGCCATGCAGACCTACCAGACCCGCTCCCTCGAACTCCTTGACTTTGTGACAGCCATGGCGCGGCGCTACCAGGTGCGCCTGATGTGCCGTCTGGTGAAAGGTGCGTACTGGGACGCCGAGATCAAGCGTGCGCAGGAATACGGTCTGCCGCATTACCCGGTATTCACCCACAAACACCACACGGACGTGTCCTACCTGTCCTGCGCCCGCGCGCTGCTCGATGTACCGGACGCCATTTACCCGCAGTTCGCCACCCACAACGCAGCCACCATCGCTGCCATCCTGCAAATGGCGGCGCGCACGGGTGCGCCGTTCGAACTGCAGCGCCTGCACGGCATGGGCGAGGGCATTTACCGCGAGGTGCTCAAGAACCCCTTGGTGGCATGCCGTGTGTACGCGCCGGTGGGCGCGCACCGCGACCTTTTGGCATACCTGGTGCGGCGTTTGCTGGAAAACGGCGCCAATTCATCCTTTGTGCACCAGATGGCTGACCACACGGTGGACATGCAAGACCTGTTGACCTCTCCGCTGCGGCTGGAGCCCCACCCGTCACTGCCATTGCCACCGGACCTGTTTGGCGTACACGCCGGAGCCCGCAAGAACAGCACCGGCCTGGACCTGACGGTGCCCAGCATGCGCGAGCCCTTGCTGGCTGCGCTGGCCAGCACACCGGTGCCCGTGGTCGCCGAGTTTGATACTGCTAACACGGCCAGCGCCTTTGCAGCTTGCGCCGCCAGCCAGAAGGGCTGGAGCCAGACGCCAGTGGCCGAGCGCGCCGCCATCCTGCGCCGCGCCGCCGATGCCATGCTGGAACAGACCCCGATGTTCTGCGCGCTGCTGGTCAAGGAGGCCCACAAGACCTGGGGCGACGCCGTCAGCGAGGTGCGCGAGGCGGTCGACTTTTTGCGCTATTACGCCGATGAAGCCCAGCGCATCATGCAACCGATGGCCATGCCGCAGGTGCACGGCGCGCCCGCCGCGCTGGCCAGCCATAGCTTTGGCGTTACCGGCGAGACTAACACCCTGGCGCTGACCGCGCGCGGAGTCTGGGTGTGCATCAGCCCGTGGAACTTCCCGTTGGCAATTTTTGCCGGCCAGGTTGCCGCCGCGCTGGGCACTGGCAACACCGTGCTGGCCAAGCCGGCTGAGCAGACGCCAGGTGTGGCCTTGAAAGCCGTGCAGTTGTTACATGCGGCCGGTGTACCTGTTGACGCCCTGCAACTGATGCACGGCGCCGGTGAAACCGTGGGCGCAGCCCTGGTGGCGCAACCCGGCGTGGCCGGTGTGGTGTTCACCGGCTCCACCCAGGTGGCAAAGATCATCAACCGTGCACTGGCAGCCAAGGATGGCGCTATCGTTCCACTGATCGCCGAGACCGGCGGTATCAACGCCATGCTGGTGGACAGCACCGCGCTGCCCGAGCAGGTGGTGGACGCGGTGGTGCAA
>CAZMXB010000185.1:2572-10224 GCA_964569855.1 uncultured Rhodoferax sp.
CTGCTCGGCGCTGCGCCTCTTGTGCGTGCACTCGTCAATAGCCGATGGCGTCATTGAAATGCTGCAAGGCGCGGCAAAGGAACTGGTGGTGGGCGACACTGCCGACATCGCCACCGATGTCGGCCCGGTCATTGATGCCGAAGCTTTTGACACCATTGACCGGCACATCCAGCGTCTCAAACAAGAGGAAAAAGTGCTGCTAGCCCTCGCAGAACCTGCGCAAGCAGCTACTAAAAAAGTAGCAAACCTGATTGCCCCGCAGGCCTTCGAGGTGGCCCGCATCGCCGATGTGAAAGCCGAAATCTTCGGCCCCGTGCTGCAGGTGGTGCGCTGGGGCGGTGATCCCGCTGATGTGATTGCCCAGGTCAATGCGTTGGGGTATGGATTGACCATGGGCGTCCAGACGCGCATTGACAGCCGCGCCCAGGCACTGGCCCATGCCGCGCACATTGGCAACGTCTACATCAACCGCAACATGATTGGCGCCGTGGTTGGCGTGCAACCCTTTGGGGGTGAAGGATTGAGCGGCACCGGCCCCAAGGCCGGTGGCCCGCACTACCTGTACCGCTTCTGCGCCGAGCAGACCATCACCGTGAACACCGCCGCAGCAGGGGGGAATGCGGCGCTGCTGGCGACTGCGCATTGACAACGTTGGTTTAATGGCGAGCCGGGTGCAATTGAGTCAGGACATCAAGCCGTCCAGCCCCGGGTCTCTCGCCAGTGAGCCGCCCAGTCCAGCAAGGCGGACGCCGGCATAGGCCTGGCAATGCCAAAGCCTTGCATCTGCCTGCAACCCATTGACATCAGCAGCATGCCATGCGCCTCGGTTTCGACCCCCTCGGCAATGATGTCGCGCCGAAAGGCGGCGGCCAAGCCAATCACACCTTTGATGATCGACAAGTCGTCGGGGCTGTCGAGCATGTCGCGCACAAAGCTCTGGTCGATCTTGATCACCTCGGCGGGCAAACGCCTCAGGTATGTCAAAGACGAGTAGCCGGTGCCAAAGTCGTCCAGTGCGAAGCGTACGCCCAGCGCGCGGCAGGCGCGCATGGCCTCGGAAACCTGGGCAATGTCTTCCATGGCACTGGTTTCCAGAATTTCCAGCTCCAGCCTGGCGGCATCCACGTCGGGCTGGCGCGCCAGCAGTTCCTTCAGGCGTTGGTCGAAATTGCCTTGCTGCAGTTGATGCGCGCTGATGTTGATGCTCACAGGCAAGTGCCATCCGACAGCTTGCCAGGCCGACATCTGTGACAGGACGCCGGCAATCACCCATTCACCCAAAGCGATGCTGATCGGGTGGTCTTCGATGATGGGTAAGAACTGCGCGGGTAGCAATAGACCGCGTTCGGGGTGTTGCCAACGAATCAGCGCTTCGGCACCGACCATTTCACCGGTTTCCAGGTTGACCTTGGGTTGAAAATGCAACACGAATTGCTGGTGCTCCATCGCAAGCCGGACATGCGCCAGGCTTTCGCGCTGGCTCTGCACAGCGGCATCCTGCTTGAGGTCAAACAGGTGGAAGCGGTTTTTTCCATCTTGTTTGGCCACATACATGGCCTGGTCAGCGTGGCGCAAGAGCAGGTCAGCGTCAGCACCATCCTGCGGAAAAATCGTCACGCCAATACTGGCCGAAACCCGCAGCTCCAGCTCGCCCACCACAACCGGGCTGGCAGCGGCTTGCAGCAGGCGTTCCAATACCAGCTCACAGTCATTGGCCTGCGCCAGGTCCACCAGCACCGCAACAAACTCGTCACCGCCGATGCGTGCCAGCGTGTCGCCCTCGCGCAGTGCTTCGTTCATGTTGCGGGCCAGCGCCACCAGCAATTCGTCGCCTACGCCATGGCCATGCTGGTCGTTAATCGCCTTGAAACCGTCCAGGTCAAGGTACACCACAGCTAAGAACTGTCCACGGCGCTGTGTTTGTGCCATTCCCTGGTGCAGACGGTCGGCCAGCAACACGCGATTGGGCAGGTTGGTCAGCGCGTCAAAGTGGGCAATGTGCTCAAGTTGCTGCTCGTGCAGCTTGATCGACGTAATGTCGGTGAACAACGCCACGTAGTGCTGGACGTTACCTTCGGCATCCCGCACGACACTGATAGAGAGCAGCTCCGCATAGACCTCGCCACTTTTGCGTCGGTTCCAAATTTCGCCCACCCAGCGCCCATGCTCCAGCAACGAGCGCCACATTTCTGCATAAAATTCCGGCGACTGGCGGCCTGACTGCAAGAAGCGCGGGTTCTTGCCGATCACTTCGTCACGTTCGTAACCGGTAATCCGGACGAAGGTTTCATTCACATCAACGATGTTGCCGGCCGCGTCGGAGATGGATATGCCTTCGTGCGCGTGGCTGAACACGCTGGCAGCGAGCTGGAGTTTGCGCTCGGCCTGTTTGAAAGCCGTGACGTCCTGAAAGCTCCAGACCCTGCCCACGACCTGTCCGTCCAGCAATTGGGGAAGCGAGTGACGCTGGAACACCCGTCCATCCTTGAAAACCAGCTGGTCACGCAGTTCGGCCGTGGGCGAAGCATAGGCGCGCTGGTTGCCATCCAGGTACTCGGCCGGGTTTTGCAACTGATCTACCACCAGAGCGCGCATGCGTGGCAGGTCACCGGCCGCCAGTACGGCTTCTGGGACCTGCAATGCCGCAGCCAGCAGGCCGTTGTAGTGCTGGATGCGGCCATCGTTGCCAACCACCAGCACGGCTTCCCCGGTGGACTCCAGGGTGGCCCGCACCAACGAAAGCGAGCCGGCCAATTGCTGGTTGGCGCCCTGCAGGCGGGTATTGGCCAGGGCAACTTCGGCCCGCGCAGCCGCCATGCGGGAAACGCTGCGCCAAGTGGCCCAACTGCCGCCCACGACCAACAACAGCAACACCCCGGCGCCCACCAATACCACGTCGCGCTGAGCCTGCCATTGGGCCAGCGCGGCTCTGTGCGGCATGCCAACGGATAACAGCAAGCCCGCATACAACGTTGGGCGCAAAGCCGTGATGGATGGCTCTGGCTGCAAGCGCCCTGCCATGTCCTGCGCTACCGTGCCGCCGTTGAGGATCCTGAGTGCGGGTTGCAGCGTTTGACCGATCAGGACATCGACCATCGGGTAACTGGCCAAAAGCTGTCCGGACTCTCTTTCGAGCGTCACGGTAAGCCGCTCGGTGTCATCTTCCGGGTTTAGCAGCGCAGACAACAGCGAGAGCTGCAGTTCGGCAATGACAGCAACCCGTTGGCCATCGGGCAAGCGTTGTGAGCGCGCCAGATACAGGACGCGCTCCGAATTGAGAGGATTCAAAGTGGGCGCGCTCACTACCAACCCGGCATAGGGCTGCTCCAGGACCGTATCCAAAAACCCGGCCGGCAGGGGTAAACCCAGGCGTTGGGTGCTGGCGCGCGCGCCCAACAGCACGCGGCCGTCGGACGCAAGCACCGCAATGTCGCGCAGCATCAAATTCTGGTTCAACGCAGCGCGTACCAGTCGCAGCAGGTTTTTTTCCATGCTGGCTTGCCCTCCCGCACTGGCGTTCGGTGGCGTTTGAATGCGCTCCTGCGTGATCCAGGTGCTCAACTCGGCCAGCATCATGTCCACGCCCAACAGGTTGCGGTTGACCTCCGCCTCACTATTGTTGGCGACCCGGGTCACCAACATGCGGGTGCGGTCCAATGCCGCGGTGTGGTCGCGATGCAGCAGCGCGCCTGCCAACGTGACAACGATCAGAACCAATAGAGCGGCCGCCGACAGGACAGCCCACTTCACCCCGCGCTGTGATCTATGCATGGTGGCGGCCAAACGGGTGTGCCAAAAAAGTTTTGTACCCGGTAGTCAATGCTGACCCACGGGCGCTAGCGGGACGGTTGATAGACGGGGCACTTTTGCAGTCTCGCATTCATTTATGGCAGTTGCTCAGGGCTTGGATGACCGGGTTTCGGCACGGATTCCGGTTACTGGGGCCAGAAGTCGGTTCCAGACGGGTACACAGGCATTGCCACACCGTTGAACCCACGCAGGCAAGACACTGTCGCGAAAAGCGATGCGCAGCTTCTTTTCGTCATCCGCACTGGCCGGAACCTCTTTCATATGCCCCGGCTTGCCGGATAGACAGCCGCCGCGACCCATATTGCAAGCCACGCCTTCGTCGGTTTGGCGTTCGGAATCAGTCCAGATGGTGGCCTCCAATTTGGGAAGCTCGGTTTTGATCAGGGACTGCACATTGGCGGGCAGAGCCATCCAAGCCCCTAAATTGGCACCAAACACTGACAGACCCCAAGTGGTGGCACTGGTGTGCAGATGGGTCGCAACTTCGTGCAAGCCAATGGTGTTTCCGGTCATGGCTCCGGTGATGGCGCAATCCACATTGCCACTGCGCAGACCCGGAAGCACCGTGGAGAACTCCGCCTGCAACGGCACCGCTCCAAAGGGCCGGATGAGGTCTGCCTGTGATGGGTTGCTGATGCGCACGCGACGGCCAGCGAGGTCCGTCAGTCCAGTAAAGGGTCGACTACAGAAAGTGACTTGCGCCGGGTAGGCATAGATCGCCAAAACTTCAATGCCGTGGCGCTCGCGCATCATTTGTTCCAGGTGGGGTCGAAACGCTGCTACTGAACGCCTCAGTGTCGCCATGTTGGGATTCATGCCAGCGAGATCAAGTGCCGCCAGTTCGGGGTCGGCGGTCAAGATGCCTCCCATCAACATCGTGCCAAAAGGCACAACCCCCAGTTGGATCAAGCGCAGCATTTCATTGGTCCGGATGCCAGCCTTGTCGAACGCCACAATTTCCGTAGACACCTGACCCTGACCCAGGGCGGGTAAGGTCTTTTGCCAAAAGGGCTCCTCGTGGCGCGGAAATTGGTTGCCCCCAGCGAGACCGCCGACGATGCGAAGGCGTACCCTGGGCCTCTCGTTCTCTGAGGCCTGCACAGCAACCGCAAACAACAGGAGTGCCAGTGAGAGCAACCCTGGTTTGTAGAAAGACTGCCAGACCGGATCGCGTCGATGCGACCACGCGCGAGTGACCGTCTGACGAGACAATTTGCTGGTCATTGTCATACTTGGTAAAGCTTTAGTCCATGTGAGAGATCAGGTAAGGCTTGTGCATCTTAACGTCCCCAACCCAAGAGGCGCGCGCAGGCAACGGCTCGTTTAACCGCAATATGTACGACACCGCGTGGCTGGTGGGAGGCCCGCTGGCGCCAGTGGGCGATGTGGCGCTATTGCCCGGTGTGCGTCGCCCGTGCTGATGAGAACGTCTGTCGGGTCGCGGCAATCGGGATAACATGCAGTTTGCCATGCACTCACCATCCTTGCTCGCGGATATTTGGTCGCTCAGTGGGCTATCACCCGATGCCGTGGGCTACGCCCAATTGTCGGGGTCGGACCCGGTATTGGCTTCGTCGTTTTCGGTTGGTAGCGCGGCTCAGACCAGCATTGCCTCCGCAGCGCTTGCGGCGTGTGAGTTGGGCCATGTGCGGGGGCAGGACCGACAAACCGTAACCGTAGCGATGGCCCACGCGGCGCAGGAGTGTGTCGGCTGGTTCAGCGTGAACGGCCAGGTCCAGGATCCGTGGGACAACTTTTCGGGTTTGTACGCCTGCGCCGACGGCTGGGTCCGCGTGCATGCCAATTTTGCCCACCACCGCGACGGGGCGCTGGCATTGCTGGGTTTGTCCAGCAGCACAGCGCAGCGCGACGATGCGCAACGTGTATTGCGCAGCTGGAAGGCGCTGGACTTTGAAGCGGCGGCGGCAGAGCGTGGCCTGGTGGTCGCAGCGCTGCGCAGCTTTGCACAATGGGACGCCCACCCGCAGGCGCAGGCCGTGGCCCAACAGCCGCTGTTGTCCCTGGAGCGCATCGACGACGCGCCCGTGCTGTCGCTCCCCTCCTTGCGCTCGGATCAACTTCCGTTGACGGGTTTGCGCGTGTTGGAACTGACCCGCATCGTGGCCGGGCCGGTGGCCGGCCGCAGCTTGGCTGCTTTCGGAGCGGATGTGATGCTGGTGAACGCACCGCACTTGCCCAACATCGGTTTGATCGCCGAGACTAGCCGCGGCAAGCTGTCCTGCCACATTGACCTGCGCCAGGCCGATCAGCGCCATGCCATGGACCGGCTGGTGTCGCAGGCCGACGTTTTTATGCAGGGATACCGCCCCGGCGGTCTGGAGGCGCTGGGTTATGGGGCCCGGACCCTCGCAGAAAAAAGACCGGGCATCGTGGTGGTCTCCTTGTCAGCATACGGTGAACACGGCCCCTGGGCCAACCGACGCGGTTTCGATTCACTGGTGCAGGCGGCGACCGGTTTCAACCTGGCTGAAGCCGAGGCGGCGGGGGTTGCGCACCCCAAAGCGCTGCCCATGCAAATCCTGGACCACGCCACCGGTTATCTGATGGCATTCGCGGCTTGCGCCGCCAAAGCCCGGCAGTTGCAGGAGGGCGGGAGCTGGCACGCACGTGTGTCGCTGGCACAAACGGCGTGCTGGTTGCGCGGTTTGGGGCGCGTAGTCTCTGGGTTTTCGGTTGCGCCAACCTCACCGCAGGCCTATCTGGAAAACTACGCCAGCGGTTTTGGAGACCTTGTGGCCGTGCGACCCAGTGCCCAGTTGTCGCGCACGCCGGCGCACTGGAGTCGTCCTTCGGTTCCTCCCGGGACCCATGCGCCGGTCTGGCCCCCCGTTGGTGCTCGACACCCGGTGTAGTAGCATGGTGGCGAAAAGTGTCGCTAGCCCTCGTGAAATCTACGCAAGCCGCTATCAAAATAGCAGCGCATTGGATCAATCCCTGAGCAGCTGTTGCACCCGTGCACGCAACAGCTCAGGCTGCACGTCCTGGGCAGAAACTGGCACACCCACATTCAGCCCCACGCGGCTGAACAGCCCGCGGCGGAATGGCCGCACCATGGCACCGCCTTGCTCTACGCGGCTGAAGAACGAGCCCCACAGATTGGTCAGCGCCATTGGCACCACCTGCACGGCGGTGCCCTGCCGGGTGGTACGCTCCAGGATCTTCATGATGCCGCCCTTGAACTCTTGCAGCGTGCCGTCGCGGGTAATGCCGCCTTCGGGGAAGATGCACAGCAGGTCGCCCTCTTTCAAAACCGCGGATGCGGCATCAAAGGCGGCTTCGTAAGCCTGCGGGTCTTTGGCGCGCGGGGCAATCGGAATCGCCTTGGCCAGACGGAACAGCCAGCCCAGCACCGGCACCTTGAAGATGTTGTGGTCCATGATGAAACGAATGGGCCGGGGGCTGGCCGCCATCAGCAGCACGGCGTCGATAAAGCTCACGTGGTTGCACACCAGAATCGCCGCGCCAGTGGTGGGGATGTGCTCATCGCCGTGTACGCGGAAGCGGTAAATGAAGTGCGACAGCACCCAGGCCACAAAGCGCAGCAGGTATTCGGGCACCAGCATAAAGATGTAAAAGGCCACCACCGCATTGGCCAGGCCGGTGAACAAAAAGATTTGCGGGATGGTGAAGCCACTCTTGAGCAATGCACCGGCAATCACCGAGCTGCCGATCATGAACAAGGCGTTCAGGATATTGTTGGCAGCGATGATGCGGGCGCGGTGCGTGGCCTGGCTGCGCAACTGGATCAGCGCATACATGGGCACGCTGTACAGGCCCGCGAACAGGCTCAGCAGGGCCAGGTCCGCCATCACGCGCCAGTG
>CAZMXB010000186.1:0-10148 GCA_964569855.1 uncultured Rhodoferax sp.
CAGGGCGCATGAACGAGCATGGTGCTGGGGTACAGAAACTGGTCTACCTCAAAGCCCTGCAGCGCGTGCAACAAACGCCGCGTCCCGTCCACGTTGACCGATTGGTACAGTGGGTTATCTTCACCGGTGAAATCAAAGTAGGCGGCCAAGTGCACCACGCTGGCAATGTGCGAACCGTGGGCCGCGCGAAACGCCTGAAGCGCCAGCACTACCGATTCATCGGTGCCGAGATCAACAGCCAAAACGGGGAAGTGGTTGCTGGCCAGAGCTACCTCTTTGGCCTCACGGTCCAGGCCGACTATCTTGTAGTCACCACCCAAGGCCTGGGCCACCGAGCGACCCAGGTTGCCGCTGGCACCAGTGATCAGGACAATGGGCTTGATCTGGGTGACGCTCACGTTCGTGTTGTCATTGGTAGCCAATGCCCATCACGTAGTTGCGCAATAGCGCCTCTTCGTGGTTGCCGGCAGCCAATAGGGCGCGTAGGCCATCACGTGCATTCAGAACACCCGTCGGTTTGCCGTCAGCACCGATTAGCAGCACGTGAATGAGGCCCCGCGTGTGCATCGTTGCAAGCACATCGGACAGTAGCTCCTCTGGCGCACAGGTCGTGAAATCTTGCGTCATCACGTCTCCGGCATGGGTTGTAAAGAAGTCGGCCTGCCCCATACCCAAGCGCCTAACGAGTATGGTTTCGGTGATGATTCCCATTGCTGCACCCGCCGCATCACAGACCAGCACTACGCTGATTTGCGCGCCGGATAAGCGCACCGCCACTTCAACGAGCGTCGCATCCACAGGCACTGTAAACAGCCGCGATTGAGCCACTGCTTCTATGCTGCTGACCAGCAAAGGTGCAACGGTTCGCGCTTCTGCTGCGGCCACCGGAGGGCTTTCGGGGCTAACCGTGTCAGGAGTGAGGGGTGGTGGTGTAGTCATATCGCGAGGGCAGTTTCAAGCTGCGCTTTGTTCATTGCGGAGCGCCCCTTCAGCCCGCGCTGACGGGCCTCATTGCGAAGTTGAAGCACGGTTCGACCACCCGGGCCCTGGTGGGAACGCAAGCCTCCACGCCGACTGGCAGACATGTCGTTGATCGAAGAGGCGCTGGCAGTCAGCGATTCACCGTGTTGCGCCCGCTCCTTGTTGACGACCCGCGCCGCGATCTCTTGGGCCACAGACTCAGGCTTGCCGCCTTCCAGCAGGCTGTCCTTGATGTGGGTGTACTGACGTTCGCGCTTGGCGCTCCAGGCTTTTTGCGGCATGAAAGATCCTTGTAGGGTTTGAATTGGGCAGGAGAAATCCGTAAAACTGATCCGACCGATGGCTGTTCTTCAGGGATGCGTCCGCAGGAACGCAAGCAGCGCATCGTTGAATGCCTTCGCATGGGACAGGTTCAGCCCGTGGGGGGCACCATTCACCGTCACCAGTTGGCTGTGGGGCACGGCGCGGTGGGTGCGCAGGCCCGAGCCCTCGATGGGTACGATCGCGTCGGCATCGCCGTGAATCACCAACGTTGGCACTGTCAGCTTCTTCAGGTCTTCCCGGAAGTCGGTGGTGCTGAACGAGTCCATGCATGCCAAGGCCGCATGCTGCGCAGACTGCTGACAGATGGCAACAGCCTCGCTGCGCTGCGCCTCGGTGATCTGGAGCACCCCGTTGGCGGAAAAGAAATTCTGCGTGAACTGGTCGAAATAGGTATTTCGATCTTGCTCAAGCGCGTGCTTCTTTTGTTGCGCCTTCTCGGTTGTGAGCGGGCCTTCGGGGTTGTCGGCCGTCTTCATCAGGTATGGTGGTACGGCTGAGGCAAATACCACGCTGCGCAGGCGCGATTCGCCGTGGCGTGCGACATAGCGTGCCACTTCGCCCCCACCCATCGAGAAACCCACCAGTGTCACATCGTGCAGACCACACTGGACCATCACGCGCTGAAGGTCGTCTGCCAGCGTGTCGTAGCTGTAACTTGACTCCGGCTTGTCTGAACGCCCAAAGCCCCGTCGGTCATACGCCACCACGCGATAACCCGCGGCTTGAAGCACCGACACTTGCGGCTCCCAAGCCTGGGCTGATAGCGGCCAGCCATGGATCAGCACTACCGATCGCCCCTCGCCACCGCTGTCGTCGATGTGGAGGTGCACGTTGTCCGCAGGCCTAGTGTCAACACTACTCGAATCCTCCGGGTTCGCCGCGGCTCCGGCGGCAGCGCCCCCCAGTGCACCGGCAACCGCACCGAGCGAGGCTCCAACCAGAACCCCAACGGGTCCGGCTACGGCAATGCCAATGCCCGCACCGGCAGCCGCACCGGCCATCACGCCGCCACCGATCAGCACCGAATTGGCCTCGCGTTCGACATCCTGGTGTTCCAATGCGGTCTGCGCCGCCGCATCCGGGTCCTGCGACGGAATGCCGTGGCCAGGGTTGGCCTGCTCAGCCATGTCTTCGTCGTCAGTTGTGGTGTTGGGTGATGGGGCCGTCAATGAATTCATATGCTTCTCCTGATTCAGTTGAAGAAGGAATGAGCGCGCGGCTCGGTCTGTCAACTGTTGTGCGACGGTATTCGCGCGGTGGTGGTCCTGTCTGTGCCGCAGCGTACGGTTCCAGTTGCCCGGTTGCGTCAACGTTGACAGGCCAAGCTTGAGCGTCAGGAGCCAGCCCCGACTTTGC
Source organism: uncultured Rhodoferax sp. (assembly GCA_964569855.1). GTDB lineage: Bacteria > Pseudomonadota > Gammaproteobacteria > Burkholderiales > Burkholderiaceae_C > Allorhodoferax. The sequence continues at coordinate 2,662 of CAZMXB010000186.1, forward strand.
GCAGATGTCACCGGGTCGTGTAACGATCCCCGGCCATCACGCGACAAGGCTCAAACAAATAGGTTTTTCCCGCAGCGGTCTTTTGGCTTGAGGCTAAGAGGATCGCTGGATGACTCCAATACGTCTTTTCTAAAAGATGGCAGTGGTGTCAAGCCTCTTGCCGCCTTTACACCGGCAACGGCTGGGAGCAGTCGTTTGGATTTGCGACTTGGCTGGTAATCCATTCAACAGCAAAGTCACTGATCGAAGCCGGGAAGCACAAGACAGCCAGGGCCTTTTCCGCCAAGGGACTGGTTTATTTCGGACGAAAGCTGAATGTGCATAGCCCGAAAAGGCGTGAAGACATGGATTCACCCAACTCCCAGACACGCCGCCTACTCACGTGCATCGACTTTCCTTGATTTGTCTTGGGGGGTGCCGGCGCACTGACGAGACATTTGTGATTTTGGATGATGGGCGACCGAATATCCGGTAACCCTTAAGGAATCACAAATGCTCAGTCAAAAAGAAATCGATTGCCTTCGTGCGTGCAATGAATGCGCGGCGGCTTGCCTCCAGTGTGCAACCGCATGCCTGAATGAGGAAGACCCACAATCGATGGTCCGGTGCATCTCGCTGGATCTGGAATGTGCCGATATCTGCCGCCTGGCGGCGGCATCCATCGGCCGTAGCGGGGAACATGTCAAGGCGGTCTGCACCCTCTGCGCCACAGCCTGCGAAACCTGTGGTGCCGAATGCGCAAAACATGAGATGGACCACTGCAAGCATTGCGCGCAGGCCTGCAATCTCTGCGCAGCAACCTGCAGGGCCATGACAGCATGATGACGGAAACAGCGGCTGGATGAGTGGCTTCGCCGGGCCTTGGGGGACAGTCCTGCAGGCCATCGTCGTGGCCGGCGTCGTGGGATGGTTTGCCATGCGAGGCCGCAAATGAGCGATCCCCACGCGCCGGGTGCCACGGACGCCCCGCAAGAGTTCAAGTCGTGGACCATCAGCCTTGGCTTGATGCGTTCAATTTTGTTAGTTCCTCAACGGTGTTCGTCAAGACCCATGTTCGATTCATCCCGCTGGCCGCAGTGCTTGCGGCCGCCAGCCATTTAATGGCGTGCACAACGCCCCCAGCCATGCCCATGGGTGCGACATCCGCCGACAGCTTGGGCATGCCCGGACACCTTGAAAAAATAGATGCCCAGATGAAGGCCATACATGAGATACACGCAAAGATGATGAACGCCAGTACGCCCGAGGAGCGCAGCAGATTGATGGCCGAACACAGAAAAACCATGCAGGACGGAATGAAAACGATGAGCACTGGAATGGCCGACATGAAAGGCATGAAAACCATGCCTGACGACATGGGCGCGCACCGTCAGATGGCCAAGCAGACGGAGATGATGCAGTCGATGATGAAAGTGATGGTGGACCAGATGCCACCGGCTGCCAACAAATAGGTGGCGATTGCAGCCCCTTAACGACTGCTTCGAAGTCTTGTAAATGGGGAAATCACGAAAATGGACCGACACGCGATACACTGATATTGAGAAATCGGAACATTTTTGTTGTGCTGGGTGAACGATCGCTCCCGAGCTTTTGACCCTGAAAACAAGCGGCAGCTTCCGGCTAAAACGACGGTCGGCTTTCGCAAAACCGTTGCCAGTCCCTGGGGTGTCAAGAATACCCGCTATGCGTATATCTTGACAAAAGCGGCGTCATCATTGGTTTTGCCACCTCTACACTGGCAATAGCCTAGTTCCGCTCATACGCCTTGCTCTAAACCGGGCACTCAAGATGCAGTTTGACGTCGAGCAACACCCGCTGGCGGAGGCACACGAAGCCCGCCTTAGCCGGTCAGGTGGATGCGCTTGTTGGGCCGAAAGCGAGTAGCACAAGGTCAGCCAGTGCGCTTCCAGATCGGTGGTACGACCAGCCCGCGCCGGTGCGCCATGACTAGCATCACGATCCCGGATGTGGTGCACAGCACCAGCGCCAGCACCGACGACTCGACGCCGAAGTTGCCCCCGGTCAGGTAGTCGGGGCCCTTCATGGTGGACCGAATCAAGCCTGGTGCAGCATCGTTGCCGGAGACGATGCCTGAGAAGATAGCCTGCTGCGTGTAGTTCCACGCCATGTGAAAGCCGATGCTCAACCACAATCGACGTGTCAGCATGACGGCTGCCCCCAGCAGGATGCCGGCCTCGACGGCGATGAACAGCGCACCCTCAAGCGTTGCCTGCGGATTGACCAAGTGGGTCAGGCCGAACACCAGCGACGACACCACCAGCGCTACCCAACTGCCGAACCACTTCTCCACCGCAAGGAACAGCACGCCGCGGAACAACAACTCCTCGAACACGCTCGAACTGATCGCCATGGCGATCGCTGGGAGCATGTAACTCAACGGATTCAAGCCAGCGATGCGGTAGATGCCAAGGATCATTAGCACCGCCTCGCAGGCGGCATAAAGGCCTGCGCCTATCAGGAGCCCGATACCGAACTCGCGCCCCATGCCCGGCGTGCTGAGCTCAGTGGCGGTGCGCTGCTCGAAGAAGTACGCATAGCCGATGTACACGGCTAAACCGGCGATCGCCATGGCAATGATGTGCAGTGCGGCCTTGACTGGTTCAGCGCCGTAGCTGCCCATCAGGTCGCCGTTCAATGCGATCATCACCACCAGGATGACCCCGAGCAGCAGGATTCGTACGATGGGCGAGGCGAGCATGCGGCGTGCAAGTGTTGGGGAGGGTGGTGTGGACGGTGTTGGTGTCGTCATTTTTCGGGGCCTCGCAGTTTTCCCTCAATGTGTTCGGGGGCCTCAATGGTGCGCATCCATTTCACCGAGCCCACCGCCCATTTCGAATCTAGCTTGCGCAACTCCGCAACAAGGCCCGGCAGGTGCGCCGATCCGTAGGTGATGAAGATCTTGTCCTCTTGAGATTGCATGATCCGCTGCGCGAGGGCGCGGTTGCGGAAGTCCAAAATCACCGGCTCCATCCGACCGGGAGGGCTGTCTTGCGCAGGTTGGCTCAGAGTGAACAGCCCCCGGCACGCGATGCCACCGAGCGTCTTTTGTGCCTCACTCCCGTTCTTCAACCATTCGACCGCTTTCAGCATGAACGCGTTGTCGTTCGTCGCGGGTTTGGGCTGGAAGTCGTTCGCATGTGCCTTTGCGAAGGAGGGATCCTCCCGCATCAACCGCTCGTACTCCGCCTTGAGCTCGATTGCATCGACGTCGGCAGTGACGTGGCGCTTCGGATGCTCGGCCTTGTCAGCTTCCAGCAGGCCAAAGTAATCGAGCTGGAACTTCATCCCGCAGACCTCGCCAATCGACTTGTAGGTTCCGCTAAGGTCGCTCCCGCCCACGAGTTCGTGCGATAACTTCTCGAAAAAGGCCTTCGATTCCGGCGTGGGTGTCTGGACGCCTTCGTAGTAGACGACGTAACGCTCTGACAACGCCTTCTCGACGTCGTAAATAACGGCCTTGTAGAAGTGCTCGGAGCCGATGTGCTGCATGCCCTGGAATACCACACGCTTCGAGCCATTGTTCAGTGCCACTTGCGGGACCGTGGCCGGCCGGGTGTCGGTGACAACCATTAAGTAGTAGAACGGCGCAGCGACCAGGACCCCAAGGATTAGAGTCCAGCCAAGCAGGACATGCGACCAGATCAAAGCGAACGGTCTCACCGTAGCGGTGGGGAAGAGTCGTCGAAGGATCCACGCGCTCGCGACGGCCAGTACCGCTGCGGCGAGCGCTAGCAGGGCAAGCAGGCCATAGCCCCAACCAAGGAGGATGGGTAGTCCGAGCACGAACGCGACAACCAGCACAAACCAGGCGATCGCCCGTAGGCGGATGCACCACAGGGGTGGGGGGGCGGCAGAGGATGTGGCGAGAGGGGGTTGCATGCTCGACGATGTTTTCATGCCTGCGCTATCTGTTGGTAATGGGCTGTAGAACTTGTGAGTTATGCGCGATGTTTGTTAAACATTTACCGGTCAAAGATGCGGCCTGAAGCTGGCCATGAGGGGACCGCAACGGCACACTCAAGATGCGCTTCGATTTTAGGCGGGAAGTGAATTCTTCCCTAAGCTGGACCCCGCAGTCGAGGGGCCGCAAACGCTGCACTGCTGGTCGCCACGTTCTGAACGACTGCGGGCGCCCCTGAACCGACTTCCATTGCCGTTCCAACCAACATCCTCCCCGCTTGGTTTGGCCGTTGGTCTCCACCGATTTCTGGGCCTTTGACAGTATGAGACGGGGGCAAATGGCCCAAACCATGCCGCTGTAACAGTTAAAGCGCAGGGATATGTCGTAATTTAGACCCCTGTTTGCTACAAAAATAGTAGCTGCTTTCGTTGATTCTTAGAGGGCTACAGGCCGATTTTGCATCTTTGGCCCACCTCTTGAACCGTGGAAGTCTCTTGAAGTTGCGACCTTGCTCGGCCATGCTGAGGGAACCATCTTGCGGGCCTCGTTCGGCCATATCGTTGGCGGCATGGCGGGGGGGTATTACAGCGATCTGTGGGCGCAATCGCTGGCGCTTGAAATGTTGTCGTCGTTCACACCCAACGTGCTGGACCCCAAGGTCTGCGCGCGCCTTCGTAGCCAGTTGCTTTCGCAGGGCGGGCAGAAAGAGGAGATGGATCTGGTCCGCGACTTCCTGGCCGGGAAGCAAGACCCGCCTGGCGCAGGACTTCGAATGCGTCCACACGTGCCACCTTCCCCATGAGTTCGAGCGAACCGACCGGGTACAGCCCAAGCTAGGTTTGCTGTGCGCCGCCAGGCACTGCCGGGGTTGTGTTTGTGCGCGCAAATTCGGGTGCAACGGTTGGAAATCGCAACAGGAAGCAGCTACCCTGTCCCAACCGGGAACTGGCGGTCAAACTGCCGCCCAGCATGCCGGTGGCGATGTTGAGCGACACCGAGAGACCCAGTCCCGAGCCGCCCTGGCCCAGCCTGGTCGTGAAGAACGGTTCAAAGACATGGGCCAATGTATTGGGGTCCATGCCTTTGCCATCGTCTTCAACCCGTAGTTCGATGCTGCCCGCGATTTCTCTGGCGCTGATGCGCAAGTGACCCTGTGTCTGGTCAGAAAAGGCATGCGAAGCAGCGTTTTGTACCAGGTTGGCCAGCACCTGACCCAGAGGACCAGGGTAGCTGTCGCAATCGAGTCCGTTCGGGATGTCGATCGTTATTACCCAGGGGGCACGCTTGAAGCTGGGTCTGAGAGCGTCGATGTTGTCTTCGACCAGCGTGCGCAGGTCGAAGTGCCGACGCTGCTCCGAGGTCTGATCCACCGCAACTTGCTTGAAGCTGCTGATCAATTGACTGGCACGCTCGCAGGACCGGGTAATCAGGTCGGCCATCTCCTGCCCATCGCGCACCACTTCGTCCAGTGCAGAGCGGCGCAGTTCACCACGGGACACGGTGTTGCCGAATTCCAGCATGCGATGCTGCAGCGTGGAAGCCGTCGTCAGCGCATTGCCAATGGGGGTATTGAGCTCATGCGCCACGCCAGCCACCAGCGCCCCCAACGAGGCCAGCTTTTCCGTTTGCACCAGATCGTCCCGGGTGCGCTGCAGCTGTTCGAGGGCTGACGTCAACTCGGTGGTGCGCGCCTGCACCCGGGCTTCCAGGAGGCGCTCTGAGGACTGCAAGGCTTGCAAGGCGGTCTGCTGGGCTTGCATCGCCTCGGTTTGCGCTTGCTCCTTTTCCTGGCGCAGCACATTGAAGCGATCGGCCAGGGCAAACGCCAGCAGCAGCATTTCGATGGCCGATCCAAACTGGATGTAGTTGGTGGTGGTGTCCATGGTGGGCGTCAGGCCAAAGCCGCGCATTTGCGCCATGAACAAGGCCACACACAGTGCGGCAAAGGCCAGTACAAAATAATACGCACTGCGCTGGCGCTGCAAGGAGCCGACGATGCCGGACAGCAGTATCAGCACGGTGGACACTGCCACCAGCAGGTAGGCGGGCCTGATGGCCTGGGAAAAAGCGAAAAACAGGCCCAAGGGCGCCAGCAGGTTCAAAACCATGCAGACTTTGAGTCCGCTGTCCAGGCGTGGCATCAGGCGGGCGGTGTTCAGCATGCGGCGCGTGAACTCCAGCAGGGCCACCATGGCCAGACAGGGTCCGACAAACGTCACGACCGGGGTCACGGCGGGTGAATTGCTCCACAGAAATTCATACGCCAGCCCATTAAATGTCGCCATGGTCAGTGCCATCGACGTCACGAAGGTGACGTACAACAGGTAGTTGACGTCGCGCAGCGCGAAGAACAGCAGCAGATTGAACAGGGCCATCGCCAGGGCGATTCCGAAGTAAAGGGCCTGGCTGACGTAGTCGTTGCGCTCATAGGCCTCAAAGGCCGCACGCGACCACAGGCGCGCCGGGACGTTCATCGTGTTGCCGGTCTGTACGCGCATCCAGACCGTTTGTATCGCCTGGGCCGGCATATGGAGTGGCAAAACAAAAAAATGGTGGCGGTAGGGCCGCTCGGAAAAAGGGAGAAGGTGCCCCGTTCTGCTGCTGAGCGTCCGCCCGTCCGCCGACAGGATGTGGAAATCAAGCTGGCCAAGGCGGGGGTAGGCAATTTCCAGCATGGCGTCCACGGGGGCTGCGGCGCTGTTGTGCAGGCGCAGCCTGAGCCAGTAGGCCGAATCGGTAATGCCAAATCCCAGCTGGCGGTCTGGCTCTACGACGGCCTTGAAACGGGTGGCGTGCACCGCGCTTTGCACATCGGCCAGCGTCAAGGATTGCTGAGGGTCTTCCAGCACTTCGATATGGCGGCTCAGCACAATGGCCTGGTCTGCCAGTTCATGCACATCGAGACCATGGCCTTCGCCACCCATCGCCGGGCACGCCAACAGCAGCCCCACGAGTAAACCAGTCAGACGGCGAATTGAAAAAGACATGTCTCAGGTGCGCAGGGGGGGTGCATGGATGTCCGGATGGTGTCGCCAGACGCCGCAGGTCAAAAAGTGGAGTGAGCCCTCGTGAATATTAACTAGTTTGCTATCAAAAATGAAGTGGTTTGCCTTTGGCCGATCAGCGGCTAGCCCAATCGCCCGCGATGCCGCGCGATCTGGGCATGAACCTGCACCGGCGCGGTGCCGCCCAGCGTCTTGCGCGCGTTCAGCGAGCCGCGCAGGCTCAAACATGCGTAGACATCTTTCTCAATCAGCGGGTTGAATTCCTGCAGCACGGCCAAGGGCAGTTCGGACAGGTCGCAGGCGTGTGACGTAGCAGCCTTGACAGCGTGGGCCACGATCTCGTGGGCATCGCGGAACGGTAGGCCCTTCTTGACCAGGTAATCGGCCAGGTCGGTGGCGGTGGCGTAACCCTTGAGCGCGGCCTGCTCCATGGGCACGGGGTTGACGGTGATGCCGCCTTCCTTGACGCCGGTGGCGGGGTTCAACTGGCCGCCGACCATCTCACTGAAGATGCGCAGCGTGTCTTTCAAGGTATCGACCGTGTCAAACAACGGCTCCTT
>CAZMXB010000187.1:0-6368 GCA_964569855.1 uncultured Rhodoferax sp.
CGAGCCCTCCATGGGCCTGTCGCCCATCATGGTCGACAAGATCTTTGAAGTGGTGAAAGACGTTTATGCACAGGGGGTAACGGTCTTGCTGGTTGAACAAAACGCCAGCCGCGCCCTGGCTTTGGCCAACCGCGGATACGTGATGGAGTCCGGAATTGTCACGATGTCGGGTGACGCCGCAGAAATGTTGACCGATCCACGGGTCCGTGCGGCCTATTTGGGCGAATAAGCGCTTAGTCGGCCCGTATCCCGGGCCAGCGACAGCCTGATGAACATTTACGTCATCACACTGGTGTTGGTGACCCTGGTTTGGGGCGCGACCTTTCCGGTTATCAAAATGGTCACTGCCCAGCTGAGTGGGGCCGAGGTCTCTGCCCTGAGGTTTCTCGCAGCGGCGGTTGTCATGGCACCTTCGGCCATGCGAGCGCGCTGGACTACCTGGCGCGACGGGGCCGTGCTGGGCGCCGTGGCCCTGGTGTCCTACGTCGCCCAGGCTTATGGCCTGGAGTTCATCTCTTCCAACCGCAGCGCGTTCCTGACCAGCCTGAATGTCCTGATGGTGCCCCTGCTCGGCATTGCCCTGGGCGCGCGCCCTCACCTGATGACACTGGTGGCTGCCTGCGTGGCGTGTGGCGGCATTGCCTTGATGTCGTGGGATGGAGGAGCCCATCTGCTGGCCGACGCAGCGACGGTTTTGTCGGCGCTGGCCTACGCCATCTATGTCATTGTGCTTTCACAGCGAACCCAGCGCCACGAGCCGCAGGAACTGGCAGCGACACAAGTGCTCTGGATGGCTCTGCTGGGTGCGGTTTGGCTGGCGCTGGACGCCTGGAACACCAACACGGCCTGGACGCTGCCCAGTCGGCTGAGCCCTGCCATCGTCGCCGGAATCATCTTCCTGGGAATTGTGGCGACAGCTGGCATGTTGTTTTTGCAGGCCCTGGCACAAAAGCACGTATCCGCCGACAAAGCAGCGTTGATTTACGCCATGGAGCCTGTTTTCGCAGCCGCATTCGCGTGGGCATGGCTGGCCGAAGGGTTGACGCCACGAGCGGCCCTTGGCGCGGCCTTGGTCGTGTTGGCCATCGTCATGAGCGAGTGGACACAAGGACGGCAACCGGCCTGACCCGCATACCTCTGCCGGTGTGCAGGAGAGGCCAGGCGGGAATCAGGGATGTGCCTTGTCCGCCTCTGACGTGAAGGAGTCAGCGAACAGTTCCTCTTCTGGCAGGTGAGCCAATTTGCAGAAGTCCCTGCGGGCGGACTCGATGACCACCGGTGCTCCGCAGGCATAAACCTGGTGCCCGCTGAGGTCGGCAACGTCTTCCAGCACCGCGCGGTGAACAAAACCGGTTCTGCCGGTCCACCGGTCCTCACTTTTCGCATCGGATACCACTGGTACATACGCCAGGTTGGGCATGCTGAGAACTTGCGCCTGCACCCAGGCGTCCATGTACAGATCGGCGGGGCGTCGTCCGCCCCAATACAGGGTCACCGGCCGTGTGACGCCTTGGTGTTGCATATGTTGAATCAATGCCTTGATCGGCGCAAAGCCGGTGCCGGAGGCGAGCAGGATGATGGGTTTGTTGGTGTTTTCCCGAAGAAAGAAACTCCCGTACGGGCCCTCAGCCCTCAGGATTTCCTTCTCTTTCATGGTTCCGAAAACGTGGTCCGTAAACTTGCCGCCCGGCATGTGCCGGATATGCAACTCGACATGGGGGCCCAGATGGGGCGCATTGGCCATCGAGTAACTGCGCCGCGAGCCGTCGCGCAGAATGAATTCCACATACTGCCCGGCGCGATAGCCAAATGGTTCGTTGGCAGGCAACTGCAACTGCAAGACCATCACGTCGACAGATACTTTGGTCATGGAAGTAACGCGTGTCGGCATCTTCTTGATGGGCATCGCGCCAACTTCGGTTACCTGGCGGGATTCAAGTACCAAGTCAGACTCTGGTACGGCGCAGCAGGTGAGTACAAAACCATTGGCCTCTTCTTCTTCGCTCAGCGCCTTGGTCTGGTGTGTACCGTGGTGGACCGACCCGGACAGTAGTCTGCATTTGCAGGACCCACAGGCGCCGTCTTTGCAGCCATACGGCAGACCAATGCCCTGGCGAATGCCTGCCGGTAAAACGGCTTCGCCCCCGGCGACGTTGAAAGTACGCCCACTAGGCTGCACCAGAACGGAATAAAGTAACTGAACCGCATCGCTTGACGTCATGTTGTAGGTATCCTCGGAACTCTCTTTTTCAGACAGACTTTGATTTTGCCTTCAATCCAGAACCCCCTCGGCGCATTGCCTGCCCGTTTTCGCCGCGAACGTGTGTTGATCGTGGGCTGTGGCGATGTCGGTTTACGAGTGGCCCGGCAATTGGTGCCGCGGGTTCAGTTGCTGGCACTCACCTCGACAGCCGCACGTGTACCTGAAATGCGCGCCTTGGGTATCCGCGCATTGGTTGGCAATCTGGACCGCCCCGCGACGATCGCTCGTTTGTCCGGACTTGCCACGCGTGTGATCCACCTTGCGCCTCCGCCCTCGGAGGGTTGGTCCGATACCCGAACCCATACGCTGGTGCGTTCTTTGCGGCTTCGACAGTCGCCCGTTTGCACGGTTTATGGCTCGACCAGCGGCGTGTACGGTGATTGTTCGGGTGACTGGGTTAGCGAGACGCGTACCGTCGACCCCCACACACCCCGCGCCCACAGGCGGGTAGACGCAGAAAACCGAATGCGCTTTTGGGGGCGTTCAGCCATTACCCGGGTCAGCATTTTGCGCATACCCGGGATTTATGCCCAGGACCGTGACAGCGGAACACCCCGCGCGCGGCTGCTGAAGGGAGTTCCCGTCTTGCGCGACGAGGACGATGTTTACACCAACCACATCCATGCGGACGATCTGGCACGCGCATGCTGCCGGGCATTGTGGCGCGGTGCGCCGCAGCGAACCTACAACATCAATGACGACACCTGCATGAAAATGGGCGACTACTTTGACTTGGCCGCCCACCTTTTTGAACTGCCCCGTCCCCCACGGATTGCACGGTCGGCAGCCGCAGATCAATTGCCCCTGATGTTGTTGAGTTTTATGTCCGAATCCCGGCGCATGAACAATAGCCGCATGAAACGCGAACTGGGATTACGGCTTCGCTATCCCACGGTCCGTGAAGGTTTGACCCCGAGCGGCGCACCGCCAGATCCTGGCTAAACACTATCCGGAAACTCGCGCCGCAGCGCGTTGAACGCGTCCAGGTTGGCCAACAGCAGGTCCACAAGCGCGGGTTCGAACTGGGTGCCGCGACCCTCTTGAATTGTCTTTACAACGACTTCTTCGGACCAGGGTTCCTTGAAGCTTCTACGTGAACCGAGCGCATCAAAGACGTCAGCCAGGGCCGTGATGCGTCCGGCAACCGGGATGTCGGTTCCCGCCAAGCGCTTGGGGTACCCACTGCCGTCCCAACGCTCGTGGTGAGACAGCGCGATTTCAGCACCCAACTTCATCAGCGGACGGTGAGAGCGGCGCAGGATATCCAAACCGAATTGGGCGTGTTGTTGCATCAAGGCCCATTCGCCAGCGTCGAGTTTTCCAGGTTTCTGCAAGATGGAATCCGGAATGGCCACTTTGCCAATGTCATGTAGCGGCGACGCCGTCTTGATCAACACGACCTGGGCCTCGGGCAAACCATACAGGCGTGCCAGCATTTCGCAGGTCAAAGCCACCCTTTTTACATGGGCGCAGGTATCTTTGCTGCGCGCCTCGACAGCATCAGCCAAGGTATAGACCAGTTCCTTTTGCGTTTCACGCAGTTCGTCCTGCAGGTTGATGTTGTCAAAAGTAATCGCTACGCTTTGCGTGTAGATTTCCAGCAGTTGCCGATCAAGCTTGCCCAATTCAGTGGCGTGTTTGAGGTACAACAGGTTGCAGCCACCGTTTTTTGCCGCCGTGTACAACACGTAAGCATCTTCGAAGTGTTGCGCCGACTTCTGCTCCAACACCTGGGTGAATCGTTGTGTCACCACTTCGGGCAGATCATTGAAACGGGTGTCCGTGCTGTATTGGACAAAGTCACCCGTCGCGGCGATCGTCTTGGACTCGTGCTCACCGTTGTCACCGCCGGGCAATACGATGCAGTACAGTGCCGATCGGTCCAGATTCAACAAGGATGTCAGTTGGTCCAGCACCGCGGTTGCGAAAACCGTCAGTGATTCAGCGTTTTGCACCATGGCAGTTGCGTGCAAAACGCGGGCCAAGCCGTCGCGCTGGTACTCAATGATGCACAAATCCCGGTACGCCCGCAGCTTGCTGTACAGCAGGGTGCGCAGCTTCTGGATCGTCAGGTCGGTTTTTTCCTTGTAGTCGTCGATGTCGTAATCACGAATGACCTTGTCCTCAGGCGCTTGCCCGGGTTGCCCGGTGCGCATCACCAAGCGGGTGCGATGGTTCTCCAGGGTGTTGCGCACATAGTGCACCAGGTCCAGACCCGCATGGTCGGTTTCCATCACCACGTCAACAATGGCCAGGGCAATGTCATCCCGGCTGTGAAAAAAATCTCGCCCCGCCTGTGCCGACTGGGCACTGAGCAACTCCAATTCACTGCCTTGGAATTCAAACCCCTTCAAAGCCAATCGCGTGACCGCGTGCACTTCTGCGTCATCGTCGACCAGCAAAATGCACCAGGGTTTCTTTGGTGGTTTCTTCTGGTGCTCGGGGGGCGATGCCTCTTCGTCAGCAAAGATCAACTCCATGGGTCTCCCTGCAGTAGAGCGAATGTCTATGAGCCTAAAGGGATTCTACGCAGATTGCACCCATGGGCATGGCTTGCGGGCGGCAATTTCATGCGGCCGTCTTCAGTGGTTCATCTGGCACTTCGGGATACACCCGCAAGAGCAATTTCCACACCGTCCAACTGCAGACCAACGTGATGGGACCGGCCCACAACACGTCGCTGAGCCAATGCGCGCCATCGGCCATCCGGGCAAAACCGATGACCAGCCCCGACGCCACACCGACCACACCCCAAAACACTTGCCGGCGACGCTGCACCAGCATCAGCGAAGCCAGAAAAAACCCACACGCCACGTGGCCACTGACAAACGAACAATTGTTGTCACATTGGTCGGTCATTACGGCAGCACGGGTGAATTTTTGACTACCTCCAAAGTCCTGCACTTGGTAAGGACGCGCACGCTGCCAGTTGTCCTTGAAACCACTGTTGACCAACAGGCCTGGCCCCAGGGCCCCACCCAGTACCACGAAAGACAGAGCCAGGCGCCAGCGTTTTCCCAACGGGCGCACAGTCACGACGACCCAGCCCAGCAAGGCCAGGAACACCACGGTACGAAATACCGCAGGTACATAGGCGTTGATCCATTCGACCCACCACCAGTGAACCGCCTGGATGCTCGGCTGGACCCCCATAAAGAGCGCGGCGGCCCTCAGATCCAGCGCGGACCAGGCAGTGGGTATCAGTGCCAAAGCAAGTGTGCCACCCAGAATCCACCAAAACAGCGGTGGTGATTGAAGTGAACGTGTTGGTGACATTGGGTGAAGAAGCAACGGCGGGCACGGCGAAACATCGAGTTGGCAATTGTCGGCGATTTGTCCGCACGGTCCGTCCCCGTTGCCACACAGCCCCATCAAGTGCAAAAGGGATTGAAAAAGCTGCTCCAAATGGGTGCGAAAATCGACGGCGGGTATTATCTCGACTTCAATTTCAGGGACAAAGCACTCCATGACCATTCTTGTGACCGGCGGAGCCGGATTTATTGGGTCCAATTTTGTGTTGGACTGGCTGGCAAAGTCCGACGAAACGGTGGTCAACCTGGACAAACTCAGTTACGCCGGCAATCTGCAAAACCTGTCCAGCCTGGAAGACGACGCGCGACACGTCTTTGTGAAGGGTGACATTGGTGATGCCACGCTGGTGACGGACCTTTTGGTGGAGCACCAACCCCGTGCAATCGTGAACTTTGCCGCAGAATCACATGTGGACCGCTCCATCCATGGTCCGGGTGAATTTGTACAGAACAATATTGTCGGAACCTACCAGTTGCTGGAGTCCGTGCGCGGTTACTGGGGTCAATTGCCTGCTCCAGCCAAGACCGATTTCCGGTTTCTGCACGTTTCAACCGACGAAGTATTCGGGTCACTCGACAAGAATGCTGCGGCTTTTACCGAGCGGCACGCCATCGAGCCCAACAGCCCCTACTCTGCCAGCAAGGCCGCCAGCGACCATCTTGTCCGTGCCTGGCACCACACCTATGGTCTGCCGGTGCTGACGACTCACTGCTCCAAGAGCTATACACACGAGAAGTCACTCTTGCCATACATGACGCTGTTGCGAGCGATTGCACTGGCTGGGAAGACATTG
>CAZMXB010000187.1:6378-10123 GCA_964569855.1 uncultured Rhodoferax sp.
ATTTCCCCGAGAAACTCATTCCCCTGGTGATTGTGAACGCACTGGCTGGGAAGACATTGCCTGTCTACGGCGACGGCCAGCAAATTCGCGACTGGTTGTTTGTGAAAGACCATTGCAGCGCCATCGCGCGGGTCCTGGAGGCGGGTCAAGTGGGCTCTACTTACAACATTGGAGGCTGGAATGAAAAGGCCAATCTGGACATCGTCCGCAACATTTGCGGCCTGCTCGACGTCTTGAAACCGCGCCCGGACGGCAAACCCTACCAGGACCAGATTGCCTTTGTGACCGACCGCCCGGGCCACGACCGGCGTTATGCCATAGACGCACGCAAGATCGAGAGGGAATTGGGCTGGAAGCCCGCCGAGTCGTTTGAAACCGGCATCGCCAAGACCGTGGCGTGGTACCTCAGCAACCAGGACTGGGTGGCAAATGTGCAAAGTGGTGCCTACCGTGACTGGGTTCAAACACACTACGGAGCCCCGACGACTCAAGAAGCAACAGCCGTTGCAGCATGAAAATCCTGTTGCTCGGCCGCGACGGCCAGGTCGGCTGGGAGTTGCAGCGCAGTCTGGCGCCTTTGGGTGAACTGGTTGCGCTGGGCCGTAATGCGTCCAGCAATCCCGACGGACTGTGTGGCGACCTGACCCAGCTGGAGGGACTGGCACAAACGGTGCGCCAGGTTCGGCCGAATGTGATTGTCAATGCTGCCGCCCACACGGCGGTGGACAAGGCTGAAACCGAGTCCGCATCGGCCCATACCATCAATGCGCTGGCCCCAGGTGTTTTGGCCGATGAGGCCCACAAGCTGGGCGCCTGGCTGGTGCACTACAGCACGGACTATGTTTTCGACGGCAGTGGGACAGAACCCTGGCAAGAAGATGATGTGACCGGTCCACTGAGCGTGTATGGTCGCACCAAGCTGGAAGGCGAGCTGGCCGTCGCCCGCTGCGCACGGCACCTGATCTTCAGAACCAGTTGGGTCTATGCTGCCCGTGGCGGCAATTTCGCCAAAACCATGATGCGACTGGCGAGTGAGCGCGATACCTTGCAAGTCATTGACGACCAGATCGGCGCCCCAACCGGTGCCGATCTGCTGGCCGACGTGACGGCGCTTGCGATTCACCGCGTCTTCAGCCCGGATGCACCAGAGTCAGGTACCCGCCTGGCCGGCACCTACCACCTTTGCGCCAGTGGTTTCACCAGTTGGTATGAGTACGCAAAATACGTATTGGCCCTCGTGGAATCTGCACAACCTGCTATTAAAATGGTAGTAAATGAGGTCAAACCGGTGCCTACCACGGCTTTCCCTACGGCTGCAAAACGTCCCCAGAACTCCCGTATGGACACCCGCAAACTTCAAAAGAACTTTGGCCTGCACCTGCCCGCGTGGCAAACAGGCGTCCTTCGCATGCTGAATGAAATCGACTATGGCCGCATCCGCTAAAACCCACGCAACCTCCCGCAAGGGCATCATCCTGGCCGGAGGCTCCGGTACGCGGTTGCACCCGGCCACGTTGGCCATCAGCAAACAGCTGTTGCCGGTGTATGACAAGCCCATGATTTATTACCCGCTGAGCACCTTGCTGCTGGCTGGCATACGCGACATTCTGATCATCAGCACGCCCCAGGACACGCCGCGATTTGCCCAATTGCTGGGTGACGGCAGCCAGTGGGGCATCAACCTGCAATACGCGGTGCAGCCCAGCCCGGACGGCTTGGCCCAGGCCTTCATCATTGGAGACACATTCATTGGCAACCATGACAGCGCGCTGGTACTGGGTGACAACATCTTCTACGGTCACGACCTGCAAATCCTTCTGCGCAACGCTGACGCGCAGCAACTGGGAGCGACAGTTTTTGCCTACCACGTGCATGACCCGGAGCGGTACGGCGTCGTGGCATTTGACGGTGAAGGCAGAGCCCGCAGCATCGAAGAAAAGCCGGCTCAGCCACAAAGCAACTACGCGGTCACCGGTCTCTACTTTTACGACAAACAGGTAGTCGATATTGCCAAGGCGGTCAAACCCAGCGCCCGTGGCGAGTTGGAGATTACCGCGGTGAACCAGGCCTACCTGGCGCACCAACAACTCAGCGTTCAGATCATGCAGCGTGGCTACGCCTGGCTGGACACCGGGACCCACGACAGCCTGCTGGAGGCCGGTCAGTTCATCGCCACATTGGAACGACGTCAGGGTCTCAAGATTGCGTGCCTGGAGGAAATTGTGTGGCGCAACGGCTTCATTGACAGCGAGCAACTGTCGCGTCTGGCCCAACCCTTGGCCAAAAACGGTTACGGCCAATACCTGTTGGGACTGCTCAAGGAAGGAAGCCACCCATGAAAGTCACTCCCACCGAAATTCCGGACGTCATGCTGATCGAGCCCAAAGTGTTTGGAGACGCGCGCGGATTTTTCTTTGAGAGCTTCAACGCCAGGGTGTTCGCGGAGCAGACCGGCGTGACAACGGACTTCGTACAAGACAACCATTCACGCTCGGCCCACGGAGTATTGCGCGGACTGCATTACCAGATCCAAAAACCGCAGGGCAAGCTGGTGCGGGTGGTTGCCGGGGAAGTTTTTGATGTCGCGGTTGATCTGCGCCGCGCGTCGCCCACGTTTGGCCAATGGGTGGGCGCCGTGTTGTCCGAACACAACAAGGCCCAATTCTGGGTTCCCGCCGGATTTGCCCATGGGTTTGTCGTGTTGTCGGGCGCTGCGGAGTTCCTGTACAAGACTACCGAATACTATGCACCGGAACACGAACAGTGCATTGCGTGGAACGACCCATTTCTCAATATCCGTTGGCCCGACCTGGGCGAAGCCCCCAAGCTGTCGGCCAAGGACGCTTCCGGTGTTGCCTGGGCCCAGGCCCGATTTTTTGACTGATGCACCACTTTGACCCCGCGTTTGGCAGCTTGCAATAGACACCGGTAACCTGGGCCAGCGCAGTTCAAACAGCCGCCTATGCCGGCTTGATGGTGGGTCAAGGGATGCGCGGCTTCAACCCGTCCTGCCGCACTCCACCGGCCACCGATCAGCGTTGGCCCGCGCTTGTATAAAATGGAAAGCTTGACTGAAAGACCCCACATGGCACGCACCCTGTACGACAAGCTCTGGGACGAACACGTCGTCCACACCGAAGACGACGGCACCGCCGTTCTCTACATCGACAGGCATCTGGTGCACGAAGTCACCAGTCCCCAGGCATTTGAAGGTCTGCGCCAGGCGGGACGCAAAGTGTGGCGGGTCAGTTCGATCGTCGCCACTGCCGACCACAACACCCCCACTACCGGCTGGGACCGCGGCTATGACGGCATCACGGATCCCACCAGCAAGGAGCAGGTCACGACGCTGGACAGCAACATTGCCGAGTTTGGTTCCGCCGCCTACTTTCCTTTCCTTTCAAAACGCCAAGGCATCGTCCACGTCATTGGCCCGGAAAACGGCGCCACGCTGCCGGGCATGACCGTGGTGTGCGGGGACTCACATACCTCGACCCATGGCGCATTCGGCGCACTGGCACACGGCATTGGCACCAGCGAAGTCGAGCACGTGATGGCCACGCAAACCCTGTTGGCAAAAAAGGCCAAAAACTTGCTGGTCAAGGTCGAAGGCATCACGGCGCGCGGCGTCACTGCCAAAGACATCGTTCTGGCCATCATCGGCAAAATCGGTACCGCGGGCGGCACCGGATACACCATCGAGTTCGCCGGCTCGGCCATCCGCGCGCTGAGCATGGAAGGCCGC
>CAZMXB010000188.1:0-10103 GCA_964569855.1 uncultured Rhodoferax sp.
GTACTGGATTTGCGTCCCTCCACAAGCCCATTTGCGCAACCCTGGCAAACCTTTCAGCATCGGAGTACACCACCCGATCCGTGGCTGTCTGTTCGCCCTCGTAGGCCTTGTAATGCCACGCCAGTCCCCGTTGTACCTGTGCCAGGTTGGCATCAATACTGTCGACCAGCACCTTTCCCACTTCGCGTCCATAGCGGTCGGTCTTACCGGTTTCCACCATCACCGACCGGGAGAAAACAAGTTCGCTAAGGCTTTGCTTTGATCTTTGCCCAAAAGGTTGGCTCTTCTCGGGGGCGTCAATTCCTGCCAGACGAATCTTGTGTTGTACGTTTTCTGCATCAAGCACAGTCACCGTGTCGCCATCGGCAACGCCCACAACTCGTCCCTCGATGGTGCCGGCGTGGCACGGGATGCTTAGGCAGACTAGGAGGACCGCGAGAAGACGCATTGCATAAATCACAAATTCTGGACAACAGGTGACGAAGTTCAAATATACTGGATAAATGTACAGCAATGCAAAGAAAGTGACACCCGTCCCCGCCAAGAGTGCTCCGATGCTAGTCCAGTACCTGGAGAACCAGGTTTGTGCTGGATTCCCATCTCCCGCAGAAGATCTTGGGGCTGAACGGATTGATCTGGCTGCGTTGCTGGGCACTGAGCGTGAAGATACCTACTTCATGCGGGTCAGCGGCCAGTCAATGATGGAATTGGGCATTTTCAACAACGACATCGTGGTCGTGAGCCGCGGCCGTCGTCCCCGTGATGGTCACATCGTAGTCGCCACCGTGGATGGAGAATTCACGGTTAAGCAGTTGTACAAGAAGTTTGGAAAGATCAAGCTCAAGGCGGCCAACCCGACCTTTCCCGACATTGTTCCCAAGGACGGTCAGACCGTTGCGGTATGGGGTGTGGTGACCGGTTCGATCAAGCTGTTTCCGGCATAGCGTCAATGTTTGTGAGGAGAACCTAAGAAATGGATTACCAACGTTTTCTGGATGCGCAAGAGCCTGTCTTTGATCAGGTCTTGAAGGAACTCCGGGCAGGCAACAAGACTTCTCACTGGATGTGGTTCATCTTTCCACAGTTGCGCGACCTTGGACGAAGTTCAACTGCCCGCTTCTATGGGATCGAGAATCTATCCGAAGCAGCGCTGTACTTGGCACATCCCGTTCTTGGACAGCGCCTGAAACAGTGCACACAAATCATGCTGGATCACAAAGGTACATCTGCGCAAGACATCCTGCACGATCCCGACTACCTCAAATTTCGTTCCTGCATGACACTTTTCAAATTCGCGGATCCAGAAGCCTCCATCTTTCAAGCGGCGCTGGATGCCTTTTACCGGGGACTACCAGACGAAATGACGGTGCAACTGCTCAACCGCATCGCCAAGTAACGCACCCTCCATGTACGCCTTGGTTGACGGCAATAACTTCTACGTGAGTTGCGAGCGCGTATTTCGTCCCAGTCTTGAAGGCATTGCGGTTGTCGTCCTCAGCAACAACGATGGCTGTGCGATAGCCCGTTCCAATGAAGCAAAGGCGCTTGGCATCAAGATGGGCGCTCCCTGGTTTCAGATCAAGCATCTGGCCGAGGGCGCTGGACTGGTCGCCCTTTCTGCCAACTTCGCACTGTACGGTGACCTGTCGGATCGGATGATGAGCCTTGCCGGACAACTGGGTCCCCAGCAGGAGATCTATTCCATTGACGAGTCTTTCATTGACCTCAGCGGGGTGCGGGGTGACCTGGTGGAGCGCAGTCACAAGGTCCGTTCAAGAATCCTGCAGTGGGTGGGTATTCCGTGCGGGGTGGGCATCGGATCCACCAAGACCCGAGCGAAACTGGCCAACCATATCGCCAAAACTGCGGAGAGAAAGCCAGGCAGCTACCCAGAAAAGTTAGCCCAGGTTTGCAATCTTGAAGTCCTGGACCAGGATGAATTGGACGCAACTCTGGGCGCAACCGACGTCGGTGAAGTCTGGGGCGTTGGGCGCCGCATTGGCAAGCAGTTGAATGAAGGTGGCGTCACCACCGTCCTGGATCTGATAAAAATCGATCCCGGCACCATTCGGCGAAAGTTCTCTGTCGTGCTGGAGCGAACCGTTCTGGAACTGCGGGGGACACCCTGCATAGATCTGGATCACTCACCCGCACCCAAGAAAGAGATTGCCTGCACCCGGTCCTTTGGCCATGCCATAACCGAACTTCACCAACTGGCTGAAGCGGTAACAGAGTTTGCGTCCCGTGCAGCGCAAAAGGCACGCAGGCAGGAATCCGCAGCATGCCAGGTTCTGGTCTTCATTCATACCAGTCCATTTCGCAAAGGGCCGCAGTACAGCCGATCGCTGACCGTGCCACTTAGACGTCCCAGTGCCGACACCGCGCTGATCGTCGGTGCCGTGCTCGCTGGACTCAACGTTATCTATCGTCCTGGCTACCTGTACGCCAAAGCGGGCGTAATGCTCTTGGACTTGCAACCGCAAAGCCATCAACAGGGGGAGCTTGACCTGGAAGATGTAAGCGTCTGGCCAGTCACATCTTGAATAGTGGCTGAAAGGTTGAGATAGTGTGCGCGATGAACATCATGCACACCATGGCGAGCGAAGCTCGCACCCCCAAGAGGCGTTATTACAGCCCCGAACTCAAACTTCAAGTGGTTGCGGCATGCGCCCGAGCAGATGCCTCCATAGCTGGGGTGGCCATGCAGCATGGCGTCAATGCCAACATCGTTCACCGTTGGCTACGTGAACACAGTCAAGGAAGCTTGGTTGCGCAGCCGCTGGCGTTTGTTCCGGTCACGTTGCAATCCAGCACTGAAGTCGCAGCGCCCGCAGCGCCCGCAGCGCCCGCACAAGCCACTGGCGAAATCCGGATGGAGTTGCGCCGTGGAACAGCCACGGTGACGGTGACCTGGCCAAGCCAATTGGCAGGCGTTTGTGGCGTTTGGTTGCGCGAGTGGTTGCGATGATCCGCATCGACTCCTTGTGGCTGGCCGTGGGGCCCATGGACATGCGTGCAGGAAGCGAGCGTTTGCTTGCCCGTGTTGTGCAGGTGTTTGGCTCGGCCCAGGCCCACCACGGTTACCTGTTCGCCAACGCGCGTGCCACACGCATCAAGTTGCTGGTGCACGATGGGTTTGGCGTGTGGTGTGCATCGCGCAGGCTCAATGTGGGGCGCTTCGTGTGGCCGCAATCTGATGCGCACAGTACGGCTCCCGTGACTTTGACAAAGCAACAATTCGATGCTTTGGTACTGGGACTTCCCTGGCAGAGACTGGAACAAATGAGGGTGATTACGCGTATGTAATTACGCCTAAAGAAGCACTAAAAATCAATTGGAATATCCCCCAATATCGTGACCATTTGAGGCGTTTTATAGTTCGTGCATGCTCGATGTGCATGCAATAAAAGTCCAGGATATTTCAGCTCTGAACCCCAGCGAATGGGCGTCTTTTGCAGGGCAACTATTGGCCCAGATCAGCGAGCAAGACAAACACATTGCTGAACAAGCCAAACGCATCAACGCTGATGCCCAAGCCATCAAGTGGCGCGACGCCAAGATCGAAAGCATCACCTTCCAACTGACCAGACTCAAGGCCTGGAAGTTTGGCGCCAAGACCGAGCGCATGAGTGCCGAGCAGCGCTGCCTCTTCGAAGAGACACTGGCCGCTGACCAAGCTAGCTTGGAGGCGCAACTGGCCGCCTTGCAGCCCAGTGGTTCGACCCAAGACCGGGGGACACCAGACAAGCAACCACGCCGCCAACCCAAACGCGAAGCACTGCCGCCACACTTGCCGCGTGTGGATACCAGAGTTGAGCCTGAAAATACCAACTGTCCATCCCCAGAGTGCGGCCAACCCATGGTGCGCGTGGGCGAGGACATCAGCGAACGTTTGGATATCGTGCCTGCGCAATTCTTCGTGCAGCGTCAGATCCGGGGCAAGTGGGCCTGCCGGTGCTGTCAGCTGATGGTGCAGGAGCCTGCTGCTTCCCAAGTCTTCGACAACGCGCTGCCCACGCCGGGCCTGCAAGCGCACACCGTGGTCAGCCGCTTCTGTGACCACATGCCGTACTACCGGCAGGAGCAGATCAACGCCCGCTCTGGAGTGCGCACGCCGCGCTCGACGCTGGCTGCCTGGGGCGGCCAAACCGGGGCGCAGTTGTTGCCCTTGTTTGATGCACACCGGGCTTTCGTACTCGGCTCGCGCGTGCTGCACGCCGACGAAACGCCCATCGGCTTGCTTGAGCCGGGTGCGGGCAAGACCAAAAAAGCCTACATGTGGGCCTACGCCAGGGGAGCATTCGAAGATATGCCGGGTGTGGTGTACGACTTCTGCGAGGGGCGTGGAGGTAAGTACCCGCACGAGTTCCTCAAAGGCTGGACAGGGACCCTGGTTGTTGATGCGTACTCTGGCTACGATGCCACCATGTCCCTTGAGGGGCGCAAGACTGCAAATTGTCTGGCTCACGCGAGGAGGAAGTTTGACGAACTGTTCAAGGCCAACGCCAGCCCTGTGGCGGCTCAGGCCATCGGGCGAATTGCTTGGTTGTACCGCGTTGAATCCAATGCCAGGGGCCTGAGTTGCGAGCAGCGACTGCAGATGCGCCAGGAACGCAGCAGGCCACTGTGGGAAGAACTGCACGCTTGGTTGCGACTTGAACGCACTCGAGTGCCCGACGGCAGCGCGATTGCCAAGGCGATCGACTACAGCCTGAACCACTGGCAGGCACTCTCGGAGTTCTTGAAAGACGGCGCTGTGCCAGTGGATAACAATTGGATCGAGAACCAGATGCGGCCCTGGGGCCTTGGTCGCAAAAATTGGTTGTTCATAGGCAGCCAGCTGGCCGGCGAGCGTGCCGCCGTGGTGATGAGCCTGCTGCAATCGGCCAAGCTCCACGGGCATGACCCCTTTGCCTATCTCAAGGACATCTTGACCAGACTGCCCACGCAACTCAACAGTCGGATTGATGAACTGTTGCCACACCGCTGGCAGCGTGCTGGCTGAAATCGAGTTCACGCCAGCTCTCTTGAACGCCGACACCAGCGCACCTGCAAAGCAATATGCCATCCTGATACCCATGCGCATCCAGCGAGCCAATTGCTCAGCCACCGCGCAGTAGATCGTCGCCACCATGTTCACCATACACGCGATGGTCGGCAAACGGCGGAGTCAAATCAATATGCCGCGGCTATACGCTTACTGGAAGATGACCGAGTGGAGGACCGCACCAAACTGATGGGCGCGCTAGACACCCTGAACCGGCGCTATGGCCGGGGTACGGTACACATGGGCAGTGCAGGCCTTGCGGGTGATCGCCGAGCCTGGTCGATGAAGCAGGAACGTCGTACACCTGGCTATACGACCTGTGTGGCGGATATGCCAGTGGTGAGGGCGTGACGCTTTGTGCAACCCTGTGCCGGCAAAAGACGCATAGCGGGTCTACCCGTTTGCGATCTGCCCGCTCCATACCGGTCACTTGCAACCAGGGATCGACGGGCAACTTTGTGGTTGGCACTTTGTCAAAACGAGCACCCGCCGTAGGCTGCAACCGGTCATACAGACATCTTGATACCAGTCATTCATATGGCGCTAAAACGCCCACTGCGGATCCGCATGCCGATTGGCCATCAGGTGCCTCCTGCTCAACCGCGAATTTCTACCCTTGTGGATCGGCTACAGTAGCGAAGAACTGGAATGTGTCGCCCTTCGCCCCGCCTAGGTCGTGAACAAGGTGGAGGAGATGGAACACCTTGTCCGCGTAATAAACGATGACCGGCGCGTAAGAGCCTTGCCTTGCGTTCGAGTATTCGGAGATGAACTCGCGCATCTTTTCAACAAGATGCAACAACTCTCTGGTTGAGGCTTCCACAATGGAGCTTTTAGTCCCCGCCTGCTCTAGGAAGCTCGCGTAAGCCGCAGAGGTTTCGTCCGAGTTCGAGAGCCTCTCGGCCTCAAATGCCATATAGGATATCGTGACGCTTGGTGCCGTTCCAGGTTTAGAGACATCAGTCGCTAGAACCGCGCTAATGCGCTTGTCAATGTCCTTGATGACCTCCAGCAGTTCGCGAGATATCTTGTCTCGTCGATTCGCTTCTGCCTCTTCCCACGCCAGGCGTGTTTGGTCGGAGAGATGTTGAGTTGCTTGTTTGAGTTCTGACGCCTGCAACGCAATCGACCAGAGTAGCGCCAAGAAAGCCAGCATCGCAAATACTGGATTAAGTGTGCCTCCGACGAAATCACCAAACTGGCCCCATTTGTCCTGTGAGTCTGACCAGCGTGCACCGAAGTTCCAAACATATGCGCCGACTACTGCGATAAGAAGCGCTGTGGCAAAAACGGCGGCGAACTTGATGAGGCGCGTGTTCATTGATGGCCCTTAAGTAACAACAAAATAATGTCCATACAAATCAACGATCTAGAGACAAAGTTTCTTCGGCTCGAAGTCCTGGCGCGTACGGCTGGATCGCTAAGTCAAAGATGCCCGACGCGCATCAACTGCCGCGAAGCGGCCTCCCGCTGCTGTGTGTCCGTGACGAGCACCCTGTTAGCGATCACAGGAAAGACACCACGGCGAAAAGGTCTTGGTCTCGTGCCTTGGCAATGTGCTCGCTCTTGTTCATTTCACAGATGTTGGGGTTCTCATCAATGCGTTCCCACCGCCACTCTTCCGAATCTACGCCGTTCCCTTCCCGATTAAACCCAACCCATCGCCCTAGCATCCGATGTTTGCTATTTGAGATTACGAACTGGAAAGCGCCGTGGTAACTATGGTGATTCTGCTGATTGAAATAGAGCCCAGTGAAATACCGTTCCTTCGTGATCTTCCCCTCGAAGCTTTCAGGGTGTGCCAGCGCAAAAATCGTGGCTCCAGTAACTAGAGAACCTTGCTGCTCGAGCCGAACGAGTTGTGTTTCTGTTGTCATCGCCTTGCAACCACTCATTTCGTCCAACTGAGGGTACTTGTACTGGCACAACCATGTCCCGGTTATTGAGTGATCAGACACTCCGGATACCGCAGACGACCGTTCGACATACGATAGGCTGTTGCCGATAGCCGGCGAATTCTCAACCTTTGGAGGGATTGCCTTCGGAGACTTCGCACCGATCTTTGGCGGCCAGAAACTAACCTCACGACCTTGGACAACGGCGACGGCAAAGATGGCAATTGCTATGACAAGCAGCCCTGCCAAGGGATACAGCAAGATGGGCGTCGCGAGAATAAGAGTGATGTAGTCCATTATCTCAACGCAATGGATACCGCAAAAACCTGCGGGATATTCTGGGCGCTGCGGGATATTCTGGACATGAAAACCTCCTAGGAATGGCGTCTGGCTTGGGTTCCGATCATTTTCTAAGACTTTTATTCAGTATTAAAAATTACGACCTACCCCGCACTCTGGTTTTGCTCGATTCTAGGCGGGAAGCGGGTTCGTCCCGAAACTGGACCACGCTGTTGAAGGACCGCTCCCGCTGCATACATGAAGTCTACGACCGCCTGCTGACAGGCACCCAGGTGGACTTCCAGTAACCCGCCGTTGGCCAGTACCCGCTTACGCCCACAGGTGCCGTTCATTGACCGTTCTCGCATGGCATGCGCTAGAGTGCTTCAATTGATTCTCGAATGGGTCTCCAGATGATTGATCGGCGTCTCTTTGTTCAACTTGGCACATCGGCGTTGGCGTTGCCATTGCCAGCGGTTTCGCAGGCGTTGTCGCTAACCCAGACTCAACCGCCAACCCATGATTTCCGCGAACAAGAGTTGCCCACAGCAATTGAAGGAGCATTCACCCAGGAGAAGAGATTCAAAGTCATTGGAGTTGGTGGATTCGGCTGCAGTGTGGCCGACCATGTGATGGCCAGCGGAATGTCGGCGGTTGAATGTGTCTTTGCCGACGCACAACGGGAGGTTCCGGCCCAATATGGTGGGGAACAATATGTCCAGCTCAACAGGGGTGTTCTGAAGTATTACAGTAGCCTGCGCGAACGCCTCCATGAAACGGAAGAGGCGGTACTCAATGGCATTCGTTCATCCATAGAGGGAACGGACATCCTCTTCATAGCAGCGGGTTTGGGCGGCTGCACTGGCTCCAGAGCGGCACCGGTGATCGCCCTTGTCGCTAGAGGAATGGGCATCGCAACGGTTGGCGTTATGACCTTGCCTTTGGAATACGAAGGCCCGGTTCGCGCAAAACATGCTGGCGAGGGTCAGATCGAGATGCAGGCCAATGCCGATTCCTTGATCGTCCGGCCACTCGACCATGTGCCTGAACTCGATGAACTCAATGGGGCGGAATTCCTGAAGTACACCATGGATCAGATCTTGTCCATCATTGGCGGCATTGTCATAAGAGCTGGCGTCCGTCCAGCGCCCGGCTTAGGACTTCGTACGTGAACTGGTAGATACCGGGCGCCGAAGATTCGCGCTTGCCTGCTACGTTCAAGGTGGTTACCCGGTTCTGAATCAGGAAGCTCGCCAGATACTTTTCGTGAACACCAGGCCGGAAATGCATCAAGGGGCGATGGAGCTTCTCTGCAAACTGGGCAGTCCGTTTGGATCCGCCGTCCAACACATCGGTCATAGTGAAAATCACGGTGGCATCGCTGTCGCGCACATTCCATTCGGTGCGCTGAAGGTAGTTTCCAAGGGGAGTTTCCTTCAGGTGATATTGGGAGGGGATGGTGCCGTCTTCCGAACGCCGACCTTTGGGGCACCACCCGCCATGCTCAACGCTGTTGGCGATAGCCCAATCGAGGGCGGCGATGTCGGCACCGGTTTGACCGCCAGATACCACGCGAAATGCTTTTGGGAGAGAAATTTGATCGTTCAAGTCTGGATCGTGATGTTTCGGTAACGGTAGTTTGCTACTTTCCTGCGACATCGAACGTCGCATGCATCAACAACAATCCTTTCACTCGCATCGCACGGATGAAGTTCACCGGGTGCTATGCAAGACCGAACCTCAATCTGAAAGTCACAGTATGTATCTCATGAATTCCCACGGCAACGCCATTGCTCGCATTGAAGAGAACTCCACCACCAAATACATTTACGATGCGCACGGCAATCTGCTTGCATCGTATATCAAGTCCGTCGACCTGACGATCAACGCATCTGGAAGCACCACAGTAAAGGGAGATCAGTTGTTGACTTTTCTCAAAAGCAATTGCCATTGAATTCCGAGCAAACCGCAATGGCTTGCAAGAAGGACATTCATGGCTCGGTAGCCAAGCTGGCGATCGTAGATGTCGAGACCACAGGGCTGGATCCTGTCCAGAACGAGCTGATAACCCTTTCCTTGATCTGCGTGGAAGTCGACCGCGATACCGGAGAATTGATGAAAGTCCTCGACACCTACACGGGCCAGCGCGAACCGACCCGTCCAACGTCGCTGGCCATCGAGCAGATTATCGGCATCTCGGCGAAAGATCTTGCCGGGAAGGTTCTCGATGTGAGGCGAATTACGGCATTGTTGACGGGATGCGAGCTTGTAGTTGCCCACAACGCCGCATTTGATCGCTCGTTCATCGCGCCTCATGTACCCGTCCTTGGGCAATTGGCGTGGGGCTGTGCCCTGAGGGACATCGACTGGTTCGGCACCGAGAAGCAACCAAAGGCCTCGATTGACCACTTGATCTTTCTGTACGGCATCGAACCGAGCAATGGCACGCCGCAAGACGATTGCAGAGCACTGGTCCGTGCGTTGGGCATGCCATTGCCCATTTCCGGTTGCACCGGTTACGCAGCCCTTCTCGCATTCGCGCGCTCGCCTCGGTACCGGTTTTCGGTTCCTGATCCCGGCACCGAGAACGCCGCCGTATTGATGGAGCTTGGTTTCAAGTTGGATAAGGATGCGAATGCCTGGAGCCTTGTCGCAGGTGGTATACGCGCAGCGACACTGGAATCGGCATTGGTCGACATGGCCGTCTATGAAGGCCGATTCGAAGAGTTTAGCGTTGAACCATTCGAGCCGCCGCCTGAAACTTAACCCTTGTCCGACTTGCCTTCCTGCATCGAATTGATCAGGTCGGCGAATGTTTTGGCGAGCGCATCAGCCTCCGCGCTGCCTTCAATATCCTCAGATATGAAGAACCCGTGCTTGGC
>CAZMXB010000189.1:0-10077 GCA_964569855.1 uncultured Rhodoferax sp.
TGGTGAAGGCAAACAGCAAATACAGCGTGCCGATGTCCTTGTGGTTGGTGGCGAACACCCAGCGTTGCCAGCCCGAAGGGGCGTGGTCGTGGTGGTCGTCATGGGCATGGTCGTGGTGGTCTAGAACGGCACTCATCCTGATTTCCTTCTCAATTCGCTAATCTTGGTCGCTCGGGTCTTGCGGTCTGGTGCGCTCTACTTGCGCAAAGCCAGCACATCTGCCGGTTGTACGACCTGACCGGTCTTGTTGGACCAGTTGTTCTTGGTGTAGCTGATCACCGCGGCAATATCGGTATCGCTCAATGCCTTCCAGGAAGGCATGGCGCCGTTGTTCTGGCCATTCAACAGCACCGCAATCTGCTTGTTCTTGTCAGCATCCAGCACTACAGCGGCGGCGTCCAGAGGCTTGATCGGGCCAGCGCCCTTGCCGTTGGCCTGGTGGCAGGCTGCGCAGTTGGCGGCATAGACCTTTTCACCCCGTTTCAAGCTGTCGGCCAATTCCCAAACCTTGGCCGGATCATCTGCCTTGGCGGCGATCTTCTTCATCTCACCGGCAACCCATGCACTGTAGTCAGCCGCAGACAACACCTTGACATGAATCGGCATGTAGGCATGTTCTTTGCCGCACAACTCCTGGCACTGCCCGTGGAAGTCACCTGTCTTTTCAGCCCGGAACCAGGTATCTCGGACGAATCCCGGAATGGCATCCTGTTTGATACCAAACGATGGCACTGCAAAAGCGTGAATCACATCGTTGGCGGTTGTGATGATGCGCACTTTCTTGCCAACTGGCACCACCAGCGGGTTGTCGACTTTGAGCAGATAGTCGTCTACGACCGAGATCTGCTTGAGGTCACCGGAGTCCGACATGGCGCGCTGGTTGGGATCCAAAGACGACACAAATCCAATTCCCTCACCCTCACCTTTGAGGTAGTCATAACCCCATTTCCACTGCATGCCGGTTACTTTGATGGTGAGATCGGCGTTGGTCGTATCTTTCATCGCCACCACCACTTTGGTGGCCGGCAAGGCCATCAAGATGACAATAATGAACGGAATGACGGTCCAGACGATCTCCACGACCACGGATTCATGGAAGGTGGCAGCCTTATGACCCTTCGATTTGCGGTGCTTCCAGATGGAATAAAACATCACCGAAAACACGGCAATGAAGATCACCATGCACACAATCAACATAAACCAGTGAAGCCAGTGCTGCTCTTCTGCAATCTTGGTGACGGGAGGCGGCAGGTTCAACTGGTTCACTGCAGGGCCACCTGGCAGGTCGTTGACCGCGTACGCCACTGTGAATACTGCGGTCCCTGCCCATGCGCATGCCGCCAGAAGCAGTGAAGCCAATGTATTGAAAATGCTCTTCATCTTGGTCATTTCTTCGTCGAATCAGATTAAACAGTGCCAAAACCATGCCACGCACACACACCAATGGGTGCACGCAGGAAGGGCGGCCAGAACTCGGTTTTGAGGTTATTGTAGCCCACCGCCTCCGGTGAAATTCAGGCCCTTGGCGCCCTGTCAAGCCCCGTTGTCAATCGGTAGGGCCATTTTTATTGACCTTGCGCAAGTTGGCGCGCATCACCTCAAGAGACACACGTGTTTCAGGGGCAATTGCCGATCGCTGCACGGCCTTGAAGGCATGTCCGTATACCACCTCGAAGGTCAGTCTTAGTTGGCCGTCATCGCCAGGCTGAGCCAGTTGCTGCAGGGCCGCCAACAATTGCGCGTACCAACCACGTCCACGCAAACCGGCAAAACGCAGTGGATGCAGGTTACGCCCGAGTTCGCGCAGTTCGCGAAGCAAACGCTCGGGGCTGGCAAACGTGAGGGTGATACGCTCCATATCCATGACGGGTTCGGCGAAGCCGGCGTGCACCAGCATGTCGCCCCAGTCGTGCATGTCGGTGAACGCATGCGAAGGGGGTGGCCACCCGAGTTCCGAGTACAACGCCCGCAACTCCTGCAGCGTATCCGGCCCCAGGCAAGAGAACATCAGAAATCCATTTTCTTCCAGCAGACTGTGCCACTGCCCCATCAAGCGCTGCGGATCGGCGGCCATGTGCAAGGCCATATTGGCCCACACCATTTGCGCCGGTTGCGCCGGCTTGCCAAAACGCAAACTCGGTCCGGTCCAGCGCGCGGGGCTCCACCAGGACGGCGCCAACAAAGGCTTGGACACTGCAACTGCGTTTGCTGCCGCCTGCACCACGAAGCACTCGGACTTCGGGTAGCGCATGGTCAACAATCCGTGGGCCTGAATCCCACCGCGCAGCGGTTCCCAATGCACCCACCCGCGGGGTTGCAGCTTTATCCACTGCAATCGGCCTTCCATACGACGCGCCACTTCTTCATGCAACCATGGCGAGTTAGTTTGCCGCCGTTGCTCCCAGCGCTCCGCTGCGCCGGGGGAAATGGTTGGAGGCAAATGGGATGGTTTGGAACTTGGCATTGGAACTGGTCAAAACGGGCCGAGTATATTGACTCCGTGTTCAGCAAATTGCTCCAAGGGATATCGCGGCGCATCCCAAGCCAGTGCGCCATATGCCACGCCTGGCCATCACAGCCAGTGTGCGAAGCCTGCGTCGAGGTATTTGCGCAACCGGTCAACCGATGCATGACCTGCGCTCTGGTCACGCCCGCAAGTGTGCACCAGTGCGGCGCGTGCATTGTCATCCCACCGCCCCTGGACGCCTGCCTGGCCGCAGTCACTTACGCCTACCCTTGGTCTGGGCTGATTGCCGATTTCAAATTCCGGCAACACCCCGGTTGGGCGCACAGTTTTGCGCAATTGCTGCGAGCGTCACCCTGGGTCGAGCCCGCACTGGACGCCGCTGATATGCTGATTCCCATGCCACTCTCGCGCCAGCGCTTGCAGGAAAGGGGCTACAACCAGGCCCGCGTATTGGCACATGCCCTGGACCGCTCCAAGCTGGCCGATGGTGTGTTGTTGCGCATGCTGGACACGCCGGCGCAAAGAACACTACCTCGCAGCGAGCGCCTGCGTGCCGTGCAACACGCCTATGCCGTTGACCCGATGCAGGTGGGCCGCGTGGCGCAGCGCCGCATCGTGCTACTGGACGACGTGATGACCAGTGGTGCGTCCCTGCATGCTGCGGCGCGGGCGTTGCGTTTAGCAGGAGCGGTTCACATCACGGCCATGGTCCTGGCCCGCACTGAGTGAGCCGCGACAATAGTGCCCATGTTCAATATTGTTCTGGTCGAACCCGAGATCCCGCCCAACACCGGCAATATCATCCGCCTGGCGGCCAACACGGGCTGTACTCTGCACCTGATTGACCCCTTGGGTTTTTCGATGGATGACAAACACATGCGCCGCGCCGGGCTGGATTACCACGAATACGCCACACTGCATCGCCACGCTGACTGGCCGACGTTCATAACCACCACGCAACCGCGGGCAGACCGCATGTTTGCGCTGACGACCAAAGGCAGCGGCATGGTTTTCGATGCGGCATTTCAACCAGGCGACTGGCTGGTTTTCGGATCAGAGACACGCGGCCTGGCGGAATCCATTCGGGAACACTTCCCCCCAGCCCAATGCCTGAAACTGCCCATGCGGGCCGGACAGCGAAGCTTGAACCTGTCGAATGCGGTGGCGGTGACGGTTTTTGAGGCGTGGCGGCAAAACGGCTTCACCGGTTGACGGCAACTGCAGGTTTGCGAGAGGGCGTCAAAGCCGCCACAGAACGACGCCCTTACGGGTAGTGCCGGGCAATCGACTCTGCAATACAAACCGGTTTGCTTGCACCTTCGCGCTCGGTTGTGACTTCCCAGGTCATTTGCATGCCCTGTTTGTCAATCGGATCACAGGCCAACAATTTCAGGCGCGCACGCAAACGACTGCCCACCGGCACCGGGGCGATAAAACGCACCTTGTTGAGACCATAGTTGACCCCCATGCGCGTCTGGACGATGTGCAGGGAAGACTCGAAAAAACGGGGCAACAACGAGAGCGTAAGGAAACCATGCGCAATGGGTGCCCCAAAGGGACCAGCCTTTGCGCGCTCCACATCCACGTGGATCCATTGGTGGTCGCCGGTGGCCTGGGCAAACAGGTTGACCTGCTCCTGGGTTATGGTGATCCAGTCACTGACCGCCACTTCCTGGCCGATCAACGCAGGCAACTCATTCAAGGTTTGGAATGTTTTCATGGTGCCACTGTAGGACCAGTCCGATGTCTCAGGTGTCAAGCCAGCGACAAAGCAGCTGCCACTGTTCAAGGTCTCTTTCGACACGGCCGGGCGCCACGTCGAACAAGGTCAGTCCACGCGCTGCCAGATGGATGTAATTCTGCGTGTCGCGCAAATAACCCAGGCCAGTCACGCCCAGGGTATCCACAAACTCGTGCAGGTGGTCGGCAGCGATGGTTCGAGCATCCACCCGCATACCAATCAGACCAATTTTGGTTTTTGCAGCGTGTTTGTTCTGCAACAGGTCGTCCAGAAAAGCCCGCGTCGCGAAGATATCAAACACGCTGGGCTGCAAGGGAACAACGATGTGGTCGGCCATCTTGATGACCTCGTTGAGGCGCTTTCCGTGCAACCCGGCAGGGGTGTCCAGCACCACATGGGAAGCCCCTTCGGGCGGCCGGGCAATGTCATCGGCATGCGTCTCCCACGTCGAAATAGGGCGAGCCGCCGCCGGGCGCAAACCCAACCACAAGCGCGCCGACTGCTGCCGGTCCACGTCGCCGAGCATTACAGCGTGCCCGCGCACAGCAAAGTACCCTGCAATATTGGTGGACAAAGTGGACTTGCCGACGCCGCCCTTGGGGTTGGCTACAACAACAATTGGCATGTATTCTCTCCAGTCACGTGGGTTAAGAGCGGGTCTGGTCTGCGGGTGCGGTGCCCACGGTTTACCCCACATTTCGTCAGCAATACTATGTTAGCGCCATGGAACACACACCGACCTGGTTGATCAACAGCTTCATCTACTTGAGTGCCGCAGTCATCGCCGTGCCGCTCAGCCGGGCGCTGGGCCTGGGCTCCATCATTGGCTACCTGGCCGCAGGCATCGCCATTGGCCCCTGGGGGCTGGGCTTGGTGACCAATGTGCAGGACATTTTGCATTTTGCCGAGTTTGGCGTGGTGCTGATGTTGTTTTTGGTGGGACTGGAGTTGGAACCCAAACGGCTCTGGAGTTTGCGACGCCCGATTTTTGGGTGGGGAAGCTCGCAGGTGGTCGGTTGTGTGGCTGCGATTTTCCTGCTGGCCTTGCCTTTTGGTACACCCTGGCCGATTGCGCTGGTCGCGTCGTTGGGTTTGGCTTTGTCGAGCACGGCCATCGCCCTGCAGGTGATGGGTGAACGCAACCTGCTGCCCACCGGCAGCGGGCAGGCCGGTTTTTCAATCTTGTTGTTCCAGGATGTGGCTGCCATCCCGATTTTGGCCCTGTTACCGCTTCTTGGCGGATCGTCAGCGTCAAATCAGGCACCAGCCCTCGCGGAACAAGCGCTAGAAGCTATAAAAATAATAGCAGTCATTGCCAGCATCATCATTGGCGGGCGTCTCGCACTGCGCCCGTTGCTGCGCTGGATTGCCCGCAGCAAGACACCCGAGATCTTTACCGCCGCCTCACTGCTATTGGTGGTCGGCATTGCGGCGTTGATGCAGCTCGTCGGGCTCTCGATGGCCCTGGGCGCCTTTCTTGCAGGCGTGCTGTTGGCGGAAAGTGAATTTCGCCGCGAACTGGAAACCAATATCGAGCCCTTCAAAGGCCTGCTGTTGGGCCTGTTTTTCATTGCGGTTGGCATGGGCGTGG
This sequence comes from uncultured Rhodoferax sp., assembly GCA_964569855.1. Classification (GTDB taxonomy): domain Bacteria; phylum Pseudomonadota; class Gammaproteobacteria; order Burkholderiales; family Burkholderiaceae_C; genus Allorhodoferax. The sequence goes on from CAZMXB010000189.1 coordinate 5,800, forward strand.
ATTTGGGCGTGCTGCGCTCCGCCCCTTTCCAAATGGCCGCGATCGTGATTGGTTTTTTGTCGGTCAAAGCAGCCGTGATTTATGCCATGGCGCGTTACCTCAAGCTGCCCTTTCAGGAGCGGCCTGTCTTCACCCTGCTACTGGCCCAGGGAGGGGAGTTTGCGTTTGTGGTGTTCCAGGCAGCCGCAGGTTCCAGCGTGTTGCCGGCGCAAACCGCGTCGCTGCTCATAGGTGCCGTGGCGGTTTCCATGCTGGTTAGCCCCCTCATTCTGGTGGCCATCGACAAACTCTTGCTACCACGCTACGCCAACTGCGGCGTCACGCCCCTGGATGAGATTTCGGAGCCGCAAAACGCGCCCATATTGATCGCCGGGTTTGGCCGCTACGGTCAAATTGTGTCGCGTGTGTTGTTGGCCCAGGGCCAGCCCTGCACCGTGCTGGACCACGATGCTGAGATGATCGAGGCCGCCCGGCGCTTCGGCTACCGTGTGTTTTACGGTGATGCAACTCGCCTGGACCTGCTGCGCACGGCGGGCGCCGAACGTGCCAAGGTGCTGGTGGTGGCGGTAGACAACGTGACGCAGTCGCTGGAAATTGTGGATCTGGCGCGTGAGCACTTCCCCCATTTGCAGATCGTCGCCCGGGCGCGGGATGTCACGCACTGGAACCAACTGCGGGATCGCGACGTGATGCTGGTGCAGCGGGAACTGTTTGAGTCCAGTTTGCTGAGTGCGCGCAGTGTGCTGGAACTGATCGGCCAGCCTACAGAGGCCGCAGAGCAGGTCATCCAGCGGTTTCGCCAGCACAACCTGGAACTGTTTGAACAATTGCACCCGCACTACAAAGACAGCGCCAAATTGATCTCCGTGGTCAAGCAGGGCCGCCAACAACTGGAAGAACAGATGGCCCGCGAACGCGAGGAACAAACCCGAAGGAACTGACCCCGCTTACTGGGGTGGCGGAGGTGGAGGCGCCTGCCCCGGAGGTGGGGGTGGATATGGGTACGGATAGGGTGCGGGAGCCGTCTGCTGGCGCGAGTAACGCCGCGCAGGCTGGTTGTTCTTGGACACCATGCACTGCTCGTAGGCAATGTCGTAGCGCTGCTGGGCACCATGGCCTTCCGCTGCACTGTTGCCCGCGCCAATCATGGTTCCCATGATCAGACCGGTGGCGGCGCCTGACGCAGTATGGTCGCGGCGACCACTCATAGCCGACCCCACTGCTGCACCCAACAGGGTACCGACCACGGCGGAGCCAACGGCCGCTTCATTGCGGGTATCCGGCCCCAAGGACTGCTGGGCATAACTGCGGCAATACTGGTCTTCTGCGGCGAACAGGTCCAGCGGTTTACCCGGCGTGGGCATAACCGCCACACGGGGACCTTGGGGCGCAGTCACGCAACCGGCCAGCGCCATCAGGCAAACCAGGGGCACGGCACGGCCCCAGCGATGGATAACTTGGTTCATTTGGAAACTCCTGGTGGGTTGGCGGGCACGGTCTTCCAGCCACTGGGGCAGGCGGCCACATACGGGTAATAGGCTTTGGCGGCATCGCAGTAGTACCAAAACTGGGGCGCTGCTGGCGCAGGAGCGACGACCGGCTCAGGCACCACCACCTGCGCTGGGGGCACCTGAACAACGACTCCGGGCGGCAGAAACGGGTCCGGATACGGGTACACCGGGCGCGGATAAAAATACCAGGTACCGCCCAAGACCCACCACCAACCATACCGACCGGCGTGGCGACCGTGGCGCCAGCTGCCTGTACGCCAATGGCCTAGGTCGTGGGCCTCAAAGCGTTGGATATCGCCGTGCCAAGCACGGCCATGGTTGCGGGAGTCTGCGCTGGCCGTGAGCGGCGCAGCCATCGCCAACGCAGCAAGGGTCAGGGTCAAGCCAACAATCGATCGCATGAAGTCACCTTTTTCAGCCTTTCGTCCATTGCTATGCACATGTGCGCACCGCATTGTCAACGCATCAGACCCGTGATTGGCCTACGTGGTTTCCATCTTTACTTTGACTTCACCTTCCAGAAACAGTTCCAGCATGTCCCCACAGGAAACTGCGGCCCATGGAAATCAAATACTGCCCCATAGAAGGCGGCAACTTCGGCGATGCGCTCAACACCACGGTCTGGCAACAGCTCTTTCCGGACCTCATCCACATCAAGAATGGCGCGCTGGTTTACGGCATTGGCACTTTGCTGGATGGTCGCCATGACCGCTCCGTGAAGAAAATCGTTTTGGGCTCCGGCATTGGTGAGGCCCACGCAGCACGACCCGACCCGAATTGGGATTTTCGATGGGTGCGAGGCCCTTTGTCCGCTCGGGAATTTGGCCTGCCCGGAGAATTGGCGCTCGGAGACCCAGCGCTGTTGTGCCCCGAACTTCAGTCCGGCTGCGGGCCTGCGCAGAGCGGCCCGGTCGGATTGATACCCCATTACCGCACCTGGGACAGCTATGACTGGGTCACGGTGGCAGCCGATGCCGGCATGCTGGCGATCAACCCGCGCCAAGGGCCCGAGGCCGTGTTTGCGCAACTGAGACGCTGTTCCAAGGTCATGGCCGAGTCGCTGCACGGCGGCATTTGCGCCGACGCCATGGCCATCCCCTGGGCCCCTTGCATCCTGGCCCACCGCTTCAACGAATTCAAATGGAAAGACTGGATGGCCACCATCCATAGGGATTTTTCACCCCTGGTGGCCGATCGGCCCCTGGTGCGCAGCATCAGCCGACCCAAGGCCATGGCGAACCGGCTGGCACGCCGGGTCCAGTTCAAGCGGCACACCCGCCGCCCCACCCTGCGGGCAGTGGCGGTTTCCACTGCAGCCGATGCCCGTTATGTGTCGGACTCCCTGGCCCGGTTTGCGGGTGACGATACCAACTTTACCCACAGCAAGGCCTGCCACGTGGACTTGCAGCGCCAGCGCATGCTGACGGCTTGCGCGAGCTTTGCGCGCGACTATGGCCTGCACTTCTCTCGCTGAACGGGGAATGGCACCATGTTAACCTTCAGCCATGTTCAGCCCGTCACAAGCCGATGTCCGCCGTTTTTTTTGCTCTGTTTATGCCAAAGCCCTCGCCGGACAGGCGTTGGAAGCTATTGAAATAATAGCGAGTGAGTGGATCAATGAGCATCCGGAGTACGCACAGGACTTCCAGGATGTAGACGCTGCGCTGGCCGCCCTGACCGAAGTTAAGGATGGGCGCATCAACCCTTTTCTGCACCTGTCCATGCACCTGTCCATCAGCGAGCAGTGCAGCATTGACCAGCCGCGCGGCATTCGCCAAGCCATCGAGCTGCTAACCCACAAACGCAACTCGCTACACCAGGCCCACCATGAAGCCATGGACTGCCTGGGCAACATGCTGTGGGAAAGCCAGCAAGCCGGTCGCCCGCCCGACGGCGATGCCTACATCGCCTGTGTTCAGCGCCATGCCACCCGCGACTGACGCTTACTTGAATTTGCTTTGCGGAACAGTTTTGAGTTCGCCAGGCAGGCTGCCCACATAAGCGGCCAGTTCCTTGAGTTCGGTGTTGGAGAACTGTTTGGCGATGCCGCCCATGATGGCGTTGCCACGGCCAATCAATGGATTGCTTTCGGTTTTGTAGGCCTTCAAAGCCACAAAAAGATAGTCGCTGTGCTGACCGGCAATCTTGGGATAGGTAGGATCGATGGGCTTGCTGAAACTTTCTCCGTGGCACGATGCACAAGCACCTTTGGCAACCAGCTCCATCGCCCTGGACGATCCGTCTGCCGCTTTTGCAAGCGCAGGCTCACCGGACACCACACCGCTGGACTCGTAGTGGGCCGCAATGTCCGCCATGTCCTGGTCACTCAAGGCATCGGCGACGCCGCGCATGGTGGGATGCTTGCGCTCACCTTTTTTGTAGGCGGTCAGCGCCGACACGATAAATTTGGCGTTTTGGCCCGAAATTTTGGGCACCTTGTGAATTTCAGGGAAACTGGCCTGGTAGCCAACAATACCGTGGCAGCCAATGCACAGGGCAATTTTCTTTTCACCTGCCTTGGCATCCCCTTTGACTTCCTGGGCGACCGCGAAAGATGAGGTCGCACAAGCGACAAGGGCAGCGAAAAGGGGGGGCAACAGTTTGTTCATTTTGCAAGGACAATCAGACAATGTTTGATGTAAATCTAATTTTGATTATATAGACCGGCGCTGCGCGCACCAGACGGCGGCCATGCCGCCTGTTAAGCCCTCCTCCAATTGACCCGCACACCCCACACCATGAAATTCCACGGAACCAAAATTACGTC
>CAZMXB010000190.1:0-2933 GCA_964569855.1 uncultured Rhodoferax sp.
CGCGATGCCATCCCGAATGCCGAAGTGGTCACCATGATTGAAGAGCACCGCAAGGCGCTGGGCATCACACCCCGCAAGATTTCTGACGAAGAAATCGTGCAGCGCCTGGTGTTCAGCCTGGTCAACGAAGCGGCACACATTCTGGAAGAGGGCATTGCCAACAAGGCCAGTGACATCGACATCGTCTACATCTTTGGCTACGGCTTCCCCGCACACCGCGGTGGCCCCATGAACTACGCCGACCAGGTGGGTCTGTTCAATGTGGTGCAAGCCATGAACCGCTTTGCACAGAACCCGCTGGACGACGCAGCATTCTGGAAGCCGGCGCCTTTGCTGGCCAAGCTGGCGGCCGAAGGAAAATCCTTCAACTAAGGCAGTTTGATGCTCAAAAGGATACTTTGGGGCTTGCTGGCGGTCGTGCTGCTGCTGGCAGGCGCGGTGACCGTCAACACACTGCGCAAAGGCTCGCGCCAGATGGAGGTTGCACCTTTGGCCGTGCTGGCGGTAGACGAGCCGGGCGCTGCCGCGCGCCTGGGTGAGGCGGTGCGCTTGCGCACCATCTCGTCGCGTGATGACGCTGCGTTGAATGCAGACCAGTTCACGCAATTCCACGCGCTGCTGCAAGCCAATTTTCCCAAAGTCCACGCCACACTGAAGCGTGAAGTGATCGCCGATTTGAGCCTGCTCTACACCTGGGAAGGCAGCAACCCCAAGGCAGAGCCCATCATGTTTCTGGCCCACCAGGACGTGGTGCCGGTCGCACCCGGTACCGAGGGTGATTGGCAAGTGCCGCCGTTCTCGGGTGAGGTGAAGGATGGTTTTGTATGGGGCCGTGGCTCCTGGGATGACAAGGGCAACTCTGGCACCTTCCAGATGGACCAGGCGATGGTAGGGCAACCTGATGGCGCAACTGGAGGCGGTAGAAATGCTGCTGGCCAGTGGCTACAAGCCTGAGCGCACGGTGTATTTGGCTTACGGCGCGGATGAAGAGGTCAGTGGCACCCGCGGTGCCGCCAAGATCGCGGCCGTGCTCAAGGAACGCAAGGTGCACGTCAACTTTGTCATTGACGAAGGCCTGCTGGTGCTGGACGGCATCATGCCCGGCATTGCCAAACCCACTGCACTGATTGGAGTGGCCGAAAAAGGCTATATGTCGGTGGTGCTGAAGATGTCGGCAACACCGGGTCACTCGTCCATGCCCCCAAAAAAGGGCACCAGCGCCATTGCCATGATGAGTGCTGCGTTGAAGCGTCTGGACGACGAACAGTTGCCCGGCGGGCTGCGCGGTGTGGCCGGTGAAATGTTTGACACCATGGCCCCGGAGATGAGTGGCTTCTCCCGCGTGGCGCTGTCCAATCTGTGGCTGTTTGGCCCGGTCGTGCAAAAACAGTTGGAAGGCGCGGCCAGCACCAACGCCATGATGCGCACCACGACGGCATTGACCATCGTGAATGCCGGTAACAAAGAGAATGTGCTGCCCGGCCGTGCCGAGGCCACCGTGAACTTCCGCATCCTGCCGGGTGACACCAAGGAGCAGGTGCTGAATCATGTGCGCAACCAGGTCACTCAGGCAGTCGGAGCCGACAAGTTCGAATTGTTTGCCTTGCCTGGTGCGGTGGATGCGTCCAAGGTGGCTCCCACCGATTCGCCCCAGTACAAGACGCTGAACAAGGCTGTTCGTGAGATCTTCCCTGATGCACTGGTTGCGCCCGGGCTGATGGTGGCGGCGACCGACTCCATCCACTACAGTGACGTCAGCGACCACATTTTCAAGTTCTCACCTGTGCGTGCCAATGCGGAAGACCTGAAACGCTTCCACGGTACCAACGAACGACTGGCCACCAAGAATTACGCTGACGCCATCCGTTTCTACCACCGCTTGCTGAGCGAAGCCGCCAAGGCCGCTGCGCAGCCCTGAACACCCCGTTTTTTTTGAAGAAGAGGAATCCCACATGACTTCCGCAGTAATCGTATCGACCGCACGCACCCCCCTGGCCAAGAGCTGGAAGGGTTCCTTCAACATGACGCATGGCGCCACTCTGGGTGGCCATGCGGTCGAACACGCCATCAAACGCGCCGGCATCGAAGCGGGCGAGGTGGATGACGTCATCATGGGTTGCGCCACACCCGAAGGCGCCACCGGCGCCAACATCGCACGCCAGGCCGCACTGCGTGCAGGCTGTCCCGTCACGGTGTCGGGCATGACCATCAACCGCTTTTGTTCGTCAGGTCTGCAGACCATTGCAACGGCTGCGCAGCGCATCATCGCCAACGAAGGCGACATCTATGTGGCCGGTGGTGTGGAAGCCATTTCTTGCGTGCAGCAGGAAATGAACACCCACATGATGGCCGACCCCTGGTTAGTCAAGAACAAGCCAGAGATCTACTGGAACATGTTGCAGACCGCCGAGAACGTGGCCAAGCGCTACAACATCAGCCGTGAAGCCATGGACGAATACGGCGCCGCCAGCCAACAGCGCGCCAGCGCCGCGTTGGAAGCCGGTCTATTCAAGGCCGAGATCGCCCCCATCACCGTCACTATGGGTGTGGCCGACAAGGTCATGGGCCTGACCACCAAGCAAGTCACCGTCAGCGTCGACGAAGGCATCCGTGCCGGCACCACGTACGACGGCATCAAGGGCCTGCGCTCCGCCGTGCCCGGTGGCCTGATCACCGCCGGCAATGCCAGCCAGTTCTCCGATGGTGGCGGTGCTGTGGTGGTGATGCACGAAAAGATTGCCGAGAAGAAGGGCCTGCAACCCCTGGGCCGCTTCCTGGGCTTTGCCGTTGCCGGTTGCGAGCCTGACGAAATGGGCATTGGCCCCGTGTTTGCCATTCCCAAAGTGTTGGCACGTTTGGGCCTGAATGTCACTGATATTGATCTTTGGGAACTGAATGAAGCCTTTGCCGTGCAGGTGCTGTACTGCCGCGAC
>CAZMXB010000190.1:2943-10014 GCA_964569855.1 uncultured Rhodoferax sp.
GCATCCCGGGCGACCGCCTGAACGTCAATGGCGGCGCCATCGCGGTGGGCCATCCCTACGGCGTCAGCGGCCAGCGCCTGACTGGCCACGCCCTGATCGAGGGTAAACGCCGCGGCGCAAAGCGGGTTTGTGTGACGATGTGTATTGGTGGCGGCATGGGTGCTGCCGGTATATTCGAAGTGCTGTAAAACTGGATTGGAGACTTTCGGATGACAGTGTGCTGGCACTGATGCCGAAACAAAAAAAGCGGCGCCATTGGCGCCGTTTCTATTGGTGTCAGGACAGGAACAAAGGGCTATGGACTGGCCAGGAAAACTCTTGGGTGAGCGCTCTTGCTGCAGTGTGTTGCTTTCCCGGCCGGTCAACACGCACCGTTTGAAATCAAAGACATAATCGACGTCTGCAATGGATTTCCGTTTACCCTGACTCCATGAACTCCGCTACTCCCTATCTATTGCTCGTTGAGGACGAACCGACCCAACGCCAGGTACTGAAGGAGTATCTTTCCCGTCAAGGTTTGCGTGTCGCCACTGCAATGGACGGTCGGACCATGCGAGCCACATTGGAGCTGGAAGTTCCGCAGCTGTTGCTGTTGGACGTTGGACTTCCCGGCGAAGACGGCTTTGTGCTGGCGCGCTGGCTGCGAGAGCACCATCCTGGCGTGGGCATCATCATGGTGACTGGCGCGTCTGACTCCGTGGATCGCATTGTTGGCCTGGAGACGGGGGCTGATGATTACGTCACCAAGCCGTATGATCCGCGCGAACTGTTGGCCAGAATCAAGAGCGTTCTGCGCCGGACCTTCTCCCATGCCCATCGTGCTGCTGCCAGCGAACCGATGGGATCGACGCTACCGGTTCCTCTTGGGCGTTGTAGTTTTGATCGGGACCGCAGGATGTTGCTGGCCCATGATGGAACGGAGGAACCGCTCACAGCGACAGAATTTGATCTATTGGACCTTTTTTGCAACCATCCAAACCGGCCCCTGTCCCGGGAGTGGTTGCTCGAAACCACCAGTCAGCGCGACTACGATGGAAGTGACCGCAGCATCGACTTGCGCATCACGCGCCTGCGGCGCAAAATTGAGATCTGTGCCGAGCGGCCCCAGCTGTTACGCACGGTCCGTGGCGTCGGTTATATGCTGGTGTTGGAAAAGCCGTGACGCAGACGCCGGAACAATCCGGTTGCAGCGGCACGACTCTCCGCGTCATTGACGATACCAGGATTTGATCGTGGGTCTTCGGTTGTCCGCCACACTTCGCCATACATGTCCACGATCTCCACGCGCTTGAAATAGACTGCCATTTCCATGCATTCTGACAAGCTGTCGGATGCATATACGTGGTCACCGCCACCGATCGGGACAACATAGAAAGCACTGTTCATTTTTATTGCTCTGCTGAAAGGACAATTGTTCAGGGGGAGGCAGATTGCGAGCTTGGGGGCGCAGCGCCTCTTCCATTGCGTTGATGCAAGTATCAGAAAATGACGTATCAACAGTGTGTCGCCCAAGCGGGCGTTTGTATCGTTTGTATCGCCTGTTGCAAAACCGGAACAGTTACATCCACGATGGTCGCTTGGCCATTCCCAGACAGATCACGTCAAACTCCGATGGAGTGCAGCGCAGACAGCAATTGCCCGCGAGTGAATGGCTTGGTGATGCAGGCGTCTGCCAGCGACAGGCCGTGATCGCTATAGGAGGCACTGTCCGGCAAACCGGAGAGAATGATGAATCGGACATGGTTGAGAGTTGGCAAGGCGCGAATGGCCTTCAATAACTCAAGTCCATCCATTTTCGGCATTTGAAAATCCGAAATCACGACATCAGGAATCCACTGCAGCACTTTTTGCAGCGCAGCTTCTCCATCACCGGCGCTGGCGATCTCGTAGTCCTCCAACTGCAACAGCGTCGACATTGATTGGCGGATGCCGGGTTCGTCATCAACGATCAGGATACGGGTCATGCGATGATTGTGCCGTCAATCAGCAAGGGGAGGAATTCGGGGAGCCAAAACGGGGCTTTTGGAAGCGTACCTGTTCCCTCTTAACTCGAATTCCACGACGACCTCATCCTGTATGGTCAGCAGACCACCGAGGACGGAAAAGGGTGAAATTCCAAAGTCCGATTGCCTTAACACCCACGCGCCCTCCACGCGCAGGGTATCCGGGAGTCCGGTAACGGTCAGGGGGATCCAGGTCTCGCGGGTTTGCCCATGAAGTTCAACGGCAACCTGGGCGGCGAACTTTGGGGCCTCGCCCACTATCTGCAGCGACTTCAGCCGCATAACCGGAAATAGGTCTGCTTGAAGATTCTTCTCCCCGAGCATGTTATTGCGGGTGGCGGCTATTGCCTCATCGGTCAGGGGTTTGGAGAACGATCCGCCCACTGCCAAACGGTGTTCTTCCTTGTCAAGCACCAGTTGGTCAAGCCGGAAAAACAAATCAAAATACGAGGCCAGGTTTCGGTCCGCGGTATCGTAGTAGTAGCCCGAGAAATTCGGTGCCGACACTATATGGTTGTGGCCCATCATGGCCGCTTTCCCGCCACGAAACGCATAAATGCGGACGGTGGAGGTGGCCGGGTCCAGCCGGTACAGCGTGCCTCCTGCTGCCAGCCGTTCGGCAGACCTTGCGTCGAGTTCCGGAAGTGTTTCCTGCGCCGAAGCGTTTGCGACGCAGGTCAGGGCCATGCTGGTAACCAACAGAAAGTTTTGCATTCGATCAACAAACATAAGGGTGCAGTGCTGCCGTTGTCGTTTGCTCAATCTATGTCAATCCGTCAAAAACCACCACATCCACAAGATCACCGGCTTGCACCTTGCCCTGTTCGTGTCGCAGTACCACCATGCAGTTGGCCTCGGACATGCTGCGCAAAACGCCCGAGCCTTGTGAGCCAGTAATGCGCACCACGGGGTTGCCTTGCGCGTCGGCGGAGAGGATGCCGCGTTGGTACTCGGTGCGCCCAGGTTTTTTGCGTATGTCGGTCACTGATGCCGCTCGCAGCAAGGGCAGGGCGGTGTTTTGTGCGCCCATCATGCGCAACAGCGCGTCTCGGGCGAAGAAGTAGAACGTCACCATCACCGCCACCGGGTTGCCCGGCAGACCAAACAGGTAGGCGGTCTTGCCTTTGGACGTGATAGTGCCAAAGGCCATGGGTCGCCCCGGACGCATGCCAATCTTCCAAAAGGTCACGTCACCCAGTTGGGCCATGATCTGTTTGGTGTAGTCGGCGGCACCCACCGAGACACCACCGGAGGTGATGATGGCGTCAGCATTCGCGCAGGCCGAACGCAATGCCGCCTCCAGCGAGGCCGGATCGTCCTTGACGACACCCATGTCAATCAGCTCGCAGCCCAGGCGCGTCAGCATGCCAAACAGCGTGTAGCGGTTGGAGTCGTAGATGCAACCGGGGTCCAGGTCGTCGCCCAGCGAGCGCAGCTCGTCTCCGGTGGAGAAAAATGCCACGCGCAGCCTGCGCTGCACCATGACCTGACCGATGCCCAGCGAGGCCAGCAGGCCCAGGTCAGCCGGACGCAGAATCCGGCCTTGGGTGAGTGCGGCTTTGCCTTCCATCAGGTCCTCGCCCAGCAAGCGGCGGTTGTCTCCGGAGCGAACCACGCCTTGCGGCAGGGTGACTGTGGTGTCGGATGCGCTCTGAGTGAATTCCTGCGGTACCACGGTGTCGCACCCGGCGGGCATCACGGCCCCGGTCATGATGCGCACGCATTCACCGCGGCCCACTGCTCCGTCAAACGCCTTTCCAGCAAGAACGGTGCCGACGATGGTCAGCGTTGTCGCCGTGTCGGGCAACAGGTCGGTGCCCTGGAAGGCAAAACCGTCCATGGCCGAGTTGTCGTGCGCGGGTACGCTGATGGGGGAGATGACATCGGCCGCCAGCACCCGGTCCAGCGCCTGCCAGATGGTGACGGTCTCGATGCCCAGAATGGGTTGTACGAAGTCCTGCACAATGTGCTGGGCCTGCGCCACGGGCAGGGCGTTGGGGTCGTAGTCGGCCAGGTTGTTGACAAAGTCGCTCAACGTTGGTTGGGTCAGGGTAGGCTGCGTCATGTGGGTGCCATTTGTTGCAGTTCGGCCAGGGTGTTGATGTTGCGAAAGGCTGCTTCATCCCCGAAATGCACTTCGGCCAACCGCAGGCTGGCGTACCAGCGGTCCACCTTGCGGCCACCACCTTCCAGAAACTGCGTCAAGTGCGGCAACAGGGACGTCTTGGCCAGGCAGAACACCGGATGCGGCTGGCGCGCTGCGCCTTCGCCGGTCACCGCCACGGCCAGATCCGCGCCCTCGGCCTGCAACGCGAATGCCAGGCGTTGCACCAGATCGGCGGGCAAGAACGGCGAATCGCAGGGGGCGGTCACCAGATAGGGTGTTTCGCAGTGGATCAGCCCGGTCTGCAAACCCGCCAGTGGCCCGGCAAAGTCGGGCAGGGCGTCGGGCCAAACCGGTGCGCCAAACGCAGCATAGGTGTCCAGATTCTGGTTGGCGTTGATCAGCAGGCGCTGCACCTGGGGCTGCAGCCGCTGAATCACGTGCTGCACCATGGGCTGGCCGGCAAGTGGCGCCAACCCCTTGTCGATGCTGCCCATGCGGGAGCCGCGGCCGCCTGCGAGTATGAGTCCGGTGATTTGCATGTATTTGCGTGTGCTCAGTTCAGTTAGGTTCAGTCTAGCGCAGAGCGATAGAGCACCAGTCATTCGGGCTTTAAGCCGATTCGGTTGCCCGCTGCGACGACGGTGTCGCGGCACACAAACGAGGAGCGGAGACGACGGCAAGAAGCTTCGGATAACGCCAGCGAAAGCGCCCGTTTCTGACCAATGAATGCGAGACCCATGTCACTCTTTAACTGGTTTACCAGAGGCAAAAAAGCCTCAGCGGGCGCCGCGATCAGAGGATATTGAAACGGACCTGTCGTGCGCCACTGTCCCCTTCGGAGGCTTGCCCGCCGAACGAAGCCGTTCTACCCCTTCCGGGACAGGTTCTGCCAAAGAAAGTCGGGCCGTCAGGCACTTGCGGCGCGAGCAGTTGTTTGGGGTCATACGCCAAGAGATGCTCAATGGCGGAGTGCTCACGTCGGCATACAAGTTCAAGGTGCTGTCCCTGGACTCACGCGGAGGCTCCAACCTGGTGATGTTGGAGTTGCCCGAACTGCTCAACGGAGAAGTTGCCCGGCTGACCGCCCGTGAACACGCCATTTCCCTGCAAGCCAAGAACCAATACGGGGTCGTAGTGACGTCGGTTTCTGGCGGGTCAACGAAAGCGTCCCGCGCCAGGCGCAAGCCTCAGTGCAGCCATCGGCCCTTATGCCGCTGCATGACGAAGTTGCTGATCTCCAGAAGCATGCCTTGGAGCCGTTGAGCCGGCATGAGATGGACACCTTCAAGCAGGCATTGGCCAAGGCCCCCAGATCGTCTGCGCTGTCCAATCCAGGGCAGATTCTTCAAACAGGCAAACAGAGCCCAAAAGCGCCCGCCGATTTCGACCTTCATGCAGACGTCCGTGGCTATAAGTCCGCGCTGGGCGTAAGTCAATACGGAACACTGTAAGTCGATAATTTGCCAGTCAACGGCTTGGGAGATTGAATAGATGCGGATCTTCAAGTCCAAACCGCTCAACCAGCCGCCAGCGCCAAAACACTGGCCGAACTCAAGTGAGCGCAGGCGGCAGATGAATTTGTCGCCAATGGGGCAGGGGGGTGCTTGCGCATGACACCTTGGCCTTGCAGGATGCTGACACCGTGCGTGCAGCACGGGATGATTTTTGCGCCAGGCCTGCGTTTGCCTTTTTCGCCTTTTTGGAGCTGAAGTTTGCCCGCGAGGCGGGGCACCCGGCGCTGGGCACGTTTGATCGGATTCGATGCCCGGTATGGACGCGTGGCTGCCCTTCTCCCGCGCCTGAACAAATTCACGGAATTGACGAAGCTGAATTTCATTTTTCCCGTAAGCGGCGTTCTCGGCGAGGAATGAAACCTTGGGACCGGTCATTCGACGGCGACAATCAATTCCATCGACCGGCTGTCGCCAGTGGGGCGGAGGCGGTCATTTAGATTCGGCTTCCAATTTGCTGGGGACATGACAAAAATCCGCTTTGCTTCCCGGCGACTTTGTCATTTCCAATATACCTGTGCATTCACCCGATTGCGAGACGTAAGCGTATGATTCTTAAAGGATTTCTCGGAATTCGGATGCCGTGTTATCCGGCTGGCTGTCATGTTATCCGGCAAAACTGCCGGATACATCTTTAAGGCGCAAAAATGGAAATCGATACTGAGAGTACACAAGGCAACACCGTCACAGGTTCCAACGGGCGGAATGAATCTTTTAGCCTGGCTGCACTTTTAATCACCGTGGCACTCTTCTGCGTCATTGACGGGACGCTGGTGGCCCTTTTTAGTTTGAAGGAGCAAACCGTAGTGGCTGGAGTTGGCATGTTTGTCCTCGCGGGCGGACCGCTCGGCCTTTGGTACGGTCGGCGCATGTACCGTGGGGTGAGGCGATGGTTTCAACTGTGAGCGTCTTGCACCTTAACAGGTTGATTGATTGGACCGTCAACGGCGGTCAGGGTTTTCGCCATTCTTCGGCGGCAACCATGTCGTTGTCGTCCAATCATCGCCAACGTTATGCACTGAGGCGAGAGGTTATGCCCCTGATCCGACGAGCCACTATGGCGATTTTTACTTTGCCCTGTGCCATAGTCGCATCGGCTTCTGATGGCGAGATTTCACCCACATTCTGGGTTACCACTGGAAATCACGAACCCCCCGTGTGCATGGCGTTTAAGCCTGGTGGAGCGCTACAGTTCAAGGGCGGATTTGTTTTTCTTAATCCTAGCAAGTGGGATGGCGACTCATCTCTGGTCAACATATATCTTGGCGGGAAGGCGAAGTTTCCAACTGAGAGCCTGCGAGAGCAAAAGTTGCGCCGACCCGACAGTCTGTACAGTTTTGATCCTCAAAGCCGCCGAGTAACCTGGAAGTTTCCTGGGCCTGAAGATTCGCTCGAATTCGCCGGGAACATGTTCTTTCGAGCGAAGAGTTGCGCAGGTGCATAACAGGTT
>CAZMXB010000191.1:0-9998 GCA_964569855.1 uncultured Rhodoferax sp.
CTTCAGGTCCATCGGAGTCAGATCAGCGTAACGCTCCGCGGCACCCTGCTGCGGCGTACCGACGGCCAGCTCCTGGGCCACGCCAGCCTGTTCGAGCGCTGCGTTGCGCTCCGCCTCGAAGCCTGCGTTCTGCGCGGTGCCCAGGGCTTTGGCCTGCGCATCGAGCGCTTGGCGCTGTGCTTCTCCGGTGAGCGCGGTGCGGCCTTCCGGCAGTTGCGCCGCCGCAGCCATGGCACCTGGGGTCAGGTAGTCGGTGACAGCGCCCGCGAGGTGCGTGTAGCTATCCGCCAGATCGATAGCCGCAGCCACGGCAGCATCGACGTCTTGCGCGGCGTCGAGATCGGCGAGAGCCTTCTCCGGGCCCGGCTTCTGTGTCGGCTGCATCGTGTGGATGCCGGCGACACTGCCACCGATCAAGCCGCCGGTGAACAGGCCCAGCACAGCGGCTTGGTTGACGCCTTCGTCGAGAGGCTTGCCCTGTGCGTAGTTCTGCGCCACCTGCTCCTGGACGGACTGGGGCAGCTCTTCGAGCAGACCTTCCGACACGGCACCTTCGAGGAAGCGCTTGACGAAGCCTTTCTTCGCCGTCTCCCCGGCGCCACCGGCGGCCAAGGTGTTGATGTCGCTGATGCCCATCGCGTGGGCAGCCTTGCCGCCGATCAGGCTCAGCGCACCGGTGAGGACGCCCGAGGACGCGAGCACCGCAGACTGTTCACCCGTCAACAGACCGCCCGGGGTCTCCTGGCGCACTTGCTCGGCATTCTGGCCAGCGCTTACCGCGCCTTCGCCAATGGCACCAGCGACGATGCCGCCGACCTTCGGAGCAACAGCCGTGACACCTCGGCCAACCACACCGCCCGCGCCGATTGACGGCACAGACTCAATGGCCGCCATCACCGCAGTAGAAGGATTGCCGACCACCGCGCGAGCGGTATCGATCAAACCCTTGGCGTTGGCCACCTCGGCATTGGCCTTCTTCTGCGCCTCGCTCTGGTACTCGTCCAGGAACTCACGTGCCTGCTTTGGGCGGAAGCCGAAGTCGCCACCCTCGTTCTCCAGGAACTTGCCGACATGCCCCCCGGTGGCGAGATCCGCCACGCCGACAGCCGCCTCGGGCACGCCGATGATGCCCTTGCCGAGCGCGATGGCGGCGTCACCGACACGGCGCATCGGACTCTGCACAGGAGTCACCGCAGCCGGAGTGCGCTGGGCCAGGAAGTCTTCGAGTGACAGCGTGCTCGCAGGAGCGCCCGCCGAACCATCACGGCCCATGCGCTTGTCGAGGAATGACGAGAGACTATCGTCGTCCTTTGGCGCCGGAGTGCTGCTCGCAGAAACAGCACCGCCACGATTGACGGACTGGGACACGACGCCGCCAACGCCAGCGATCTTGCGCAGCTCATTCTGTAGGATCTCGCGTTGCGTCGAGGTGAGGTTCGGCTTCGAAAGTTCGCGCATCAGCGCGGTTCGGTCTTCGCTTACCGGATGACGCGTCACGCCCGGGTTGTTCGGGTCGCCAGGGATGCCCTCGTAGAAGCCGGCGTCGTTCGGCGTGTCCGCCATTGCCAAGCGGATCTTGTCGTCTTCAGTCATGTCTGACCTCTGTTAGGGCCGGGTCTTGTGGACCATCTCTTCTTCTCGCGTCGCCTTCATCGCTCGTTCGCGTTCCGATTTGCGAATGTCAGTGAGGGGGAAGGACATCGGCGTCGACTTGCTCGTGTCGGGGATCTTCTTCCGAACCGCGTCGACGATGCCGTCGGTCTTCGCCGGAGCAGGAGTCGAGCCGGCAGCCGGACCACGACGTGCCGCCTCGTATTCTTTCAGCAGCTGCTTGGTCGCCATCTCGGGCGTCATGTTCAGGCGCTTCCCTTCGTCACTGCTGGCCAGATCCTCGGCGGCGTTGCGCAGCTTGATGACGGTGTTGCGCGCCTGCTCGGACGCGAGGCTCGGCGAGCTGGTGCCGCTGGCGCGGAGCTTGTTGTACTCCGACAGGTAGATGTTGCGCAGCTCCGGCACTTCGCGGGCCTTCTGCGTGATCGGATCCTGGAAGCTGACCAGGGCGGGGTCGGCCTTCGAGAACTGATCCCATGCCTTGTCGTCGTAGTGATCGACCTTGCCCGAGCCACCACCCTGCGCCCGAGCCTCGGCGTTGGTGAGACCCTTGTTGCTGGCGAGGAGCTTGTCGTCGCCGGTGCGGATCTCGTCGCCGAGCTTGGTGTGGTACGCCGTGTGCGCGTTCTTGTTGTCCGCGACCTTGCCGGCGGCGTCCAGGGTCTTCGGGTCAACGCTGAAGTCGCGCTCCCGCTCACGGCTCTGCTGATCGGTCTTGAGCTTCAGATTCGCTGTCGCCTCGGCGATGCGCATCTGCTTCTCTTCGTCCATCTGGCTGATCTGCTTCGTGATGTCGAGCTTGCGCTGGTCCGCGAGCGCATCCTGGGCCTGACGACCGACAACCTCGGCGCCGCCCTGAAGCGCGCTCGCGACGATTCCACCGAAGTCCGCCATGTCAGGCTCCTTGCTGTTCCGGCGCAGCCGGCTGCGCAGCGGCCGGAGCTGCAGGCTGTTGCTGCTGCGCCCCACCCGCGGCGTTCATCACCTTCTCGGGGTCGACGCCGAACTTGGAGAACAGCGTATCGACCATCACTTCCATGCCCTGCGCGACGTCCATGTTCGTGACCGGCTGACCGGTCTTCTTGGCGTAGTCGGCGGCCTGCGCCAGCAGGTACGAACCCGCCGGGATCAGCAGCTGCGGGGGCATGGTTTTGTTGCTCTGCTGGAAGAGCAGCAGCATCAGGCCGGCGATGCCCTGGCCGAGCTTCTGCCCCATCGGGCCCGGCTTGGCCAGCTCCTCCTGGACCATGCTGTTGGTGTCCTTCGAGAAGAGCACCTTCATGCCGGCCAGCACGACGCGCTGGTACGCGTCTTGAAGTTGCGGCGGCACGTTGATGCCCTCCTGCACCTTCTCCGGCGTGATCAGCTCCTGGTCCTGGGCACCGCGCGAGCTATTGATGATTCCGGGCATATCAGCCTCCACGTGCTTGGTTGACCAGCCCCGGCATCGGGACGAAACGGTTCGTCGGATCGACCGGAGTCTGGTTGAAGATTTGGGCGTTCGGATTGGCTTGGAATGGTACTGGGTTCGCCATACCGTTGACAGATGCGTTGAGCCTGTCCCGCTGCATCTGCTCGTACTGCAGGCGAGCGATCTGGGCCTTGTCGAGCGCGCTCGGGAAAGCGTACTTCAGCGCGCCGCTGACGATGCCAGAGCCGATCTCCACGGTCTTGGCGTTCTTCGGATCGGTGATGTATTCCCAGCCTTTGCGCACGCTGTTGACCAGTCCGTTGCCGGCCGGCGCTGCGCCGGGGTTGGCCACGCCAGCGGCAGCCTCCTGGACGCGCAACGGGTTCTGCAGTGCGGCAGGGCCTGCGCCTTCGGTCAGCAGTGCGTCGGTTCCGGCGCCCGCACCCGAAGAACCCGGACCCATGTAGCCGACATCCGGTGCCGCCGCCGCAGGCACGTTGCTCGTCGCGGCGGCTTCCGCGGCAGCCGAAGTGCCCGCGCCGTCGACCACGGGGGTCAGACTCTCCGTCTGCCCGAGAGCCTGCGTGGATGCTTCTTTGGCTACCCCTTCAGCGGCTTTCTCCCAGGCGTTGGTCGCCAGCCCTCCGATGCCGCCAGCGAGCGACAGTAGACCGCCGTACTTCTGCAGCTTGGCGCTCCCAGTGAGCACGCCGAGGCCGGTCATCACACCGCCCGCGATCATCGCGCCACCGACGAGGAGAGAGCCTGCAGAAATTGCTGCGGCGCCTGCGGCCACGGAGCCAACCGCGGCAACGATTCCGATCACTGGTGGCATGTCATTTCCTTCTTCGCGAACGGCTCGCGAGTCATCATGTAGAACTGGAAGACTCCGTCCGACCACGTCGGCGTGAAGCCGATTCGGCGAACGAAGGTGTCATCGAGACCGACTTCCACTCGGGTCGTCAGGAACCCCATGCGGTCGATCAGCGGGCGCAGGAAGTCTCGGGCACGACGACGGGTGATCGACTTGCCACGCCACTCAGGGCGGATCGCGAAGTGGATCTCCGAACCATTGAGCATCGCGGCGCCGTGCAACACGCCGTCGACTTCATACGGAACGGCGTCCCACCCTTCAACGAGCTTGCTCGCTTCACGCGTCGAGATCACGCCGTCGTCGGCGATCTGCTCGATCAGAGGTTCCAGGATTTGTTCACGAGGCCACATCGTCATGCTCCGCCGACTTGCGCGTTGCGCTGTTCCATGATCTGCTGGGCCAGGGACTTGTCGGGGTTGTCGATGGTCTTCACCGGGCTCGTCGACGCTCCGCTCACTCCAGGTGCGAAGGTCAGCAACTGGTCCAGGCCGAGGTTGTTCATCTTGCCGATCATCGTCAGGCCGGACTGCAGGAACGAAGTCTGCTGGTTGATCAGCGTTTGCTTGGCCGCCGCGTCCAGGTCCTTGTTGCCCATGATCGCGGTGATCTGCTGGATCGTCGTCGAGTACAGATCCGTTGCGCCCTGGTTGGCCTGCATCAGGGTCTTGTAGTTCGCTTCGATGTTGCCCAGGCCGATGCGAGTCTGGGAGTCGATGCTCTGCAGCTGGACCTTGGTCTGTGCGTCAGCGTTCTGCATGCTGACCTTCAGCGCGCCGTCGTAGTTGGTCAGCGCGGCCTTCACCGCAGCGTCGTAGTTCGTGAACGCAGCCTTCGTTGCAGCATCGTAGCCGGCCAGGGCCGACTGTTGCTTGTTCTGCGTGTCCTGCTGCAGTTGCTGGTTCGACGCACTCTGGTTGGCCAGGGTCTGCTGGTTCGTGGCGTTCTGGTTGGCCTGGGTCTGCTGGTTCGTGGCCCCAGCGGTGAACTGCTTGGCCGAGTTGGTGGCGCCCTGGTTGGCCAGCGCCATGTTGTTCGCGACGTCGGCGTTGTACTTGCTGGAGTTGGCGTAGGTCGCAGCATCGGGTGTGGCGATCTGCAGAGCGCGATCGAGCACAGCGCCTTCGGCGGCGCCCACACCGATGCTGGAGTTCACGAGCCCACGAGAAGCCGCGGTCTGCAATCCGCTCGTGCGAGCTTGCTGCATAACCGGGCTATCGTCCTTCGTGATCTTGCCCAGTTGGCCAGCGACCGTCTGGTTCGAGTCGACGTCCCAGTTGGAGCCTTTGGCTTGCGCCGCGTCGTAGCCCATTGCGGAGCCCAGAGACGCCGTTCCCTGCGCCACCGATCCACTGCCGGTAGCAGCGGTCGGAGACGAAGGCGCAACGACATCCGACGGGGTGGCGACGTTCGAAGGCGTCTGCGCCGATGCTGCCGGCGCAAGCGCGGAGTTGACCAGACCGCCGGAGGCGATGTCGAAAGGATTTGCGTTCGTTGCCATGTTCTTGTCCTCAGAGCCAGTGGTTGTAGACCACGACTCGCCAGTTGGCCGCGGTGACGGTGGTCATCGTACCGGTGGTCTTGTGGCTGAGCGAGGGCGCCACGTTCAAGCCGGTGATCCACACATAGCCTGTTTGCGTCGTGCTGTGCCAGACGTTGAACCCGCGGTCGGTCATCGTGTGGTTGTGCAGCGTGACGTCGACTTCATCGCCAACGCTGTAGCCCAGCTCGGCGGTCTTGCAGCGAAGCACGAGGCGGCTGATGTCCGGCACGCGGCTACCGCCGTGTGTGAGCGTGTTCGACGCGAACGTCGTCGTCGGTACGGACTGCTCGGCCGACTCGAAGCGGCTGATGTGGCTGTTGACGCGAAGCGAGCCGGCGCCAGCCAGGAGATCGAAGGTCCCGGCCGCAGCGAGGCGAAGCCACTCGGTGTTGTTGGCGTACAGCGACAGGCGAGCGTTGTTGCGCTGAACGATGTCGACGTTGCCTGAACTGTCTTGCTGCAAGTCGAAAGACGTTGTGCCGGCAGTGGTGTTGTTGCCGCAGATTTGAACCCCAGCGAAGAACCCTGCCGCGGCGCGGAACCGACCGAAGATGTTGGTCCCCGCTTTGCTCACGTCGAGCATGGCGGTCGGTGAAACGCTGACGCCGAGCTGACCGTTGGCGTCCAGCCAGAGTCGCTGCGTCAGCGTAGAGATGCCGCCCGCGCCGCCGTTGGATGCACTGAACCAGTTGTGCGTGTCTGCAGTGATCTGGTAGGCCGCACCAACAGCCGCTCGAACGGACCTGAAGTTCGTTCCGTCGTAGTAGACGTTCTCATGCAGGTTGACGGAGTTCTGGCCGAACACGTAGGAGAAGTCCGACGCTCCACCGAGTTCGATGACAGAACGATTGGACCCCCACGCCTGCGGCGTTGCGCCGACACCGACTCGACCGCCGGTGTCGATCGTCACTCGGTCAGTGTTGTTGACCCGAAGCGCGACTGAGTGATTGGAGAACGCGCCCAGCACCACGCCGCTGGTGTCGGCGCCAAACATCGCCTCTTGGGTGCCGCTGGTCTTGAGGCTGACGTAGGTACCAGTGTTCCCGAGCAGCGTGAGCATCGTCCCGGAGTTGCCGGCGATGCCAACAGAAGCGAGGTTGTGCGTGATCTGCCCAGAGGAGTTCACTCGCAGCTTTTCTGCAGCGCTGGCCGCCAAGATCAGGTCCGCTTCCGATCGAACCACAAAGCTAGTTCCTGTGCCGGTGCCGAGCAGTGCGCCACCATCGAACCCGAGGTAGCCGCCGATGGCGGCCGAGCCGCCACGCAGGAACTGCATGTAGGACGCGGGCAGTGAAGACGCGCCGAACTGCGCCCACACCCCCGTTGAGGAAGAGACATTCAAGCGGATGCCGCCCGGAGACGCGGCGCCAATGCTGACGTTCCCGCTAGTATCCACGAGCACGTGGTCAACATTTGACCCATTGCCGCTCAGGGACAGAACATTGCCAGCGATTCGGATCTTCTTGCCGGCGCCCGCTTGCGTGTACCCACCGATCAGCGGAGAGCCGTCTGCGTCTTGAATGACGCCAATGGCACTGGCGGCCCCGCTCTGCACCCAGAAGCGTTGCAGCGGCGCTGCAAAGACACCAACGTCGCCTGCGTTCGTGACGACGAAACGATCTGCTCCACCGGTTTCGTCGCGGATGCGGAACGAGCCATCGCTGTTGAGCGCCTTCAGTCGGTACTCACGTGCGTAGCTGATCGCGGCCAGGGACAGAACTGCGTCACTCGCAACGGCCGACGAAATCGCGACACCGCGACTGCCGGAAGCCGATGCGACCGTCAGGGAGTCACCGGAAGTTGGAGCACTGAAACTCAAGCCGCCCGCGGCCAGGAGGCGCATGCGCTCAAGGCCGGCGGTAGACCACGCCTGAATGTCGGCGCCCGGAGACCACCAGCCGTTGTTCGAGTCGCTGGCGAAGCTCAGGCTCGGCGCTCCGACAGAACCCAGGGGCAGCACGAAGCCTGAGGTGAGCGTCAGGGTCGTGAACGTGCCCGCAGCCGGCGTCGTCCCGCCAATCACCACGCCGTCGATGCCGGCGCGGGCTTCCAGTGCCGTGCCGGAAGCGTTGACGAAGACGACGTTGTTCGCCGTCAACGTAGGCAGCTTGTTGAAGCCGGCCGTGATCGAGTCCAACTCGGCGCGCATGGACGCAGACGCGCCCGCCGACCCCGTCGCTGGAAAGGACCCGTGGTTGTAGTACGGATTGGTCATCGCAGTCCTCGAAGCATGGTGTAGTGCAGGATGAAGCTGTTGATCGTGAATGGCTGGTACTGGGCACTTGTGCACCCGATGCTCACAGCGATGTTCTCTGCCGTGCCATTCAACTCAGCTTCGATCGGGGCGAGGTTCTTCCCGTCCCAGAAAAAGTTGTCCCAGGTGAAGCTGTCCCACAGCGACGGCGTCAGCGCCAGGGCGTAGGAGTTGTTCAGCTGGCCCTCATACTCCGAAGATCCGTAGGAGAAGCTGTAGCCGACGTCGAACCGGGCGAACCCCGAGCCAGACATCTCGACGCTGTTGCGCCGATACCGCTTGATCGTCCGCGGGCTCTGCTTGTGGTTGTAGGTGAGAGTGAACGACGCTGGGATCTGGGCGCCTGCGAAGCTCGTGCCGGCGTCGAGCTTGTAGACGAAGCCATCGGTGCTGGTGAAGAACGTCGTCTCCGTTCCGTTGTCCGACGCGCCGGTGCAGATCGTCTGGACCGCGTTCGCAAAGAAGACCGGGCACGCGCCGATAAACTTGCCATTGACGATCGTCGCGTACAGCCCGTAGCCGTCGCTGAAGAAAACTCGGTACTGGCTCTTCTCGCGGTTCACGATCGCGCACGTGGTGAGGGTGCGCCGGCTCTGCACGAAAGGTCGCAGGTTCAACGTGAGTGACGCCGCGTCGAAGTTACCGTAGTTCAGCGAAGTGGCCAATCCGACGAGGCCGCGAGTGCCGAAGGTGTAGGTCTGCTCCAGGTTCGAAGCAGTGTTCGGGTAGGCGCCAGTGCCGACGTTGAACTGCGTGAGGTTCCAGTCGGCCGAGCTGGATCCGTACAGCATGTACGTGTTGTCCTGCGTCCATACGGACAGCGCGCCGCCGCTCTGGCTGCCCGGCTGCGTGAGGAACGCCGACACGTCCGCGTCGAGCACGATCTCACCGCCGCCGGTCAGCACGGTGAACTGGTACGGCAGACCCAGGCCGCTGAACTGCACCGACGCGCCGAAGGCGAAGAACAGGTGCTTCTTGTGCACGACGAGGTGCTTCGGAATATCCGAAGGCATGCCCGTCTTGATTGGCACGTAGGTGGTGCCGTCGAACTCGAAGCCGCGGTTCACCCCGTCGATGCCGTAGACCTTCTGGCTCGACGCGCCCGCGAAGGACCCGATGTCGAACTCGAAGCGGCCATTCGGCGCGATCACGATCTGCGCCTGCGTGCCGACACAGGTGGCGCGGTTGGTGCCAGCCACTTGTAGGTTCTCGCCGTTGACGAACACGCCTGTGGTGCTCGACAGGATCAGTCGGCCCGCAGCGGTGCCGCCCGAGAAGCTGCCGGACTCCAGGACCACACGTGCCACCACACCAGTGGCGCCGCTCGTGGCCCCCGTGACGGTGTTGCCGTCGACGATGCCGGCCGCCAGACCCGTGTTGAAGGACAGCTCCTTGCCGAGCGGAACATTGACCCAGCCGCCCGCGCTGCTCTTGTAGATGTCGACAGCCGTGCCACCCGCGTTGTTGCGGAAGGCGTAGAGCACGTTCTTGTAGAAAATCGCGCCCCGCAATTGGCCCGAGCCCGGCACGGCGGTGATGTCGGTACGGTACGCTTCAGACGCCAGGAACAGGTACGAGGCGTTGGTCTCCGGGTCTCCGACCTGTCCGCCCGTTCCGGTGACGATGCCTTGCACCGTGACGCCGATGCGCACGTTCTCGCCATTGGTGAACGCGCCAGTGGCCTTGGTGAAGTAGACCGTGAGACCGACGACAGCAATGACCACGCCGGTTGCACCGGACGTCTGCCCGTTGATGGCGCTGCCGGCGACAATCGAGCCCACAGCCGATACCATCACCGACTGGTACACCGCATTGGCCGGCGACGGACGACCATCGAAGGGCTCGTAGCCCTGGATACGCGTGTAGCCGCCAAAGACGCTGCACTCGAAGTTGACGACGTCGCGCAGGACCCCGGGTTTCAGGCGAAGAGTTGGCGTGACTTGATCCAACCCACCGCCCAGAACGACGAGGTCGTACTGGACTGGCTGCATCTTGATCATGCCAGGGGTGCTCCGAATCCAGGAGTGGGCAGCTGGTTGACTTCGAGGCGGTGCATCCAGGTGGAGGCCTCGTTCTCGCCTTCCTGGTACACCTCGGAAGCCCCGCGCTCGGCGCCGTAGCGCATCATCACGCGGAAGACCAGCAGCATGTGGTAGCGGTCCGGCATTGACGGGATGTCCGTGTCTGCGGTCAGCGTCACCGGACCGGTGTAGTACTCGCCGTTGACGGTGTACACGTCGTCCGGCACCGCGCCCAGGTAGAGCGACTGGTTCGGAGCGACGGTGAACAACACCGGCCGCATCTACGG
>CAZMXB010000192.1:0-9819 GCA_964569855.1 uncultured Rhodoferax sp.
GGGCCAGGCAAGATGCGCAAGCTCAAGGAGATGCGCTTGACAAAGCGCTGGAGCAGGCAAAAGCGGAGGCAAAGGCGGAAGCTGTCGCACAGGCTAAGGCATTGGAACAAACCAGGGCCGAGGCAAAAGCCAAGGCAGATGCGCTTGCCAAAGCGCTGGAACAGGCAAAAGCTGAAGCAAAGGCGGAAGCTGTCGCACAGGCTAGGGCACTGGAGCAGGCCCGGGCCGAGGCAAAGGCCAGTGCGCAGACAAAGGCAACGGCAGATTCGAAACCCAAGGCACAAACCGACGCTGCGGGCAAGGCAGAGGCGGTTGCTCAGGCCAAGACACTGGAACAAGCCAAGGCCAAGTCCGACGCGCTTTCCAAGGAGCTCGAACTGGCAAAAGCTGAGGCGAAGGCGCAGGTTGACGCAGCCGCCAAGTCAGAGGCTCGCGTGAGAGCCGTTGAGCAGGCCAAGACCGATGCGCTTGCCAAGGCACAGGCACAGGCGGTTGCCCAGGCCATGGCACTGGAACAAGCCCGGGCCAAGTCTGAAGCACTTGCCAAATTGCTGGAACAGGCAAAAGCAGAGGCACAGGCCAGGGCAGTAGCCGAAGCAAAGGCCATTGCACAGACTAGGGCGGTGGCGGATGCGAAGCCTGCAGCACAGGAACCGGCCAAGGCACTGGCACCAAGCCAAACGATGTTGTCTACAGCACAACCGACCAAGCCAACCCAAGCTGTGCAAGGGGACGATCGTCGGCAAATCGAAGCGGTCGTCGGTCAATGGGCCAAAGTGTGGGCGGCGGGCGAGGTCGATCAGTACATTGCGATGTACAGCGACTCGTTCGTACCTGATGACCGCGTCACGCGAGCGCAATGGGAGAAGATTCGTCGGCAACGCGTGGGCAATGCGCGGGGTATGGCGATCGATATTCGTGATCTGACAATCACCCAGCTCACGCAGACCAAAGCACAAGCGGTATTTGTCCAGAACTACCAGGCAGTCGGTATCAAGGATCAAATGCGCAAGATGCTGATACTGGAAAAGAACGGCGACCGATGGCGAATTGCGTCAGAGCGCGCCGTGCCCGGGGCTGATCGATAGGCCATATAGGGCCAGCCAGGGAAGTCGGGTTCACGGATGGTCGAATCACATGCTTGCATTGGTTGGACGTGGCGATCGGCGGCGTGTGCCGCAAGGGGCTGCTGAACTACAACCCGAATGGCAGTCGGCCTCTGAAATCGCTTATTTCCTGGGTGGGTGAGAGTTTCCACCCGGGGCATCTTTGGGTCGGCACGCCAGGGGCTTGCCTTCGGGCGCAAAGCAGCTGCCTTTGACCGCCCCGCGTGGGGACGTGAAATTGCATTCTTGTCCGTCCTTTGCGGACTTGCAGGCATCTACGGCCTCTTGCGGTGGCTTGCGATGTTGCTGTTGTTGACCGTCGCCAGTCGGAACGCCCGAGGGTTGGGACCAAAGCAGGCCGCCTGAAAGGGCCAGTGTCGAGAAGATGCTGATGCGTGCAATGGACGTTATCGAAAGTTTCATGTGTCTACTCCTGGAATTCGGGCGGCACCGGCCGACCGATGCAGGCATTCTCATTTGCAAATGTGGAGAAAACATGGAGACGCCCCCGAGGGAAAGCTTCGTGGTTTGTGGGGCCCTTTTGTCCAGAACATCCTGCGCGGCGTCAAGCGATGTTCCCTTGCGTTGCATCACGTTTCGCGTGGTAGTTTGCGTTGCCATCGCTTGATCCTCATCAAAATGGAGATCACTGCAAGGGCTAGCATGTAATGAAACCGACCACCGGTTCCGTTCAAAGAGTTATGCCATGCGCACACCCCAAAAGCCCGAAACAGCACTGTCATCGTCACGCCAGGCCATGGAATCCGCAACCCAGCGTCTGGACCGCTTGACCCACGCCGCAGTGGCGCCCTTGACGGGCGGTTTGTCCCCGGTGGCACTGGCGCTGGCTATGGCCGATTGGGCATGGCACCTTGGCGCCTCGCCCGGGCGGCAGCTCGAGTTGGCCGCCCTGGCGGCGCGCTTGGGGCAAGACACCCTCAGGGTCAATCAAGCGGCTCCCGACGATGCCGGCTCGGCCGACGACGACCCGCGCTTTCGCCATGAAGCCTGGGCAACGTGGCCGTTCAGTCAGTTCCGGACCGGTTTCCGCAACACCGAGGCTTTCTGGCGTGAGGCTGCGTATGTACCCGGCATGACCGCTCACCACGCCGACATGACCCAGTTTTTTACCAGGCAATGGCTGGGCATGCTGGCGCCCGCCAACTGGCTGGCTACCAACCCGGTGGTGCTGAAGGACGTGGTCGAGTCCAACGGCGCACACCTGCTCCAGGGCGCGCAGAACTGGTTGCGCGATACAACGGGTCTTGCGTTGTCACCCCAGCCGGCACCACAGGACCACTTTCAGGTTGGCCGGAATGTGGCCGTCACCCCCGGCAAGGTCATCTTTCGCAACGCCCTGATCGAGTTGATCCGCTATGAGGCACAGACCGACAAGGTGCACCCCGAGCCGGTACTGATCATCCCGTCATGGATCATGAAGTACTACATCCTGGACCTGTCGCCGCACAATTCCATGGTGCGCTATCTGGTCGAACAGGGGCACACGGTTTACATGCTGTCGTGGCGCAACCCGGATGCGCAAGACCATGACCTGACCATGGACGACTACCTGCATCTGGGCGTGATTGACGCGCTGCACGCTGTGGGTGAATGCAGCGGAACACACCACGGTGTGCACACCATGGGTTACTGCCTGGGCGGCACGTTGCTGGCCATCGCCGCTGCGCTAGGGCGACGCGGTGGCATGTCCGACCAGCCCAACATGCCCACCATCAAAACCATGACGCTGCTGGCGGCGCAGACCGATTTTTCGGAGCCGGGTGAACTGGGCCTGTTCATTGACGAAAGCCAGGTGGGGTTTTTGGACAACGTCACGCGCGGCAAGGGCTACCTTTCAGGTGACCAGATGGCAGGATCGTTCCAGTTCCTGCACTCCCGTGATCTGGTCTGGACACGGCGCATGCGCGAATACCTGATGGGTGAACGCGAGCAACCCAATGACCTGATGGCCTGGAATGCCGACACCACCCGCATGCCTGCGCGCATGCACAACGAGTACCTGACTTCGCTTTACCTTCACAACGCCCTGGCCAGCAGCACCTACCGGGTGCGGGGTCGGGCGGTGTCGCTGTCCGACATTCACTTACCTGTGTTCCTGGTGGGCACCCAGCGCGACCACGTCTCTCCTTGGCGGTCGGTCTACAAGCTGCACCACCTCTGCGACGCCGAGATCACGTTCGTGCTGACCAGTGGCGGGCATAACGCCGGCATCATTTCCGAACCTGGGCACGCCCACCGCAGTTACCAGATGCGAATGCGCCCCGCGCACAGCGCCTGGATCGAGCCGACCCAATGGGCAGAACAAACCCCGGTGCAAGAGGGATCGTGGTGGCCCGCCTGGCACCAGTGGCTGGTCGCTCGCTCTGGCCGCAAGCTTGCGGCGCGGGCGCTGCCTGCCGAAGCGGCCCTGTGCGACGCACCGGGCACGTATGTCATGCAGCGCTACCAGGACTGAGCCCGTCCCTCCACTGAAGGAAGCCATGCACGTGTGCGCGGTGTGCCGACTGCACCCAACCGTACAATTTCCGCATGTCCTTTCGTCCCACCCGTCCCCTGGCACGCAAAGTGGGTGTAGCACCTGCCTTGCCAGAGCCGGCACAACTCGCCCGGCAATTGCAGCAAGGTGTTGCGTTGCACCAAGAGGGCAAGTTCCAGGAGGCCAGGGAGCATTACGAAACAGTGCTGCGCAAGGCACCCCGCAATCTTGATGCGTTGCACCTTTTGGGCGTTATTGCCGCCCAGACCCAAAACAATGCGCGCGCTCTGGAACTCTTTGATCAGGCCTTGAAAGTCAGTCCTCGTTATGCGGACGCCTGGAGCAACCGCGGCATCGCGCTCAAAAACTTGAAGCGCTTTGTGCCAGCGTTGGAGAGTTTCGAGAAAGCCCTGGTACTCAAGCCTGATTTTGCCGCTGCGCACGTCAACCGTGGCATCGTTCTGCAAGAACTCGGGTGTTTTGATGCGGCATTGTCCAGCTACGACCAGGCCCTAAAACTGAATCCGGATTTTGCAGAAGCGGTCTTCAACCGTGGCTGCGTTCTCAATGAGCTAAGTCGATTTGGTGAAGCCATTGACCACTACGACCGGTCGCTCGCGCTGCGCCCGGGCTACCCTGACGCGCGCTTCAGTAAATCCATCGCCTTGCTGCGCCAGGGTACCTTTGAAGCAGCTTGGCCACTGTACGAGTCGCGGGGGGATGTAGAGAACTCGGGGTTCAACAAACGTGTGTTCGCTGCACCCGTGTGGCGGGGCAAAGAGTCACTGGAAGGCAAGAGCATTCTTTTGCTGACGGAGCAGGGCATGGGCGACAACATCCAGTTTTGTCGCTACGCCAAACTGCTGCACGCACAGGGTGCGAGGGTATTGCTTGAAACGCCCAGGCCGTTGATGCAGCTGTTCGCTGGTTTGGCGGGTGTCAACGCACTGGTAGAAAAAGGGAGCGCACCAGCCGCCATTGACTACCACTGCCCGCTGCTGTCTGTGCCTCTTGCGCTGAACACCACGCTGGCCACCATTCCGGCCCCTTGCGCCTACATCATGGCTGATCCAGCCAAGGCACAGGCTTGGAACACCCGCCTTGGCAATGGCACAAAGCCGCGCGTGGGCTTGGTCTGGAGCGGCAACACGGCACACAAGAATGACGCCAATCGCAGTCTGAGCCTTCAACTTCTTTTAAGCCATCTGCCGACCGAATGCGAATACATCAGCCTGCAAAAAGAGGTTCGCCCGGTTGACAGGCAGGCTCTGGCACAGGGCAACCTGGCACATTTCGGCGACGACCTCCACGATTTTTCTGATACCGCTGCCCTGTGTGCCCAACTGGATGTGGTTCTCAGTGTGGACACCAGTGTGGCGCATTTGGCGGGCGCCATGGGCCTGCCAACATGGCTGATGCTGCCGTTTTTGCCAGATTGGCGCTGGCTGCTCGACCGGGACGACAGCCCCTGGTATCCCACGGTACTGCTCTTTCGGCAAAGCGAATCACGTAGTTGGGAGCCAGTGCTGGCGCGTGTCGCCTCGAAACTGCAGAAGCTGGCGGATCATTGGAGCGACCTGCGCGCCAAGGGAGGGCTGGAGGGCTGAGGCGGTCACAATGGCATCGCGCAGAATTGTCGGCACAAGCCGGCGAGCCGCGCCTGAAACGGAACCGCCATGAACGACAACATTGCCCAATTACTTGCCAAAATGGCAGCCCTGGAAGACGAACTGCGCACCGCAGTTCACGAACAGGAGAGCCGCATGTTCTTCCAGATCAAGGGCAAGCGCATCGAGTTTGAAAGCTCGGTCAAAGCAGCCCACCGCAAACTGAAAAAGAACTTTTTCCGCTGGCTGGTCACCAACCGGCCACAAAATCTGATTACCGGTCCCATCATTTACAGCATGATTTTGCCGATGCTGCTGTTCGACCTGTGTGTGAGTTTCTACCAGTGGTCGTGTTTCCCGATTTACGGCATCACCAAGGTGCGCCGCAGCGACTACATCGTGTTTGACCGGCGCCACCTCAGCTACCTCAATTTCATCGAGGTCTTCCACTGCACTTACTGCGAATACGGTAACGGCCTGATGGGCTACATGTCGGAGATCCTGGCCCGTACCGAGGAATATTTTTGCCCCATCAAACACGCCCACAAAATTCTGGGAACCCACCGGCACTACAACCGCTTTCTGGACTACGGGGACGCCGCGGACTATGAAAAGAAGCTGGAGGAGTTCAGGGTTGGTCTGGGCAAGGCGAAGTCCTAACAACGGGGTGCTGCCAACGTCTGAGCGCGGTTAGCGCGGTAGCCAAGACGTTTCAAGGTTCCACGAATTTTGTGCGCGGTTCTTTACTCTGTGCCGCAGAGTACTCTACAATCATTCCATGGCATACCAAACTCCTCCATTGCTGAGCCCGGAAGACGCCCGCCAGGCGTTGGACACCATTGCGACCACTGCCCAGCGCAGTACCACCTTGTACGGTTACCAACGGGCCTCGCCGTATTTCTTCCTGTGGGGCGTGGTGTGGGTGTTGGGATATGGATTGAGCGACCTGTGGCCCGCCCAGGCCGGCTGGCTCTGGATGGCGCTGGATGCCGTGGGTATGGGGATGTCCATCCGGATTGCCCGGGCCGACAGGGCGCGTCGCGGCGCTGGTACGGCAATGGCCTGGCGTATTGCGGGATTGGGTTTCAGCCTTTGTGTCTTCTTTGCTGCAACGTTTGTTGTCATGGCACCGTTGAGCGGCAAGCAGATTTCAACGTTTATTACGCTGACCGTGGCCCTGGCCTACGTGCTGGTCGGTTTGTGGGCGGGTTTGCGCTGGACCGTCGCCGGTGTTGCGGTGGCGGCACTGGCCTTGTTTGCCTATTTTTATGTGCCGGTCTACTTCAATACCTGGATGGGGTTAGTTGGCGGTGGCGTGCTGGTTTTGACCGGGTATTGGTTGCGAAGAGTCTGAGATGGGTGAATTCAATGACCTCATCCACCAGCCCATGCGGCTCAAGATCATGGCGACCCTGAACACTTTTCCCAAAGGGGAGATGGTGGAGTTTGTGCGGCTGCGCGACATCATCCAGGCCACCGAAGGCAATTTGGGCGCACATCTCTCGACCCTTGAAAAGGCCGGATACATCGAAGTGCTGAAAGATTTCCTTGGCAAGAAACCGCGCACCCGCGTGCACATGACACCCGATGGGCGCGCAGCCTTTCGGCAACACGTTCAGCACCTCAACGACCTTCTGTCCGGCGACCGCTAGTCGTCTTTTTTAACCCAAGGAGCCTTTATGACATCACCCATTCGTCTGGTCTGCCAGTTTGGTTTGCTCGCCGCCATGGCGATACACACCGTTTCGTCGTGGTCGCAGGCACCGGAAAGTCCGGCGGTCCTGATGGCCAAACAACGTGATGCGATGCTGCCATTTGGCTATATGGACGGTGTCTGGCGCGGACCGGCCTGGAGCCTGGACCCCACCGGCAAGCGCCACGAAGTCACCCAAACCGAACGCATCGGCAGCTTTCTGGATGGTACGGTGCGCGTCATGGAAGGCCGTGGTTATAACGCCGATGGCACGCCGGGCTTTCGCGCCCTGGGCGTGTTGTATTACGACACCGCCAACAAGACCCTGTCCCTGCGTTCATGGGCGCAGGGGCGCTCTGGCGATTTCCCGTTTTCGCCCACTGCGGATGGCTACATCTGGACCACACCGGCCGGCCCCAATGCCACGGTGCGTTACACGGCCGTGATCAAAGGCGATAGCTGGAAAGAAGTGGGGGAGTTTGTGGCCGAAGGGCGTGAACCACGCCAGATTTTTGAAATGAACCTGCGCCGCGTCGGCCCGACCCAGTGGCCCGAAGACGGCGCCATCACGATGAAATAGGGCTGTGGCCCGACGAGCTAGCCGATCTGGCGGCTCAACGGCGTTGCAGTAGCGAGCCCAGCATGCCTGCCAGGTCTCCCGTGTTGCCCAAGCCGCCAGCAGGCGCTGTACCATGGGGCGTGAGCTGGTCAATCAACCCCGGCAGGATGTGGGACAACTGACTGGACGCCTGAGCCGGGTCGATGCCAAGTTGGCTGGCGATTTGGCCCAGTTTGCCGTGGCCCAGCACGCTGGTGATCTGGTCGGCAGAGATCGGCAGATTCTGGCCACTGCCGATCCAGGAACTGATGATGTTGCCCAAGCCGGCCTGGTTGAACTTTTCGGTCAAGCCGTTGAGACCGCCCGAGCCGGAATTGTTGGCCAGCAGGTCGCTCAGCACCTGGCTCATACCACCGTGTTGTTGCAATTGGCCTGCAACTGCGCCCATGACCGAATCCAGCAAGCCCATGGCTTCACTCCTGCGATAAGTTGGAAAATGAATGACTGTGGGGCTATCGTAGCAAAGGTCTGAGACATCCGTGGTCAGCAACCAAGGTGACTGGTCGCCACGCCCAAACCGGGCTACCCTTGCGGACTATGACGCAAACCGCTACACCCCCCTACATTCCCCAAATCCGTTTGTACCAGGACTGGTTGCAGCACGAGCGGGGACTGGTCTTTGACAGTTATGACGCTTTGTGGCGCTGGTCGGTGAGTGATCTCGACGCCTTTTGGCAGAGTATTTGGGACTACTTTGCGCTGCAGTCACCCACACCCCACACCGCAGTGCTGCAAGACCGCCGCATGCCGGGAGCCCAATGGTTCAGCGGCGCCCAGGTCAACTATGCGCAGCAGGTGTTGCGCCATGTGGACCAGGCAGACGCTGCGGGTTTGCCCGCCATCCTCATCCACAACGAGAAGAGCCTGGCACAGGGTGCTGCGGCACGCTCCCTGGGCTGGCCCGCGCTGCGCCAGCAAGTGGCGTCGCTGGCACTGCACTTGCAAGCGCAGGGCGTGCAGCCGGGTGACCGTGTAGCTGCTTACCTGCCCAACACGCCCGAAGCTGCCGTCGCTTTTCTGGCAACCGTGGCCATTGGTGGTGTCTGGAGTCTGTGCGCGCCCGACATGGGTACCAACGCCGTTTTGGACCGTTTCAAACAAATCACCCCCAAGGTGTTGATCGCCTGTGACGGCGTGACCTATGGTGGCCGTGACCTGGACCGCACGGCGGTAGTGGCTGAACTGTGCGCTGCCCTGCCATCGGTGCAACACCTGATTCTCCATCGCAATTTGGGTGTGGACGCAACTGCTATCAAAAAAATAGCTGCTTGCGTAGATTTCACGAGAGCTACAGGCCTGGACTTGGGGTCTTGCCAAAATGACTCAAAGACTTCTGAGTTCGCGCCGCTGTGGCTGCCATTTGACCACCCGCTGTGGATTGTCTACTCCAGCGGCACCACCGGCTTGCCCAAACCCATTGTGCACAGCCACGGCGGCACGATTCTGGTGGCCATGGCGCTCAAATGCCTGCAGAACGACATTGGTTGCAGCTACCACCCCAACTCGTTGGGTGAGCGTTACCACTGGTACAGCTCCACCGGCTGGGTCATGTGGAACGCCCAGGTGGCCGGCTTGCTCGGTGGCACGACCTGCTGCATTTTTGACGGTAGCCCGGGCGGCAGCACGGTGGATGCCAGCGGCAACAAGCTGGCCCCGGACTGGACCACCTTGTGGCGCTTTGCTGCCAATCTGGGTGTCACGTTTTTTGGTGCGGGCGCGGCCTTTTATGCCAACTGCCTGAAGGCGGGTGTTGATTTGGCAAGTTGTGGCGACCTGTCCCGTATTCGGGCCTTGGGCACTACCGGCTCCCCGCTGAGTGCCGAGGCCCAGGCCTGGGGCACCGCGCAGTTTGCCCGCATTGCACAAACCGAAGCACAAAAAGACATTTGGTGGTGCAACATATCGGGTGGTACCGACTTTGCCGGGGCTTTTATTGGCGGCAACCGCGAGTTGCCGCAAACACCGGGCGCCATGCAGTGCCGCGCCCTGGGCTGTGCGGTTGAAGCCTGGAACGAACAAGGCGAGGCGGTGATCGACGAGGTGGGTGAACTGGTCTGCACCCAACCCATTCCGAGCATGCCGTTGTACTTCTGGGGCGACACCGGCAATGTGCGTTACCTCTCCAGCTACTTCGACACTTACCCCAATGTCTGGCGCCACGGCGACTGGCTCAAGGTGAGTTCCGACGGCAGTTGCATCATCTACGGCCGCAGTGATGCCACCATCAATCGCCACGGCCTGCGTATGGGCACCAGCGAACTGTACAGTGCCGTCGAGGCCCTGCCCGAGGTGCTGGA
>CAZMXB010000193.1:0-9696 GCA_964569855.1 uncultured Rhodoferax sp.
TGGTCCATCGCCACACCGCCGGTCAGGTCAAAGTCGCGCTGGTTGAAGTCGTCCGTGCTCAGCAGGCGCGCGGCCACTGCGGAAATGTCGCGTGCATCAATAAAGCTGCCTTTGGCGGTGCCCACCGGCAGGAAGATTTTTCCGTGTTCGAGGATGCCTTGGATCCAGAACGAGTTGAAGTTCTGCATGAACCAGTTGGGCCGGATGATGTTGTAGACCAGCCCCGAGGTTTCCAAGTGCACCTCGGCTTTGCGCATGGGTGCGTTTTCATCGGCGTTGGCCCCCATGGCGGTCATGAGAACGATCTTCTGCACGCCTTGGGCTTTGGCAGCGTCCACCACCGGGTTGAGCAGTTCGTCCTGGTTGGTATGGCCGGGCGGGGACAACATGAATACTTTGCTGACACCCCGCAATGCAGTCTCCAGGCCGGCACCGGTCACCAGATTCAGATGCACCTCGGTTGCGGGATCGGTGACCGGGCGACTAGTCGCTTTGAGGACGTTGTGTCCTGCGGCACGCAACAAGCGCACGAGTTCAGAACCGACCGTGCCGTTGGCACCGATGACGAGTGTGTGGGACATATTCATTTCCTATTCAAGAGTGGTTGATGGGTGGATGATCCGCCGAATTTCTCGTACTATGAATAGACAAAAATCCGTTTTTCATGTCCAATCGTACAGGCCAACCACCCCATGAACCCCCGCAAGGGGCCCTGAGACCTATGGATTTATTGACTGACATCTTCCGCCAGGCAGGGCTGCGCCGCCGCCTTTTGGACCAGCGCCACCTGCGCGATGCCACCGCCCTGCAGTTCCCGTGCGACCGCAGCATGGGCTTGCACGTGGTCACGGCGGGGCAGGTGTATTTGCATGCCCCATCCCTGCCACAACCCCTGTGTCTGCAAACCGGAGACGTGGCCGTCATGGCGCGCGGCTGCGTGCACAGCATCAGCACCCACGAAGACATGAGTACTGTGCAAACCGTTGCCCTCGACCACGCATGGCCCTTGCCAGAGGCGGGTGCACCTGACGATGCGCCACAGAACGCACTCATCAGCGGTGCTTACCAGTTCTGGCACACACCCGTGCATCCGTTCTTTGCGGAAATGCCCGATTGGCTGGTGTTGCGTGCAAAAGATGGGCCCTACCCCCGGGCCATGGCGCACAGCATGGAGCTGCTGCAGCAGGAACTGGCCCTGCGCGAGCAGGGTAGCGAAACCCTGGTGTACGGGCTGCTGGATGTGATTTTTGTATTGTTGATGCGCGAAATGTTGCAGCGCCAGGGTGAAGGCGCTTCGTGCTGGAGCCACGGTATCCAAGACCCCCTGGTAATGAAAGCGGTACAAGCCATGCACGACGACAGCGCCCGCGCCTGGACACTGGACAAGTTGGCACAGCATGCAGGGCTGTCGCGCACCAGCCTGGCGGAGCGCTTTCGCGAATCCATGGGCAATACGCCACTCAACTATTTGCGCACGGTACGCATGCAAAAAGCCATGGCCGCGCTGAGCGAGTCCGAGCGCTCACTGGAGCAGATTGCCCGGGAGGTCGGCTACACCGATGCCTTCAGCTTTTCCAAGGTGTTCAAGCGCACCGTGGGCACGGCTCCGCGCGACTTCCGCCGCCAGGACACGCAGGACAAATCGCTGGCTTGGCGCATCGGCTGACGCCGAAGCTCTGTCGCAGGGGTTGCTTGCGATATTCTTGTGGCATGAGCACGGCCCACAACACCCTGCAGGAGATCGAAACTGTGTACCGCCGCGATGCGCGGCGCGTCTTTGCCACGCTGGTGCGGCTGCTGGGTGATTTTGATCTTGCGGAAGAAGCGCTGCACGAGGCCTTTCGCGCCGCGCTGGAGCAGTGGCCCGAGCACGGTGTTCCGGGCAATCCGTCGGCATGGTTGGTGTCTGCCGGGCGCTTCAAGGCCATTGACAGTATTCGCAGGCAGGCGCGTTTTACGTCCTCGGAAACCATGGCCGAGCCCGTGGAGGCGATTGCCGATGAAACGCTGCCCACCGACGAATCTGCCGAGCTGGAAGACGACTCGCTGCGTCTCATCTTCACCTGCTGCCACCCCGCGCTGGCACCGGATGCACAGGTGGCGCTCACCCTGCGCGAGGTCTGCGGCCTGACCACCGAGGAGATCGCCCGCGCCTACCTGATACCTGCGCCCACGGTGGCGCAGCGCATTGTCCGCGCCAAGGCCAAAATCCGGGACGCCAGAATTCCGTACCGCGTGCCGCAGGCCGATGAGCTGCCCATGCGCGTGGCCAGCGTGCTGCGGGTCCTCTACCTGGTGTTCAACGAGGGGTACTCACCATCAACTGGTGCGCTGCTGACCCGTGCCGACGTGTCGGGCGAGGCCATACGCCTGACCCGACTGATCGCCGAGGTGTTGCCACCCCCGCCGTTGGCCGAAGTCCATGGTTTGCTGGCGCTGATGCTGCTCCATGAGTCGCGCCGCGCCGCCCGAACAGACGGTGCCGGCAATTTGATCCCTCTGGAAGAACAAGACCGCACACTCTGGCAGGCCGACTTGATTGAGGAAGGATGCGCTCTGGTTGAGAAAGCCCTGCAAATGCCCGGCATGGGCCCCTACGCTTTGCAGGCGGCCATTTCTGCCGTGCATGCAGAGGCCCAACGTGCCGACGACACAGATTGGGGCCAGATTGTGGGACTCTACGATGAGCTGTTGCGGATGCAGCCCTCACCCGTCATTGCGCTCAACCGCGCGGTAGCGGTCGCCATGCACGGCGGGTGTGAAAAGGGAATCGCGCTGGTGGACGACATCCTCAAGCTGCGTGCCATGCAGGATTACCACCTGGCACATGCAGCGCGCGCCGATCTATGCCGCCGGTTGCACCGCTTCGATGACGCTCGCACCTCTTATAAAGCCGCCTTGGCACTGGCACAGCTTGAACCCGAGCGCCGCTTCCTGGAGCGGCGACTGTCAGAAATTGCAAACTGATCAACAATATTTTTTCTGTGGATGTCGAATCGGCCCCGGCCCGGTCGACTAGTTTGTTTAAAACCCGCCGCCCGTCGGCAACCAAGCAAAAGGAGCCCCTATGCAAATCACGGTTGAAACCCTTATCGAGGCCCCCGTTGCCAAGGTCTGGAGCGCCTACACCACGCCTGCCGACATCGTCCAGTGGAATGCCGCGTCCGACGACTGGCACACCACAAAATCCACCGTCGATCTGCGCGAGGGCGGCGCCTTCTCGTCCCGCATGGAGGCCAAGGACGGCAGCGTCGGATTCGATTTTGCGGGTACGTACACCAAGATCGTGCCCAATCAACGCATCGAATACGCCTTTGGCGACCGGACCGGGACCGTCGAATTCATCGAGGGTGCCAACGGTGTGACCGTGCGCTCCACCTTTGATGCGGAGAACGAATATCCGGCGGAGCAGCAGCGGTTCGGCTGGCAATCCATTCTGAACAAGTTTGCCCAACACGTGGAGGCGTCCAAGTGATCAACTCCGCCCCGAAAGCGCTGTGGGCTGCACTGGCCCTGGTATCCAGCAGTGTGATGTCCGCACCGGTCAGCTACACGATAGACCCCACCCACACCTACCCCAGTTTTGAGGCTGACCACATGGGTGTCTCGGTCTGGCGGGGCAAGGTCAACAAGAACTCCGGGACCGTGGTGTTGGACAAGGCTGCCGGAACCGGCTCGGTGGAGATCACCATTGATCTGGCCTCCATCGACTTCGGGCTCCCAGCGTTGAACACCTGGGCCAAGGGAAAAGACTTCTTCAGCGTAAAGAAGTCACCACGCGCCACGTACAAAGGCACATTGGAAAAGTTTGTGGAAGGCAGCCCGACACAGGTGAGTGGTGCGCTGACACTCAATGGCCAAACACATCCGGTCAACCTCACCATCCAGCGTTTCAAGTGTGTTCCCCATCCGATGCTCAAACGCGAGCTCTGCGGCGCGGACGCCAGTGGCAGTTTCAAGCGGGACGCCTTCGGCCTGTCCGCCGGCAAGGACTATGGCTTCAACATGGACGTGGCGTTGCGCATTCAGGTCGAAGCGATAGCCGCGCAGTAGAAATAAAGGAAGCCGCCATGAAGTACCTCTGCCTGGTCTACCTGTCCAAAGAAAAGTGGAGTGCCTGTACGGACGCCGTGTGTTTCGAGGCCGCGAAGGGCCTGCAAATGAGCGGCCATCTGCTGGCCGCGGAACCCCTGCACCCGGTGGAAGCCGCCACCACCCTGCGGATTCGCAATGGCCAGTTGTCCATGACCGATGGCCCCTTTGCCGAAACCAGGGAACAACTGGCGGGCTTCTACCTGCTGGAGGCCAAGGATCTGAACGATGCCATTCGCCTGGCCACCAAGATCCCGCCGGTGCAACACGGCAGCATTGAAGTGCGCCCGGTGCGGGAACTGGACGTAGCGGGTTTTCAATCTTTCACGCCGCCGGCCAGCGAACTTTCAAACTGATACGACCCAAAACCAAGGAGACAAACATGCAATACATCGATGGATTCGTGGCCGCAGTGCCCACGGAGAACAAGGAAAAATACATCCAGCACGCCACGCTGGCCGCGCCCCTCTTCAGGGAATTCGGGGCACTGAAGGTGGTGGAGTGTTGGGGTGATGACGTGCCGGACGGAAAACTCACCTCGTTCCCGCTGGCGGTGAAAAAAGAAGAGAACGAAACCGTCGTGTTCTCCTGGGTCGTCTGGCCCTCGCGCGAAGTGCGCGACGCGGGCTGGAAACAACTCATGGCCGATCCCCGCATGACATCCCAAGCCAGCCCGCCCTATGACGGCAAGCGCCTGATCTATGGCGGCTTTCAGACGATTGTGGAAATGTGAGCTTCGACCCCCTCATGAACAAATTTGGCCCCTTGGAGTGATCATGCCGAAATCAATTTTCATCAGCCTGCCGGTGACCGACTTGGCCGCATCAAGGGCCTTCTACACAGCCCTGGGGTTTGTAAACAACCCCAAATTCACGGATGATTCTGCCGCATGCATGGTCTGGAGCGAGGCCATCAACGTCATGCTGCTCACCCACGCCAAGTGGCGCACCTTCACCACCCGGCCGATCCCACCCTCCACCTCCAGCGAAGTGGCGCTCAACCTGTCGTGCGACAGCCGGGAAGCCGTCGACGCCATGAACACAGCAGCAGCCGCCAACGGCGGGATATGCGACATCAACCCGCCTGAGGACCACGGCTTTATGTACAGCCGTGACATGTCAGACCCTGACGGCCATATCTGGGGCGCGACCTGGATGGGCCCCGCAACCATGCTCTCAGGTGGCACAGTGCGGTGAGGTCACAATGCGCAGCCAGGGCAGGTTGACATAACGCAAGTTCAGCCCACATGGCTTTGCCTATGCTGCAAGGGGCGGGTGACCGTTCAACCCGTACCGACAAGGAGGGACCTATGAACCAGTTCTGTCAAAGCTGTGGCATGCCGCTTAGCAAAGATCCCAAGCATGGTGGCAACAACGCGGACGGCTCCACCAACCCGGACTACTGCAGCTGCTGCTACGCCAACGGGGCTTTTATCACGCCCGACTTCACGGCCCAACAGATGCAGGCCTTCTGCGTCCAGAAGATGCAGGAGCAGGGCGTCATCAAGCCCCTGGCGTGGTTGCTGACACGCGGCATTCCGCGGCTCAAACGCTGGAAGACCTCATAACCGGGAATGCAGCCGAGGCGTCGCCGCGCTAGCGCGCCGCCACGCGCACCCCTTCGCGCACGCGGTCATCCGGGTGGCTGATGACGCTGTCCCCGGCCTGCAGGCCGGACGTGATCTGGGCGTGCAGGCCGGTGCGCTGGCCCACCTGCACACTGCGCTTGACGGCACGGCCCTGCTCCACCGCAAAGACGGCCCAGCCCTCGCCATCGCGAAACACCGCACTGGCCGGAATCTGCAGGACGTCCTTGCCCTCCCACAAGATGAAGCTGGCCTCCACGCGGTAACCATCGCCCAGTCGCTGCCACTGGCTGGCCGGTGATGTGAAGGCGACGATCACCCACACGCGCTGTTCCTCGACCCCGAGGGCCGAGACCTTGGTAAAGCCGGCCGGCTCGACGATGCGCACCACGCCTTCCAGCGCGCCCTCGCCGCCCCAGCGTTCGAACACAACCCGCGTTCCGGGTGGAATGCGCACGGCGTCTGCGGACAGAAGGTCCACCTCGACCTCGAGCGCGCCGGGGTCGCCAATCTCGACGAGTGGCTGACCGCTGGTCACGCTGCCTTCGCTCTTGTGGGCGATTTTCAGTACCTTGCCGGCAACCGGTGCGCGCACCGTCACCAGCCCGGTCCCGCCGGGTTTGCCGGCGTACTGCAGCAGGGTGCGGGCCGCCTCCAGTTCGTGGCGCGTGGCGGCCACCGCAAACTGGGCCGAGCGCTGCTCCGCGCTGCTGCGCTGGGCGTCGCTGGCGGCACGGTCTTCGGCGGCCGGGCTGACGTGGCCCTGCAGGCGCAGCGCGCGCACGCGTTGCAGCTCGGCCTGGGCCAGCTCGGCCGCACTGGCGGCGGCACTGGCGCGCTGCTCGGCGCCGCTCAGGGCCGACCCGGCGGCGGCAATGCGAGCGGCCGCCTCGGCCTGGCGGCGGGGGTCCAGCGTATCGGCGCGCAAGGGTTCCAGCTCGGCCACGGTGGCACCACGGGCCACGGCCTGCCCCACCTCCAGCGGGATGCGCCGCGCATGCCCGGTCACCGGCGAGGCCACCACATAGCGGTCCAGCACGCGGGTGCGGCCTTCCTGCTCCAGGGTGACACGCAGCGCACCACGGCTGGCGGTTCCCAGGTCAACCGCAATGGGCTGCGGACGCAGCCCCCAGATCAACGCGACGGCCCCGGCAACCAGCACCAGGCCCAGTACCGTACGGCGTCGCCATTGCACAGAAATAGTCATAGCATTACTCCGCCGCCTTCAGGACGGCAATCAGATCCAGTTGGTCCAGGCGGCGGCGCACCGCCAGCCCGGACAGCAGCGCCGAGGCCACGACCACCACGCAGGCAAAGGCGTAGGTCCGCGGCTCCAGCACCACCGGCACACGAAACAAATCATTCTGCATGGTTCGGGCAATGTAGTAGCACATGCCCTCCCCCAGCCACAAGCCCAGCGGGATGGCCAGCAGGGCCAGCAGCGCCAGCTCCCCGAGCAGGATGTAGGAAATTTCCCCGCGCGTGAAGCCCAGCACCCGCAGGCTGGCCAGTTCGCGACCGCGTTCGGTCAGGGCAATGCGGGCACTGTTGTAGATGACACCGAAGGCGATGATGACCGCAAAGATGGTGGCCACGTAGGTGAAGAACAGCATGGTCTCCTCCATCACCCGGTTGAAGTTGCGGATCTCCTGCCGGCGCTCGGCCAGACCGGCAACGCGCGGCATGTCTTTCAGGCGCGCATACAGCGACGCCATCTGCGCCGGGTCCACGCTCAGGTAGGCGCCGGAAATGGTCGGCCCCTCCTGCATAAACTGGTTGAGCGCATCCAGATGCATATAGCCCGACACGCCCAGGTATTCGCGCACCAGCGCGGCCACGGTCACCTCGCGCACCGGCCGGTTGCCCTCCAGCACCTCCACGGTCAGGCGGTCGCCCACGCGCACACCCAGCAACTGCGCCAGGTAGTCGGTCAGCAGAATGCCCTCGGTGGGCAGGACCACCGGACGCAGGTCGGCATCGAGCAGGCGGGAGATATCGCCACCCGGCTCCACACCGCGGATGCCGGTGCGATAGCTGTGGGGCCCGTTGCGCAGGCGCACCGGAACCGCGCGAAACACCTCCACATGCTGCACACCGGGCAGGCCCATCAAATCGAAGCGGGCGCGGGCGCCGGTGGGGTCAATGAAGGTGACCGACAAATCCTCGCGCTGGGCCATACCGAACTGGACGTTGACCATGTAGCTGACCGTGTCGCGCTGGAACAAACCCGTCAGGATCATGCCGCAGGCCATGGAGATGCCCAGCACCGTGAGCGCGGCTTTGAAAGACTGGCGCTGGATGTTGCGGATGATCATGCGCGTGGGCTGCGACAGGTAGCGCTTGAGGCCCCACTGCTCGATCCAGGTCTCGCGGTAGCGCGCCGGTGGTTCCGGGCGCATGGCCTGGGCCGGTCGCAGGCTGGCGGCGCGCCAGACCGCCAGCGCCGTGCCTGCACCCGCAGCCACAAGACTGGCCAGCGCGGCCTCAACCACGGTCTGCACTTGCAGGTTGAACAGCAGATAGGGGAAGTGGTAGAACTCCGTGTAGATGTGGGACAAGGCCCGGCCCAGCCACAGGCCCAGCGCGGTGCCGCCCGCTATGCCCAGCCCCACGATCACCGAGACCATGCGCAGGTAGTGCCACAGCACGGCCAGGTTGCTGTAACCAAAGGCCTTGAGCGTGGCCACCTGCTCCCGCTGCATGGCCACCAGCCGCCCGATCACCACATTGAGCAGAAACACCGCCACCCCCATGAACATCACCGGGAACAGGCTGGCCAGCGTGCCGAGCTGCTCCAGTTCCTGGCTCAGGAAGCGGTGCGAGAGCTGGTCCTTGCGGGCATAGCTGCCCAGACCGCCGTAGGGCTTGAGCAGTGCATCGACGCGGTCGATCACGGCCTGGGGGTCGGCACCCGGCTGCAGGCTCATGGCCATGTCGTTGAAGGCGCCCTCCATGTCGTAGGCCTGGCCCAGCGCGCGCCGGCCCATCCACATCACTCCAAAGCGCTTGAAATCGGGAAACACCGAGCCCGGGCGCATCTGCTGGATGAACTCCGGCGACAGGGCCGTGCCGACCAGGGTCAGGGCCTGGCGTCGCCCGTTGAGGATGGCATGGAAGCGATCCCCGAGTTGCAGACCGTGGGCCAGCGCAAACGACGCACTGGCCACCACCTCGTCAGCGCGACCGGCCAGCGGCAGGCGGCCGGTGCGCAGGTGCAGCGCGTTGAGCCCGTGGCGGCCCTGGTCCGAAACCGACACCATCAGGGCCGAGACCGGCTCGGAGAAGTTGGGCATGTCCAGCCGCACCTGGGCCAGCACCCGCGTCTCCACCTGGTCCACACCAGGCAGGTCCTGCAGGCGCAGTTGCAGCGACTGCGGCGCGCGCTTGAGGCTGGCAAACACCTCTGCAAAACGGTAGTCGCGGTAATAGGTGTCCTGTGTCGTGCGCAGCGCACCCAGCGTGGCCAGGAACATGATGTAGGTGCCCACGCCGCACATCACCACCAGGGCAATCGCCAGCGCCTGGCTCTTCATTTGCCACAGGTCGCGCAGCAGTTTGCGGTCCAGTGCCTTCACCAGCTCAGCTCCGTGGCGGCCTTCTTGTGGGCGTTCCGCTCGGAGCGCACCACCAGGCCATCGCCAAAGTACAGCACCCGATCCGCCATGGCCGCAATCACCGCGTTGTGGGTGATGACCACCGTGGTAGTGCCCAGCTCCTGGTTGACCCGTGCAATCACGTCCAGCACCAGCACACCGGTCTGGGCATCGAGCGCGCCGGTGGGCTCGTCGCACAGCAACACCTGGGGACGCTTGGCCACCGCCCGCGCGATGGCCACACGCTGCTGCTCGCCGCCGGACATTTGCGCCGGAAAGTGGTCCATGCGCTCGGCCAGGCCCACGCGCGCCAGTGCCTCTTCCGGCGTCATCGGGTTCTCGGCAATCTCGGTCACCAGGGCCACGTTCTCGCGGGCGGTGAGGCTGGGAATCAGGTTGTAGAACTGGAACACAAAGCCCACGTGC
>CAZMXB010000194.1:0-627 GCA_964569855.1 uncultured Rhodoferax sp.
AGCCCACGGGCGGCGTGATCTGCGCCATCTCCACCACCAGCACGATGAAGATGCCGAACCAGATCGGGTCAATGCCTGCGGCGTTGACGGTGGGCATCAGCACGCCCATGGTCAGCACCACCATGGAGATACCGTCCAGAAAGCAGCCCAGGATGATGAAGAAAACCGCCAGCGCAACACACAGTTGCGCCTTGGAGAGGCCCAGTGTCGCAATCCACTCCGCCAAGTGGCGTGGCAGGCCGATGTAGCCCATGGCCAGCGTCAGGAAGGCCGCCCCGGCCAGGATCAGCGCGATCATGCAGTACAGGCGTGTGGCACCCATGATGGCATCCCTGAATGACGACCAGTTCAGCGAACCCTGCACGCCCGAGAGCACCAGAGATCCGACCACGCCCACGGCCGCCGCCTCGGTGGCCGTGGCAATGCCGGAGTAGATGGAGCCCAACACGGCGGTGATCAGCAGCACCACGGGAATCAGGCTGCGCGAGGCGGCGAGCTTCTGCATAAACGTGGTTTTTTCGTCAGACGCCGGCACCTGGTCCGGGTGGCGCAGTGCCCAGAACATGATGTAGCCCGAGAACAGGCAAGCCAACAACAGGCCGGGCAAAACACCGGCAATGAACAGCT
>CAZMXB010000194.1:637-9588 GCA_964569855.1 uncultured Rhodoferax sp.
CGATCATGATGATGGACGGCGGTATCAAGAGGCCCAGCGTGCTGGCCCCGGCCAAAGTGCCGATGACCATGTGGTCGGGGTAACCGCGCCGCGTCAGCTCGGGCAGTGTCATTTTGCCGATGGTGGCGCAGGTGGCGGCACTCGACCCCGACACGGCGGCGAAGATGGTGCAACCAATGACATTGGTGTGCAGCAAACGGCCAGGCAGGCCCTGCACCCAGGGCGCCAGGCCCTTGAACATGTCCTGGCTCAGCCGGGTGCGAAACAGGATTTCGCCCATCCACACAAACAGCGGCAGGGCCGTCAGCGTCCAGCTGCTGCTGGAGCCCCAC
Organism: uncultured Rhodoferax sp.; assembly: GCA_964569855.1. Lineage (GTDB taxonomy): Bacteria > Pseudomonadota > Gammaproteobacteria > Burkholderiales > Burkholderiaceae_C > Allorhodoferax. The sequence continues at coordinate 970 of CAZMXB010000194.1, forward strand.
ACGGTGACGGCCATGGCGTCGCCGCCGGAACGCGATGAGAACAGCGCCATCGCCATCCATGCGACACCGGTGAGTGTCAGGCCCACCCAGACGCCGCTGCCCAGGATCAAAAACAAGGCCACCAGCAGGCCGGCGGTTATGGCGAGATCATTCATGGGTTCATCACGTGTTATTCATTGCGCAGCGGCTCGTCACTGCTCTGCTGCACGCGTTGGCCGCGTAGCTCCAGCACCAGTTCATCGACAAAGGCAATTGCCAGAATAACCGTGCCCACGGCCATTCCGATTTGCGGAATCCACAGCGGCGTGGCGTCGCTGCCGGTGGAGATGTCGTTGAACATGCGGGACTGCCACGACAGGCGGCAGCAGTAGAAGGCGAACAGCGTGGACAGAACTGAAGCGAAGGCCAGGGCCCACACCTCCATGCCTTTCTTCCAGCGGCCCGACAGCGCTGACAGGATCAGCGTCACGCGGATGTGCTCGCCGCGCTTGAGCGTGTGCGCCAGCGCCAAAAAGCCGCTGGCCGCCATCAGGTAGCCGGCATAGGCATCCGTACCCGGCACATAGAAATTGAATTGCCGACCGGTGATGGACAGCAGCACCATGACCAGCAGTCCGAACAGGAACAGCGCCGCCAATGCGGCGGCGCCGTCATACAGGGCATCGAGTGCCTTGCGCATGCCCGGGAGCGCTTAGGGCTTGTTGAAGGCGTCAACCACCGCCTTGCCTTCAGCGCCCGACTTGTCCAGCCATTCCTTCAGCATGGTGTCGCCCACCTTCTTCATGTCGGCCTTGAGTTGCGCCGAGGGCACGACGATGCTCATGCCATTGGCCTTCAGCTTCTCGATGGATTCCACGTTGACGCGCTTGCTGGCGAGCAGCCCACGGGCTTCAGCGTCCGCTGCGGCTTTCAAGACAACGGCCTGCGTGGGCTTGTCCAGCGCATCAAAGGCGGCCTTGTTGACGATGACCGCGTTCTTGGGCAACCAGGCCTGCATGTCGTAGTAGTACTTCAGGTTCTCGTACAGCTTGCTGTCCACACCGCTGGCGCCGGATGTCATGGTGGCTTCGACCACGCCTGTGGCAAAGGCCTGCGACAGCTCAGCCGCCTGCACGGTCACTGGCTGCGCGCCCACCAGTTCGGCAATGCGGCTGGTGGCAGGGCTGTAGGCGCGCCATTTGATGCCTTTCAGGTCGGCAGCAGAGGCCAGCGGCTTCTTGCTGTAGATGCCTTGGGGTGGCCACGCCACAGCGTAGAGCAGATTGATGCCCTGTTCGCCCAGCTTCTTCTCCAGCGCGGGCTTTTGCGCTTGGTAGAGCTTGGCGGATTCATCGTAGCTGTCGGCCAGGAAAGGCAGGCCATCGGTGCCAAAAATCTGCCATTCGTTCTGGAAGTTCACCAGCAATATTTCGCCCGCTTGTGCCTGGCCGCCTTGCACGGCACGCTTGATCTCGGGTGCCTTGAATAGCGCGGCGTTGGCGTGCACCGTGATCTTGAGCTTGCCGCCGCTGGCTTTGTCCACATCGTTGGCGAACTGCTGCATGTTCTCGGTGTGGAAATTGGTAGCGGGGTAGGCGGCCGCCAGGTCCCATTTGGTCTGGGCAAAGCCTGCGGAACTTGCGACCAGTAGTGCCAGTGTCAATGCATGTTTGATTTTCATCGGGGCTCCAGAATGAGAAGGGTTGAAAGTGTCGATAGGATACGGGCAAATACTACGCCAAGCCCATCGCTGTCGGGGTTACCGCCCAAAGATCATATTCCGCCATGAACCTGCGTTTCGTTGAAGCGTTCTACTGGGTTGCATCCCTCAAGAGCATCTCCCGCGCGGCCGACAAACTGTTTCTCACCCAGTCCGCCATGTCCAGCCGCATCGCCACACTGGAGGACGAACTGGGTGTGCTGCTGCTGGACCGGCGCGACAAGCAGTTCAAGCTCACCGCGGCGGGCGCCCGGTTTCTGGTCTATGCCCAGAAGCTGCTGGAGTTGCAGCGCGAAGTCAAGGCCGAGATGGGCTCGGGTGCTCCGCTGGCGGTGTCCATGCGCATCGGGGCCATAGAGTCGGTGCTGCATTCCTGGCTGATCCCGTGGCTGGAGAAACTGCGCCATGACCAGCCCGGGCTGGAGCTGGAGCTGACGGTGGAGACCACGCCCATTTTGATGGACCATATCCAGCGCGGCACGCTCGACCTGGCGTTCGCCGTGTTGCCGGCCTCCGCTGATGGGGTGCGCAACCGCGCGCTGCCGTCCATGGAAATGGCCTTTGTGGGCAACCCCGTGCTGCACACCAAAAGAAAATACCGGCTCGATGAGTTGGCCGAAATGGAGTTGTTGACCTTCCAGAAGGGCTCGCAACCCCATGTCACGCTGCTGGATTTGTTTCGCCAGCACCAGCTGGAGCCCAAAAGGGTGCACGCCATCTCCTCCATTTCCGCGATGCTGCAACTGGTGCAGGGCGGCTTTGGTGTGGCCTTGTTGCCGCGTGTTGCGGTGCAGCGGCTGGCCGGTGTCGCCAGCCTGAAGGTGCTGAGCTGTGACGCCAAATTGCAGGCCTTGCCGATCCATGCCAGCTACCGCACGGACCCCACGTCACAGGCGGTGGAGCGGGTGGTCAAGTCCGCCTTTGCCTTCGTGGAAGCTGCGCCTCACGCACCAAAACGGGCAGCGAAACAGGCGCTGAAACAGACGACAAAGGGTAAACCCTGAAAATCGAAAAAATCGATGCTGCTAGCAAAAAATTTTGAATTTGCACATCGATACCTGAGCTTCCACAATCCGCCCATCGCCATCCACATGGCATGCAATTGGGGAATTTCTGGTGAGCCTTTCGTCGCAATCGATACCGTCGGTTTTCAGTCCTGAAAACAGCCGCAACGCGCAGCAGGTGCGCAAGCTGATTCGCCAGGGCGTCTGGCACTCCCACACCAGCGGCCTGGCCAGCGACCATGTGCAGGGCAACGTGGTCATTCTTCCTGAGACCCAGGCGGGCGACTTTCTGCGTTACTGCCAGCGCAACCCGAAACCCTGTCCACTGCTGGCCGTGTCCGAGCCCGGGCAGTCCCAGTTGCCCAGCCTGGGCGCGAACATCGACATCTGCACCGACCTGCCGCGTTACCGCGTCTGGCGCGAGGGCGTGGTCGTTGATGAGCCGACCGACATTTCAAACCTGTGGCAGGGTGACCTGGTGACGTTTGTGCTGGGCTGCTCGTTCTCGTTCGAGCGGGCCATGTTGGAAGCGGGTCTGCCACTGCGCCACATCGAACAGGGCAAGAACGTGGCCATGTACCGCAGCAATATCCAGACCGCACGCGCCGGCATTTTTCACGGCCCCATGGTGGTGTCCATGCGCCCCATGACGGCCGCTGCCGCCATTCGCGCTGTGCAGGTCACCTCACGTTTCCCCAGTGTGCATGGTGCGCCGGTGCATCTGGGCGACCCGGCCGCCATTGGCATCACCGATCTGAACGCGCCGGACTACGGCGACGCGGTCGCGGTGATGGACGATGAAATTCCGGTGTTCTGGGCCTGCGGCGTCACGCCCCAGGCGGCCCTGGTCCAGGCCCGCCCCGCGTTCTGCATCACCCACGCACCGGGGGCCATGCTGATCACCGACCTGCTCAACACCCAACTTGCATCCTTCTGACCCCCAACGACCCTTCACCACCACCAAGGACTGACATGAAAAAACTCGCCCTGATTCTGAGCTGCGCGACTGCGCTGGCCTCCCCGATGGCCTTTGCGCAAACCAAGTGGGACCTGCCGACCGGTTACGCCACCAACACCTTCCAGACGGAGAACGTGCAACAGTTCGCAGACGACGTGGCCAAGGCTACCGGTGGCAAGCTCAAGATCACGGTGCATGCCGGGGCATCGCTGTACAAGATGCCCGAGATCAAGCGCGCCGTCCAATCCGGTCAGACCCAGGCTGGTGAATTCATTCTGTCGGCCTACGCCAATGAGAACCCGTTGTTCGGAGTGGACTCCATCCCGTTCCTGGCCACCAGTTACGACGCGGCACAAAAGCTCTATACCGCGTCCAAACCGGCCACCGAAAAGCTGTTGGCGGACCAGGGCCTCAAGCTGCTGTTCTCCGTGCCATGGCCCGGTCAATCGCTGTATTCGATCAAACCCATGAAAACCATGGATGACTTCAAGGGCACCAAGATGCGGGCCTACAACCCGGCCACGACCAAAATCGCACAACTGGTCAAGGCACAACCCGTGACCATCCAGTTGGCTGAACTGGGCCAGGCCCTGGCCACTGGTGCCGTGGACAACTTCTTGACGTCCAGTGCCAGCGGCATGGACAGCAAGTTGTACGAGCAGACCAAGTTCTTCTACATCGTCAATGCCTGGTTGCCACGCAACGCCACGGTGGTCAACAAAAAGGCCTTTGATGCGCTGGACAAGGCCACCCAGGATGCCGTGGTGGCGGCCGGTAAGGCTGCCGAGGAGCGCGGCTGGGCGGCCAGCAAAGCCAAGGACCTGGCCTACGTCAAGGACCTCACCAAGAACGGCATGACCACCGGGCTGGCCACAGACAACATTCGCGAGGGTCTGAACAAGATTGGCGACACCATGGTGAAAGAGTGGATGGCAAACGCCGGACCAGACGGTATAGCCATCATCAACGCCTACCGCAAGCTGTAATCCACCTGTCCGTCCCGGTGCTGCCAACGCAGCGCGCCGGGAACCGACCCAGCACGCTGCGTGCTGGGCCACACCCATCTCTTCCTTTATTGCGCCGTCCTCCAGGAGCACGTCATGAATACGCTCGTCAAAAATTTCTACAAGCTGCTGCTGGCCCTGTCCGGCGTGGCGATGGTGGCCTCGTTTGGCGTCATCATGCTGGGCGTCGCGGCCCGCGAGTTCCTGTGGGACATCCCCGGGCTGGACGCCTATGCGGGTTATTGCATCGCCGCCACGCTGTTCCTGGCGCTGCCCGCATCGCTGCGCCACGGTGACCACATCCGCGTCAGCATGGTGCTGCAAAAGCTGTCGCCCCGTGTTCTCAATATTTTTGAATACTGGTGCCTTGGCGCTGCATCTGCCCTGACCATTTTCTTTGCCTGGTATGCGGGTCGCATGGTGTGGCAGTCCTACGTCTACCACGATGTATCGCCCGCAGCGGACGTGACGCCACTGTGGATACCTCAGCTGTTCATGCTGCTGGGCTGCATTGGTTTTGCGGTGGCATTTGTCGATGCCCTGGTCAGCCGCATCCAGGGCCGCCCATTCTTTGAAGAGGCCGACGGTGAATCCGCCCGCGCCGAATAAACCCCATCACCACACTTCAGCGAGAACACCATGGATATCTTGATTGCCGGGGCATTGATTGTGATGCTCTTTGTTGTGCTGGGCTCCGGCCTGTGGATTGGTCTGTCCCTGCTGGGCGTAGCGGTGATCGCCATGGAACTGTTCACGCAGCGCCCGGTGGGCGACGCGATGTTGCTCACCATCTGGGGCTCCACGTCGAGCTGGACGCTGTCGGCGCTGCCGCTGTTTTTGTGGATGGGTGAAATCCTGTTCCGCAGCAAATTGTCAGAAGGCCTGTTCAAGGGCTTGGCACCCTGGCTGGGGTGGTTGCCTGGCCGACTGCTGCACGTCAACGTGATTGGCAGCACCATCTTTGCCGCAGTGTCCGGGTCGAGTGCCGCCACCTGTGCCACCATTGGCAAGATTTCATTGCCCGAGTTGAAGAAGCGCGGCTACCCGGAGGACATCTCCATCGGCACCCTGGCCGGGGCCAGCACGCTGGGCCTCTTGATACCGCCGTCCATCATCATGATCGTCTATGGCGTGGCGGCCAATGTGTCGATTGCCAAGCTGTTTATCGCAGGCGTCATTCCAGGCCTGGTGCTGGCGGCGCTGTTCAGCGGCTACATCATCGTGTGGGCGATGTTCAACAAGGACAAGGTGCCACCGGCCGATGCCGCCATGAGCTTCGCGCAGAAGATTTACGAAGGTCGCAACCTGATTCCCGTGGTGTCGCTGATTGCGCTGGTGCTGGGCTCCATCTACTCCGGCATCGCCACCGCAACAGAGGCCGCCGCTTTGGGTGTGGCCGGCTCACTGTTGTTGTCGGGCATTGAGCGCACGCTGACCTGGTCCACCTTCAAAGCCGGTCTGATGGCTGCCTGCCGTGTCTATTGCATGATTGGCCTGATCCTGGCCGGAGCCGCCTTCCTGACGCTGGCCATGGGTTTCATCGGCCTGCCGCGCCACCTGGCAGAGTTCATCGGTGGACTCAATCTGTCGCCGCTGATGCTGATCGTGCTGCTGATTGGTTTCTTCGTGGTGCTGGGCTGTTTTCTGGACGGCATCTCCATGGTGGTGCTGACCATGTCGGTGCTGCTGCCTACGGTGGAGAAGGCCGGCTTTGACCTGATCTGGTTTGGCATCTTCATCGTGCTGGTGGTCGAGATGGCGCAGATCACGCCACCGGTGGGCTTCAACCTTTTTGTGCTGCAGGGCCTGACCAAGAAACAACTGATGTACCTGGCCCGGGTGGCCGCTCCCTTCTTTGCGGTGATGGTGGTCATGGTATTCCTGACCTACTTCATCCCTGATCTGGTGCTGTGGATGCCGCGCAATATGAGCTGATGCACTCACCTCGCCTGAAGTAACCAGGCAACCGTTAACCTCCCCGGAGACTTCCCATGAAACTGATTCTGATTGCTGCGTTGTGCGCGGCCACGGTAGCGCACGCCCAAACTTCCTGGAAACTGGCCACCGGCTACCGGGCCGAGTCGTTCCATACCGAGAACATCGCCCAGTTCTCCCGCGAAATTGCCACCGCGACCAAGGGCCAACTGGCGATTGATCTGGCCCCTAACGGCAGCCTTTTCAAGCTGGGGGATATCCGCCAGGCGGTGGAAGAGGGCAAGGTGCAGGCGGGCGAGACCATCATGACCAGCATGGTCAAAGACATCCCGATTGCCGGGGCGGACTCCATCCCCTTTGTGGTGGGGTCCTACAAACGAGCGCAGCGGTTGTGGGAGTTGCAGCGCCATGGCATGGAGCGCGAGTTTGCGCAGCGCGGCCTGAAGATCTTGTACGCCGTGCCCTGGCCCCCACAGGGTCTGTACACCACGCGCCCGGTCAAGACCATGGGCGATTTCAAGAACGTGAAGATGCGCACCTACAACCAGACTACGGTGCGGCTGGCAGAAATGCTGGGGGCCACATCGGTGGACGTACCCATGGTCGACGTGGGCAAGGCCGCGAACGAGGGACGCATGGACGCTATGATTACGTCCGCCGTGACCGGTGTGGAAAACAAGGTGTGGGGCCCGCTCAAACACTACTACGAAATCAGTGCCTGGTTTCCCAAAAACATTGTCTTTGTCAACGCCAAGGCATTTGACGCACTGGCACCTGATGCCCGCTCCGCTGTACTCAAGGCAGCGGCTGATGCGGAAGGTCGGGGTTGGTTGGCCAGCGAGGCGGTCGCCCAGTCGGCGACCAGGGAACTGCAGGCCAATGGCATCAAGGTAGAGCGTATCTCCGGTGAACTGGAAAACGATCTCAAGCGCATGGGCGAACGCTTTTCCCGCGAATGGGTGCGCTCTGTTGGCCACGCCGCGAGTGACATCTTTGTACCGTATTACTTCAACTAGCCCTGTCGGTCACGCATTTAAAAAAGAATCAACACCATGCAAACACCAAGCAACACCCTGGACCGCAAACTCTGGCAATTCTGGATTGACCGTGGCGGCACATTTACCGACGTGGTGGGCAAACGCCCCGACGGCACATTGGTCACGCACAAGCTGCTCAGCGAGAACCCCGAACAGTACCGAGACGCGGCCGTGGCCGGCATTCGCCACCTGCTGGGACTCAAGGCTGGTGAACCGGTGACGCCGGACATGGTGGAGTGCGTGAAGATGGGCACCACCGTGGCCACCAACGCGCTGCTGGAGCGCAAGGGCGAGCCCACGCTCTTGGTTACGACGCGCGGCTTTCGCGATGCGCTGCGCATTGCCTACCAGAATCGTCCGCGCATCTTTGACCGCAATATCCAGCTACCCGAGCTGCTGTACAGCGCCGTAGTGGAGGCCCAGGAGCGCATGGGCGCGCATGGCGAGGTGATCGAGGCGCTGGACGAGGCGCTATTAAAGCAGGAGCTACTCACGCAATATGCACGAGGGCTACGCAGTGTTTCCATTGTGTTCATGCACGGCTACCGCTATACCACCCATGAAAAGGCGGCGGCCGCAATAGCGCGCGAGGTGGGCTTCACCCAGGTCAGCACCTCGCACGAGACCAGCCCGATGATGAAGTTCGTCAGCCGGGGTGATACCACGGTGGTCGATGCCTACCTCTCGCCCATCTTGCGCCGTTATGTGGAGCAGGTGGCAGGCGAAATGCCGGGAGTGAAGCTCTTCTTCATGCAGTCCAGCGGTGGCCTGACCGATGCGCACGCCTTCCAGGGTAAGGACGCGATCCTGAGCGGACCGGCCGGCGGCATTGTGGGCATGGCGCGCACGGCCGCCATTGCCGGCATCGAGAAGATCATCGGTTTTGACATGGGCGGCACCTCCACCGATGTGAGCCACTACGCTGGTGAGTTCGAACGCGAGTTTGAAACCCAGGTGGCCGGCGTGCGCATGCGCGCGCCCA
>CAZMXB010000195.1:0-9460 GCA_964569855.1 uncultured Rhodoferax sp.
GAGCTGCCCTACGCATTGCTGAAAAGGGTGTCGGGGCGCATCATCAATGAAGTGCGCGGCATCAACCGTGTCACCTACGACGTGTCCAGCAAGCCGCCTGCGACCATTGAGTGGGAATAGGGCACCGAGCCTTCAACGGCAGGCTGCATCAAGGCCTGGTCCACCCCAAGTTTGAATGCAAGTGCGTCAATGCGCGCGGGCCTGCGCTTGCGTCAAACCCCGTGAAATTGCGCCCGGTCAGACTTGATGTGGTCGATTCTTAAGACACATTAAGTTAATTTTTGGGCTGTCTGCCTACAGTGACGTCAGTCGCCAAACGCCGTTTTGACGATGGAACTTCACCCAAGGATCACGACATGTCGCAAACCAAACACACCCCTGCTTCTCCGCACGCTGTTGATGATGCCAACGAGCCTGCGCCCATGATGCAGCAGTTGCTCGACAACCCATTCATCCTGTTGTTCCTGGGGGTTTTGGTCCCTATGGTCGTCTATTCCCTTTGGGGTGTGATTGACATCCTGACCGTGCCCCTCGCCAACTAAGCAGTCGGCCCCGTACGCAATCCCCCCAACCTGGAGAAACGCACATGAGCGCAATTTTGCCTCCCGCAGAGCGACTGTGGTGGAAGCATCCACTGGATCGTGTTGAAGGAACCTGGATCGTCATCTCGCTGATCTGGTGTTTGATCATGTTTGCCATGATGGTCGGCTGGCACATCTATGGTTCGCAGAACCTGTCAACCGAGACCTACAAGACCACACCTGAGTTGTTTACCAAGAAAACCCAGGCCATGGTCGACAAATTCACCGTTCGGAACGAAACCGCCGACAACATTCCGGTGGTCGCGCCGCCTGCAGGGTCCGACGTCTATCTGGTCGCGCGCCTGTGGAACTTCTGGCCCATTTTGGAGCTTGAAAAGGACAAGACGTACCGCTTGCACCTGACATCCATGGACTACAACCACGGGTTCTCTCTGCAACCGGTCAACATCAATATTCAGGTAGTTCCGGGCTATGAACACGTGGTCAAGATTACGCCGAACAAGTCCGGTACTTACTCGGTCGTTTGCAACGAATACTGCGGCATCAACCATCACACGATGGTCAGCCGCATCTACGTGAAATAAGGTGGCGCAGATGACAAGCACAACTTACCGCACATGCCCGCGATCGGGCCTGCAATTCGAGTCACAAGCCGAAAAGCTGATGATAGTCAACGCCGTTACCGCCGTCGTGGCTTTGCTGGTGGGCGGCATTCTGGCCATCGGCGTGGTTTTGACGCGCTGGCCTACGATCCACTGGCTGGCAGCAGACACCTTCTACATGGTACTGACGGCACATGGCATTGACATGTTGATCTTCTGGATCATCTTCTTTGAAGTCGCTGTCCTGTATTTCTGTTCATCCACCTTGCTGCGCTGTCGCATTGCAACGCCCAAAGTCGCATGGGCAGCCTTCGCACTGATGCTGATCGGCGCCATCATGAACAACGTGGCGGTCTTCCAGGGAGGCTCCAGCGTCATGATGACGTCTTATGTTCCCATGATGGCTGCACCAACGTTCTACCTGGGCCTGATCCTGTTTGCTGTGGGAGCGTTGATTGCCTGCTTCGTGTTTTTCGGCACACTGGTGATTGCCAAGCGTGAAAAGACCTACCAGGGCTCTGTTCCGCTGGTGACCTTTGGTGCCATTACTGCGGCCATCATTGCAGTGTTCACGATTGCCTCGGGCGCCATCATTCTGATTCCTACATTCTTGTTGTCCGTGGGTGTGATCAGCGCAGTCGATCCCCTGATTTACCGGACCATCTGGTGGGCCTTTGGTCACTCCTCACAGCAAATCAACGTCGCTGCCCATATCTCGATCTGGTACGCGGTGGCCGCCATTGCCTTTGGCGCCAAGCCCATGTCCGAGCGTGTCAGTCGTGGCGCCTTCCTGCTGTACATCCTGTTCCTGCAACTGGCCAGCGCCCATCACCTGTTGGCCGACCCCGGCGTGAGCACCGCCTGGAAGGTGGTCAACACCAGTTACTTCATGTACTTTGCCGTGTTGGCGTCCATGATCCATGGTCTGACCATTCCTGGAGCCATTGAAGTCGCGCAGCGTGCCAAAGGTTACAACAACGGTCTGTTTGAGTGGCTGCGTAAAGCACCCTGGGGCAACCCGGTGTGGTCTGGTGTGTTCATCTCGATCATAGGTTTCGGATTCCTGGGCGGCATCTCGGGCGTGATGATGGGCACCGAACAGCTCAACATGATCATTCACAACACGATCTATGTGCCTGGCCATTTCCACGCCACGGTTGTTGTGGGCACCACCCTGTCGTTTATGGCCTTGACGTACTTCCTGATACCGGTCTTGTTCCGTCGGGAAATGATCAACCCGGGTCTGGCCAAATTGCAGCCCTACCTGTTCGGGTTTTCGATGTATTTCTTCTGCCTGGTCATGATGGGTGCCGGAACTCTGGGTGTTTCCCGTCGCCATTGGGATATGGCGTTCAATGGCGCGGCCATGGCTTATGAATGGCCGGGTGCTGCATACCTGCTGATGGGCTTGGTGGGTGTGGCGGGTATTGCTGCCATCCTGGGCGGTGCCATTTACATCTACATCACGGTCGGATCCCTGCTGTGGGGCAAGAAGTTGAGCGCAGGCAACGTGAGCGGCAATTTCACACCGATTCCACCAACAGCACCGACGGCGGTTGCGCAAAGTTATGGCTCTGCCGGATTTGCGGCCCCCGGAACCTTTGTATTGGCCATGGTGTTTTTGGTGTCGTTTGTGCTGTATTACTTCATCAACTGGAAGTACCTGTCACAGGTCTGGGGTCTGAGCTGATTGGCCAGCAAGGAAGACTAAATTGATCCATGAGTTGCCACTTACGGTGTCCAATGGGGCTTCAAGTGCCGGTCGCACCCTGCGAATGGTACTTGGGCTTTTCAAGCTGCGCATCGGCTTCATGATCATGATCACGGCGCTGGTGGGTGTGGCCGTCACGCCCGGACCTTCCATCGGGTGGGTCAAGATGGCGGTCATGGCGCTTTCTGTGTTGCTGTCGTCCGCCAGTGCAGGCGCCTTCAACCAGTACTACGAACGTGATACGGATCACTTGATGGCGCGCACGCGTGGTCGTGCGTTTGTAACGGGGTCGTTGAAGTCATCACCCGCATGGTTGGTGGTGATGGCCTTGATGTTGCTGGCCTCCGTCGCAATTGCGGCCTGGGTTATCAACCCGGTCTCCGCGGCCTTTGTATTTCTCGGCGCGTTCTTCTATGCCGTTGTGTACACGGTATGGCTCAAGCGTCGCAGTTGGATGAACATTGTGGTGGGCGGTATGGCGGGAAGTTTCGCCGTGTTGGCCGGTGCTGCTGCCGTTGACCCGGCGATTGGGCCGCTCCCGCTCTTGCTGGCAGCGGTTTTGTTTCTGTGGACACCACCGCATTTCTGGAGCCTGGCCATTGCCAACCAGGCGGAATACGCCGCTGCGGGTGTGCCCATGTTGCCGGTTGTCATTGGCAATGCCAAAGCTGCCCGGGTGGTTTGGTGGAGTACGCTGGCGTTGGCCATCACAGCGGTTTTACCGATCCTGTTTGGTGCTGGTGTGGTCTACCTTGTTGGGGCACTGGCGGGTGGCGGCTTTTTTGTCTACAAGGCGTTGTTGCTCGCCCGGTCACCGACCCGCGCAACGGCCATGGGTTCGTTTTTTGCCTCCCTTGTTCAACTCAGTTTGTTGCTGCTGGCAGCAACACTGGACAGCCTGGTGCCGTGACTGTTTGAGCACCTGCATTGCCATGGCGGCATACCCCTTCAACGTTCGATCCCTGTTTGGCAAAGCAAGGCTCGTCTCCATACCAGCCCTGGTACTGATGGTCTTTCTGGCCCTCTGCCGGCAGACGGCAATTGCCCAGAGCCGGCCCGACACTGGCACACCGGTGACCCTGGACCAAAAAGCAGCGCTGAAGCTGAGCCAGTCCGTACTGGGAACCGTGCCCAACGACTTTGCGTTTCAAGACCGCGAGGGGCGCGCGGTTCACCTGTCCCAGTACCGCGGCAAGCCCTTGCTGGTGAGTTTTATCTATACCGGGTGTTTTCAGGTTTGCCCACTGACCACGCGGTCGCTGCAGAGTGCCATTGAAGCGGGGCGGGGTGTGTTTGGCACCCACCAGTTTAATGTCGTCAGTATTGGCTTTAACCAACCGGCCGACGCACCGCAATCCCTGAAAGCATTCGCCAAGCAGTACCGCATTGATGTTCCGAATTGGGAGTTTTTGAGCCCCGCCGCATCGGCCGTTGACCCGCTGACCCGGGAATTTGGGTTCAGTTATCTGGCCAACCCCGCAGGCTTTGATCACATCTTGCAGGCGACGATGTTGGATGCGGACGGACGGATCTACCAGCAGATTTACGGCGAGGAGTTGACTGCGGATGCCATAGGTGCGCCGCTGACACAACTGCTGACCAACAACCCTGCAGCGCAGCGATTGTCAATCGATGACTTGATGGACAGGGTGCGTATTCTGTGCACCGTTTACGACCCCAAAACCGGCAAATATGAGGTCAAGTACGGCCTGCTGATCGAGATTGCGGGTGGTGTGACCTTTGCCGTGGCCATGCTGTGGTTCTTCATTGCCGAATGGTGGTCCCAGCGGCGCGGACGCCGCCGTCTTTTCACTGGCAACAAGCCGTTTTAGCAGATATTCAGTGTTCAACTCCTTGCAAAACTTTGGGCAAAAAGCCTTCCTGGTTCTCGAAAAAACTTTCAATGCAGTGTTTGGTGAGCGTTTGAATCCGCTCTATTACCTCGGTGCCATCAGCTATTTCCTATTGTGGGTTGCGATTGCAACCGGTCTCTATCTCTATGCGTTTTTCGAGACCGGCGTTTCGGTCGCCTATGCGTCGGTCGAGGCGCTGACCCATGGACAGTGGTATGCGGGTGGCATTCTGCGCAGTGTGCACCGGTACGCATCCGACGGTCTGGTCATCACTATGCTGTTGCACATGCTGCGGCATTTCACGTTTGGACGCCACCGCGGGTTTCGCTGGTTCTCCTGGGTCTCCGGGGTCATGCTGTTGTGGTTGACCTTTGCATCCGGGATCAACGGTTACATGCTCCCCTGGGACCGCTTGGCCCAGTTTGTAGTGACGGCCACCACCGAGTGGTTTGATGCTCTACCGGTGATCGGTGGCTCAATGACCCGAAACTTCATCACCAATGCCAACGTCAGTGACCGTCTGTTCTCGTTGTTGTCGTTCTTGCACATCGGCCTACCGTTGGGCGTGTTGGGCGTTTTGTGGGTCCATACCCAGCGCGTGCCCGGCGCCAAGACCAATCCACCACGTGCCGTGATGGCCGCGCTGGTCACCATGCTGGTGGTGTTGTCGCTGTTTAAGCCGGCCTTGAGCCAGGGACCGGTGGATATGGCTACTCTGCCGGCTACCATTCAATTCGATTGGTTTTACTTGCCGGTTTACACGCTGATCGAAGCCATGGGTGGAACCCAACTCTGGCTGTGGACGGTTGGTGCCAGTCTGTTTCTGGTGGCTTTGCCATGGTTGCCGCCCCAGCGAGCGGTCAAAGTGGTGGGTTGGAATATGGCTGTCCACCCTGACGAGCGGATTGTGGTGGGTCGCAGCGGCGAAACGTTGTTGGACGCTGGCTTGCGCGCCGGCTTGCCCATGCCGTTTGAGTGCCGCAATGGGGGCTGTGGTGTGTGCAAGGCCAGGATCCTGCATGGGGAAGTCCGGTTGAATCCCTACCAGGATGCAGTATTGACCGCGGTGGAGCGCGCGGAAGGCAAGACCCTGCTGTGTTGCGCGGAGCCTTTGGGTGACATAGAAGTTGAATACGAGCCTCAACTCGACGCCAAGCGTTTGCCTGTGCAATTGCACGTGGCGCAAGTGAGTCGCATGGAGTTGTTGTCCGAGGACGTGATGCGGGTATGTTTGGTGAGTCCGGGGCAGGAGAGCTTGCTGTTTCATGCAGGTCAGTACATCAATATCGTGCTTGATAACGGTGAAAAACGCAGTTTCTCATTTGCGACTGCGCCCCACGCCGCCAGTGAAATTGAGTTGCATGTGCGACGGGTGCCTGGTGGCCGCTTCACCACGGCAGTGTTTGAGAACATGAAGGTCGGTGACACAGTGCGTTTTGAAGGCCCGTTGGGTACCTTCACGTTGCGGGAAGACAGCGCCAAGCCCATCGTGTTTGTTGCCGGATCGACCGGATTTGCGCCGGTCAAGAGCATGGTGGAGTCCGCCTTCCACCACGGTCTGGACCGTCAGATGATTTTGTACTGGGGCGTTCGACGCCGACAGGATTTGTATCTGGGAGACCTGGCGCAGCAGTGGGCCGATGAGCACGCGAACTTCAAATTTGTGCCCGTCCTGTCAGCACCCGAACCGGACGATGCCTGGAACGGCCGCACAGGTCCGGTCCACGAGGCTATCCTGGCAGATTTTCCGGATCTTTCCCGGCACCAGGTGTATGCCTGCGGTTCGGTCCAGATGGTGCAGGCGGCCCAACCGGCTTTTGTCAAACATGGCATCTCATCGGACGACTGTTTCTCGGACGCGTTTCACTTGGCGCCGCAAAGGCCAGTCGATAGCCCCCAAGCCGATATGGTGAAACTGGGAGGTACCCATGGCTAAGACGACGCTGCCGACACCCCTGCGTTATGCCCTGCAGGTGCTGGCGTATGGCCTGTTTGCATTGACCCTGGCATATTTTTCGACCTCACCACCGTACCGTTTGCGGGGCGATGGCGAGGCCCTCATCAAGCTCTCGTTCAGCCACTCGGCGCAATTGGTCCAGGCCTGCCGGGAACGCAGCGAAGCCGAGTTGGCCAAACTCGCCCCCAATATGCGGACCAAGATGGATTGCCCGCGGCAAAGAGCGGATGTGGTGGTCGAACTCGACATGGACAACAAGCCCTTGTACCGCATCAGCACGCAGCCCACGGGCTTGCGCCAGGACGGTGCGGCAACGGTCTATCGGCGCCTGGCCATACCGGCGGGCCAACACCGGTTTCGTGCGCGCCTGTCCGATGGCCCCGACCACACTTTTAACCATGTTCGTGAACTCGATCTGCACCTGGCGCCTGGCGAGGTTCTGATTGTTGACTTTTTGACCGGCGAGGGTGGTTTCGTGTTCTCTCGCGGGTAGGTGATTGGCCATGGCCGACTTGCTGCGTGCATTGCGCACCGGAGACGAAAACATCACAGGCCTGTTGGATGCCGGGTTTGCACACGCCAACAGCCCGCTGCGCCACCTTGGCGCCCTGGCCTTCTTGTGTTTGGTGGTGTGTTTGGTGAGCGGCATTGTGGCGTTTGCCTTGTACGACACCAGTGTGAGTGGCGCGTACCAATCGGGCCTTAGCCTGCAGCAGGACCCGCTGTTATTGGGCAGGTTGTTGCGTGGCCTGCACCGCTACGGCGCAGATGCTTTTATGCTGTTGTCGCTTTTGCATACGCTGCGCGAAGCGGCCAAGGGGCACTACGCCGGTGTGCGTTGGTTTTCCTGGCTCACGGGTGTTCCGCTGATGTGGTTGTTGTGGGTTGCCGGCATCACCGGGTTTTGGCTGCTGTGGGACGAGCGTGCCTTGTTCAGTGTCACTGCCACCGCAGAATGGCTGCAGGCATTGCCCATTGCGTCCGATGTACTGGTGCGCAACTTTTTGACTGTCCGGTCCCTCAATGACCGCTTCTTTTCGCTGGTTGTTTTCATGCATATCGGTGTCCCTCTTTTTTTGCTGGCGGGCGTGTGGGTCCACGTGCAGCGCATCTCGCTCGTGCGCATCTGGCCGCCGCGTGCCTTGGTGGTGAACACGCTGGGGTTGTTCGCGCTGCTCTCGCTGCTGGTGCCAGCTGAGAGCCTGGGTCCGGCCCGCACGGGGCAGATTCCATCCACCTTGTCGTTGGACTGGTTCTTTTTGTTCCTGCATCCGCTGGTTGATCTGCTTTCGGCCGAGGGTGCCTGGGCTGTGTTGATCGGCTTGACCCTCGTCATTTGTTTTCTGCCGTTTGTCCCAGGTCTGCCAGTTGACCGGCGGCTTGACGCTGCACGCCAACCCGCCGTGGTCGATTTGAAGAATTGCAACGGCTGTTCACGCTGCGCGGCCGACTGCCCCTTCGGTGCGGTGGTCATGGTGCCTCGGTCCGATGGCTTGCACCACCGACAGCAAGCCTTTGTCATCAACGACCTGTGTGCAGCGTGTGGCATTTGTGTGGGGGCTTGCCCGTCCTCGACACCCTTTCGACGGATTGAAGAGATTGTTTCGGGTATTGAGTTGCCCGCCAGGCCCGTGGTCGTGCTGCGCAAACAATTGCAACAAAAACTGGCCGCTCTGACCGGCCCGGCAAAAGTCATGCTGTTCTCCTGCGACCAGGCGGCACCGTGGGATCCATTGGCCGACGCCTCCACCGCGGTGTTGCCTTTGGAGTGTGCCGCCATGTTGCCGCCATCTTTCATTGAATATGCGATGCGCCTGGGCGCGCAAGGGGTGGTCATCGCCGGTTGCCGTGAAGGCGATTGTGAATTTCGGCTGGGCGATGCCTGGGTTCAGCATCGTCTCAACGGAACCCGTGAGCCCCGCCTGCGGGCCGCTGCGCCGCGCGAGCATATTGCGGTGGTCTGGGCTGGTAACCGGCGCGAACTTGTAGCGCAGGCGATTACCGCTTTGCGTGCCAGATTCGACACCGAAACTGCGGCCCCCGACTCATTCACAATCGGCGTCCGCAACGAGACGCAAACTGAAACGAAACATGACTGACATGCACCCTTCGATTCGTCCCGTGTCCGAATCGGTTCCGGCCTTTTCGGGCCCGTCCCGATCCGTCACAGCCGACTTTGCATTTGACCTGCCAGTGCCTCAAGACGGGCGCAGACGCCTGGCACTTGCCTGGCTGGGCCTCGGCTTGTTCGCATTGCTGGCGTCGGGTCTTTTCTCCATTCTGCTGGTGTTGTCACGTACCCCGGAATTGCAAACACTGTTTCCGGTCGCGGATTTCTTCCGCGTCGCTCTGGTTGTTCACGTTGATCTCTCGGTGCTGGTGTGGTTTCTCGCTTTTGGCGGTGGCCTCTGGACCTTGAGCGGCACCCACCGTTACCCCGGCATGGCGTGGCTGGCCTTTGCGCTATCGGCAGCAGGAACGCTGGTCATGTGTGTTGCGCCGTTTGTGCAGGTTGCCACACCGGTCATGGCGAACTATGTGCCAGTGCTGGATGGTCCGGTTTTCCTGATGGGGCTGGTCTTGTTTGGTGCGGGGATCACCTTGTTATGCATGCGGTCCATGCTGGCGGTGCAACCGGTGGGCCGGCGCATTACCGGCTCTGGTGCCCTGCGGTTTGGCCTCAGTGCGGCCCTGGTTGCCAACGCGGTTGCCGTGCTGGCGTTTGTCTGGTCCTGGCTGGGAGTTCCCCGTGAGCTGGACCCGCGCATTTATTACGAACTGGTTTTTTGGGGCGG
>CAZMXB010000196.1:0-9436 GCA_964569855.1 uncultured Rhodoferax sp.
GCAATACTGGCGCGACAACCGCCTGAACATGATCCACGAAGGCACACACGGCATCCAGGCCACCGATTTGCTGGGGCGCAAGGTGCTGATGGAGGAGGGCAGGGGTCTGCAACTGCTGGCGGCACGCATGACGGCCACTATCCAGAAGGCCGCAAAGGTGCCAAGCCTTGCCGCCCATGCGACGGCACTGGGTCATGCCTTGCAACAGGTCGCATCAGCGACCCAAAAAGCCTGGGTAACCGGCAATCCCACTGAAGCGCTGGCCAACGCGGTGCCGTATATGCAGGCCTTCGGCCATACGGTACTGGCCTGGATCTGGCTGGACGTCGCCGCCCGGGCGCTGGAGGGCGATGCCGCGCAGGCCAACTCCGCAACGCAGGGCCGCGTCGGGGCGACGCAGTTCTTCTTTCGCTATGAGTTGCCCAAGATCGGCGCGTGGCTGGGTGTCGTGGAGTCGCGCGACACAACCTGCGCTGCATTTCCTGCGGATGCTTTTTAGACGCAGTTTGAGCGTCGCACTTGACGCATATCACGCCGGGGACACGCTTTATCGCGTTCGCGGCGGCACAATCACGCAACCCATTTTTTGAAGCAGGAGACATCCATGAACCCCCACGCTCACATTCATTCGCTGCCCCCTGAGGGGGCGCTTGCCTCCTTTGGGGCGGCTCGGCAGGAGGCTCCATGACCGCACGCACGATCCAACAACTGTTTGACCTGACCGGCAAGACCGCTCTCGTGACGGGCGGCTCGCGCGGCCTGGGTCTGCAAATGGCCCACGCCCTGGGCGAAGCCGGTGCCAAAGTGATGCTAAGTTCGCGCAAGGCCGAAGACCTGGAGCAGGCCTGTGCCGAACTGCAAGCCGCCGGCATTGATGCCCGCTGGATCGCCGCCGACTGCGCCAAGGACAGCGAGATCACCCGACTGGCCGACGAGCCGCTGCAGCGCATGGGCGATGTAGACACCCTGGTGAACAACGCCGGTGCCACCTGGGGCGCACCCGCCGAAGACCACCCGGCAGATGCCTGGGACAAGGTCATGAACCTCAACGTGCGCGGCTACTTTCTGCTGAGCCAGGCGATTGCCAAGAAGAGCATGATCGCGCGCCGCTCGGGGCGCATCATCAACATCGCTTCCATCGCCGGCCTGGGTGGCAACCCCGAAGGCATGAACACCATTGCCTACAACACATCCAAGGGTGCGGTGATCAATTTCACCCGCGCACTGGGTTCGGAATGGGGCAAGTACAACATTACCGTCAATGCCATTTGCCCGGGTTTCTTCCCCAGCAAGATGACTGCCGGTACGCTGAAGGCACTGGGTGAGGAAAAACTGGCCGCTGGAGCACCACTCAAGCGTCTGGGCGATGACGAAGATCTCAAGGGCGTTTGTGTGCTGCTGGCGTCTGACGCCGGCAAACATATCACCGGCCAATGGCTGGCCGTTGACGGTGGTGTCAGTGTTGTAACAGGCGGTTGTGCAATCTGACCCCCACGCTCCACCGCTGCGCGGGTCGCTGCCCCCCGAGGGGGCTAACCCGCCTTGGGGCGGCCAGGCGGCGGGTTGCACCATGAGTTGGGACGCGGCGGTCGGCTTCGGGGTGGATATCCCGTTCGTCAAACATCTGGGGTTTGAGCTGACCCAGTTCGCAGGCGGCCACTCCGAAATTACCTACACCGCAAAACCAGAGCACCTCAACTCGTTTTCTGTCACCCACGGTGGCGCGCTGATGACCCTGCTCGATGTCAGCATGGCCACTGCGGCCCGCAGCCTGGTGCCGGACATGGGCGTGGTCACCATCGAAATGAAGACCAGCTTCATGCAGCCTGCCCTGGGTCCCTTGGTAGCCCGCGGGGAGCTGATGCACCGCAGCGCGACCATGGCCTTTACTCAGGCCACGGTGTTCGACGCCAATGGCCGAAAGTGCGCCCATGCTACGGGCACTTTCAAATACGTGAAACGCCTGCCGGTCAGCAGCAAGGGTGTGCAGGGGCTCAATGTGACAGGCACCCAGCCCATGGGTGGGATTGCAACCGATTGAAACCGCCCTGATCCCCGGACTTTTAATGAAATGAGCCTCCAGCCCTCGTAAAACATGCGTAAGCCGCTATCAAATATGTAGTGGTTTATTGCACTTGTCCAGACCCACTCAACTTTTTTCCGGAAAAAACCATGCCAATCAACCACCAAATTCACCTCGACAACCGCCCCGTCGGCGAAGCCACTGCCAGCAATTTCAAGCTGGTTACGAGCGAAACACCGGCCCTGGCCGAGGGCCAGGTGCTGGTGCGCCACCACTTCCTGAGTCTGGACCCGTATATGCGCGGTCGCATGAACGACGCCAAGAGTTATGCCCAACCCCAGGCCTTGGGCCAGACCATGGGCGGCGGCACGGTGGGTGAGATCGTGGAGTCGCGTAACCCCAAATTCGCGGTTGGTGACAAGGTCGTCGGCATGGGCGGCTGGCAGGAATACAGCGTGGTCGATGCCAACCAGCCTGGCGCACTGCGCAAGGTCGACACCACCCATGTGCCCTTGAGCGCCTACCTGGGCGCGGTCGGCATGCCCGGTGTCACGGCCTGGTATGGCCTGGTCAAAATCTGCGCGCCCAAGGCGGGCGAGACCATGGTGGTCAGCGCCGCTACTGGCGCGGTGGGCAGTGCCTTTGCAGCGTTGTCCAAGGCCCGTGGCTGTCGCACGGTGGGTATTGCCGGTGGGCCTGACAAATGCAAATATGCGGTGGAAGAACTGGGCTTTGACGCCTGCATCGACTACAAGCTGCATGAGAACGCCGCGTCGCTGTCCAAAGCGATTGCCGAGGCCTGCCCCAATGGCATCGACGGCTATTTCGAGAACGTCGGCGGCATGGTGCTCGACGCGGTGCTGCCGCGCATGAATGCCTTTGGCCGCATCGCGGTGTGCGGCATGATCGCCGGCTACGACGGCAAACCGTTGCCGCTGAGCTACCCGGCGCTGATCCTTACCCAGCGGCTGAAGGTGCAGGGCTTTATCGTCAGCGAACACATGGAAATCTGGCCCGAAGCGCTGACCGAGTTGGGAACGCTGGTCGCAACCGGCAAGCTGCGCGCCCGCGAGAGCATTGCGCAGGGACTTGCAGCCGCGCCCGAAGCGTTCCTGGGCCTGCTCAAGGGCAAGAACTTCGGCAAGCAATTGGTTAAGTTAATGTGAGACTTTGCGGGACAGACCGTAGCGCGGCGAAGCTCTGCCCTCAACCATTTAGGAACCAACATGTCTGACATCATCCTGCACCACTACGCCAACTCGCCGTTTTCTGAGAAGGTCCGGCTGGTGCTGGGCTACAAGCAGTTGGCCTGGAAGTCGGTCATCGTGCCCGCCATCATGCCCAAACCCGATGTGCAGGCTCTGACTGGCGGTTACCGCAAGACACCGTTCCTGCAGATTGGCTCCGACGTCTACTGCGACAGCGCGCTGATCTGCGATGTGCTGGAGCACATTCAGCCCGAGCCCACGCTGTACCCCGCTTCGCACAAGGGCCTGGCCCGGGTTCTGGCCCAGTGGGCGGACACCACACTGTTCTGGGCGGCCATGGCCTACAACCTGCAGCCCAAGGGGGCCGCCGCCATGTTCGACGGCGCACCGCCCGAGGCGCTGAAGGCCTTCGGTGCGGACCGAGCCGCCATGTCCGCCGGCATGACGCGCCTGCGCCCTGCTGACGCCACAGCGGCGTACAAGTCGTATCTGCGGCGCATCGCCAACATGCTGGAGGGCCAAGGCTTTTTGATGGGCAGCGCGCCCTGTGTGGCCGACTTCGCTTGCTACCACCCGCTGTGGTTCACACGCCTGCGCGTACCGGTGATGGCTGGCATTCTGGATGCCACACCCTCGGTGCTGGCCTGGATGGACCGCATGGCGGCCCTGAATCACGGCCGTATTGAAAAATGCTCTGCTACAGAAGCGATAGCGGTATGTTCAGCATCCACGAGGGCTGCAGATCAGAAAGACAATACCTTCCAGGACGAACACGGCATTCCGCTGGGCAGCCTTGTTACCGTTGCGGCCGAGACCTTCGGGCCCGAGGCAACCGAGGGCGAGCTGGTGGCCGCCACCCGCACCCGCTACACCCTGAAGCGTGTGGATGAACGCGCCGGTACCGTGCATGTGCACTTTCCCCGCATTGGCTACGCACTGAAGGCTGTATCCCCGGCATGAGTGGAACAAGCCCCGCCGCGCCGGACGTGCAATGGAAACTGGCCACCTTTGACAGCCTGACGGTGCCCGAACTCTATGCGCTGCTGCAGCTACGCACCCAGGTGTTTGTGGTGGAGCAGAACTGCGTGTTTCAGGACATGGATGGTGCCGACGGCCTGGCCGTGCATCTGTTGGGTACCCAGCGCGTAGCCGGGCATGAAGGCGACAAGCTGGTGGCCTATGCGCGCCTGTTTCCCGCCGGTGTCAAGTTTGCAGAAGCCAGCATTGGCCGGGTCGTCACCAACCACGCTGTTCGGGGCCAGGGCCTGGGGCACACACTGATAGCCCGCGCCGTGTCATCTGTTTCGACGCTGTGGGGACCGCAAGCCGTGCGTATTGGTGCGCAGACCCGGCTGAAGAGTTATTACAGCCAGCACGGCTTCGTCGACATGGGCCTGCCCTATGTCGAAGACGGCATAGATCACCTTGAGATGGTTTGGAATCCATAGACACCCAAGCGCGCCCTGGGACGGCCGGGTAGCGCTCACATTTACCAGGAGTTTTTTTATGATTTCCGATTTCAAAAACAAGACTGCGGTTCTTACCGGTGCCGGTTCCGGCTTTGGTCTGGAGTGCGCACGGATTGGCGCCCGGCTGGGCATGAATCTGGTGTTGGCCGATGTGCAGCAGGACGCGCTGGACAAGTCTGTGGCCGAAATGCAGGCCGCCGGTGCGCAAGTTTTGGCCATGCGGGTCGATGTGTCCAAGGCCGACCAGATGCAGGCCTTTGCCGACGCGGCATTCAAGCGTTTTGGTGCACCGCACTTCATATTCAACAACGCGGGTGTTGGTGCCGGTGGCCTAGTCTGGGAAAACAGCCTGAAAGACTGGGAATGGGTGATGGGTGTCAATGTTATGGGTGTGGTGCATGGCGTGCATTTTTTCACCCCCATGATGCTGGCCGCCGCTAAAGCCGACCCCGCCTACCAGGGCCACATCGTCAACACCGCCAGCATGGCCGGCTTGCTGAATGCGCCCAACATGGGCATCTATAACGTCAGCAAACACGCTGTGGTGTCCTTGAGCGAAACCCTTTACCAGGACCTGGCGCTGGTGACCGACCAGATCAGCGCCAGCGTGCTGTGTCCGTTCTTTGTGCCCACTGGCATCAGCCAGAGCCACCGCAACCGCCCCGATGAACTGAAGGTCGAAACCAGGCCCACCCAAAGCCAGTTGATCGGCCAGGCCATGAGCGACAAGGCTGTGGGCAGCGGCAAGGTGAGCGCCGCCCAGGTGGCGGAAATGGTGTTTGATGCTGTCGCGGCGAACCATTTCTACATTTACAGCCACCCCAAGGCCATTGGCTCGGTGCAAACCCGCATGGAAGACGTCATGCTGGCGCGCAACCCCACCGATCCGTTTTCCCACAAGCCGGAGCTGGGTGTGGAGCTGAAGAAGGCGTTGCGCACGTAGGTTATCGGTGGACTCGGCGGTTGTGGACAGGCACGTCCAACCTGTTGTGCGTGAATCCCTGAGCAGCAAGACCCTGTTCTTCGCAACCGGGGATGTGCAAAGCGAGATGGACCTCATGCAGCCGGATGCACTGCAGTTGGAGTACACCCGGATCATGATGGGTTTTCTGTTGCACCAAGCGCAGCCGAGCCGCATTGCCATGCTGGGTCTGGGCGGGGGTTCCCTGGCCAAATTTTGCTATCGTAATTTGCCAGACGCCGACATCACGGTGGTCGAAATCAATCCCCATGTGATCGCGCGCCGCTGTGATTTTTTGGTGCCGGCAGATGACACGCGCTTTCGCGTGGTATTGGCGGATGCGGCGGACTTTGTGCAACAGCCGGTCCAGCCGTTTGATATTCTTCTGGCCGACGCATACGACCGCCATGGTTTGCCCGAGCGCCTGGGTACCCTGGAGTTTTACCGTCACTGTTACCAATTGCTCCGACCGCGGGGCATTTTCGTGGCCAACCTGCACGGCTGCGACCCGCAGTGCAAGGATTACGTCGATCGCATGTGCGTGCAGTTCGAGGACTCACTGCTGCTGGTCAACGACCCTGACGGCAGCAATCGCGTGGCGTTTGCGGTCAAGGGAGACAGGCACGCGTTGGAATCCCTGGCAGGGGTTCGCCGACCGTGCGGTTTTGACGCCAATGCATGGAAAACCCTGGTGCCCAGTCTGGCTCGGGTCTTTTTGGCCTCCAGGGCAATGTCACGTGGTGCATCAAAGAAAAATTTGTCAATGTGAGTCGGCTACGGCATCAAAACGCGTGTAGATTTGTGCCTTGCCTCGTACCCGACATTCCTGATCGCCCTATTGCTGCTCGGTGTGGGCAGCGCCAACAAGAAGCTGCTAAACCGATTAACGATTTGTATCGACATGACCAAGCCAGAAAAATCAGACGCTTCTGTACCCAAGTTCAATGTGGTTGTCAGTATGCCGGCGGGACTGACCCTTGAAAAACTGGAGAAAGTCGGCCTTGAAGTAGTGCGGATGGACCCCAAGAAGCTAGCCGTGCTGGTGAATGCATTCCGGAATGGTCCGCAAGTCATGGTCGGCAAGGAAGTGACGCGGGAACGTGTGGACGCCGTGAAAGACGACCTCGCCCGAATGGGCCTGGAGGTCACTGTGAACCCCGTATTGGCCATTCAGGAGATCCAAGAGGGGACCCACTACAGGTGTCCGGCGTGCGCAAAGACGGTCGAACTGCCCGAAAACCGGCAGTGCCCGGCCTGTGGCGTAT
Organism: uncultured Rhodoferax sp.; assembly: GCA_964569855.1. Lineage (GTDB taxonomy): Bacteria > Pseudomonadota > Gammaproteobacteria > Burkholderiales > Burkholderiaceae_C > Allorhodoferax. The sequence continues at coordinate 6,927 of CAZMXB010000196.1, forward strand.
TTGTAGACAAGGTCACCAAAGAGTTCCTGCTGCGAAAAAAGATCATGGAGCAGGAGCGCGGCAAGATGGCGTTGATAGCCAGCAAGCAGGCGGCCGACCGCGAACTGGAAAACACCCGTTCGATGGAAGATGCGATCCGGCGACAAATTCGCGATGAACTTGAAGAAGAATTTGGCCTCAAGAAAAGAGGCGGTCTATTTCAAGGGCGCACCGGTTTGATGCGCGCCACTGCCCTTTTTCTGCTGGTAGGTGCGGCGTTCGCTGGTGGCAATGTTTTTAATAGCATGCGCAGCCCGGCACCAACAGCAGCACCCGCAGCCCTGGCGGGAACGGCCAAGGCCGGCGCATCCGATAAGCAGAGCTTCGAGCAAATGCTGGACGCGGCAGGGAACCGGCCTGGAGCAAGCGCTGGCGATGAAGGCTTGGCGAGCGCCTCGGCCGAGCCAGATGCCGCCGACTCGCTGGTTGCTGCGGCCAGCCAGGGACGGGCAGGCGGAAAAACACTTACTCTGGAACAAGCGATTGCGGCGGCAAACATCCTGTCGGGCTCCATTGGTGGGCCGACCACCCAGAGCTTGGATGCCAAATCGGGCAGCGCTGCAAAAGCCGATGGCGCAGCACCCAGCGCCACCGTTCCGGTGTTTGCCAAAGCCAGCCTGACGTCCGAATTTGCAGTTTTGTTGGGCGAAGTCGGCCAGACCGCCAGGGCGAATGAGGTGGCACGGGTGCTGATGGCCAACCCGGTTTTGGCTGCCGACCCGCAAGCCCTGGCGATCGCCCAATCCGCCAGTCTGGAAGTTGAAGCACTGCGCATTACCGGCCGTCAGGAATCACAGACCCGTAGCCAGCTCGAGACACTGCGACTCAATGCAGAGAAAATCACGTCGGCGTCCGAACGTGCTGTGGCTCTCGCCCGTTGCGCTGCCATCCTGGGGCGCAACCCCTTGTTGCCCAAACAGGCCAGCGCAGCTTTTATTACCTTGGCCACAGAGTCCGCAAAGCGCGTGACCAATGCCGCACAGCGTGACCATACCGCGGGACAGGTCATGCTGGCCATGGCGGAGTTGGCGCTCTCGGACACCAGCGACTGGGCACGCAAGGGAATGTGGGCCAAAGCACAGGCTTCGGCCAGCGCGGCCGATACCATCGCCCGCCAGGCAGCCTCTACCCCGATGGCGCCCCAGTTGATGGCCATCGCCGCTCAAGCCCAACAGGTTCTGGGACAAGCGGCAAAGTCGCAGCAGCTTTTGGAATCGGCTTTGGCTCAATTGGACAAGGAAAAAAACGTTCCCCGGCGTGCAGCAACACTGCGCTCGGTTGCGCGTCTGTCCAATGGCATTGGCAGCGACAAGATATCGGCTGCGGCCGAGCGCCTGGCCAGTGCGGCCGAACAAAGGCCGCAAACTGAAAAAGCAGAGGCGCTTGCGCAGGTCGCACTACTTCATGCAGACGCGGGACGATCCGATCAGTTTGCCCAGGCGGCCAAACGTGCCACAACGGTGGCGGGTCTGACCCCGGTTGAGTCAGGTGCGATTTCTTCACAGGTTATGGTTGGCGGCGAACTGGCCGCCGCGCGCGTGCACTTCCGCGCACAGTCTTTGCACGAATTGGACGAACGCCTCAAAAAAGTGGCCGTGCTATTGTTGTGACGTCCCGAGTCGCCACAGCGACGTAACCTCAGCGACGCGCGCAAAGTGCAGCGGGTCGCAGGCATCACTGGCCTTTTTGTGCTGGGGTTTGGTATCCAGCCGACCTAGCACCTTTAGCCCGGCATGGTCGATTGCTGACAGCAGTTCGGCACGGGTACGCAAGCCCAGGTGTTCGGCGAAGTCCGACACAATCAGCCAGCCTTCACCGCGGGGTGTCAGGTGCGCGCCCAAACCTGCCAGGAATCCCAGCAACATGCGGCTGCCCTCGTCGTATACAGCATGTTCCACCGGAGAACCCGGGCGTGCCGGCAGCCACGGCGGATTGCACACAATGACGTCCGCCCGGCCCGGCGGAAACAGGTCTGCGGCCAGCACCTGCACCCGTGCCGCCACCCCGAGTTGTGCCAGATTGACCCGCGCGCACGCCAGAGCGCGTGTATCCATGTCGGTCGCGACGACCTGGCCAACTTGGCGCCGGACCAAAACCGCCGCCAATACGCCGGTTCCGGTTCCGATGTCAAACGCCACCATGGCCTGCCGTTCGGCTTCTGTAGCGGGCAAAGGGGCCTGGGCGACCAGGTCGATGTACTCTCCCCGTACCGGCGAGAAAACGCCGTAGTACGGAAAAATGCGATTGTGGGGCGAGTCTCCCAGCGCCGCAATTTCAACGCCTTTCTTGCGCCACTCGTGGGCGCTGATGATGCCCAGCAGGTCTCGCAGTGACGCAACACTGGCACCCTGTTCCAATACCGGGGCACCCCAGGCTTCGGTGCAGGCGGTGCGGGCGTCGGGAGCACGGCGCAGTGGAATGCTGAAGTCGGCATTAAATGGCAACAGCACCATGGCCAGAATCCGGGCCCG
>CAZMXB010000197.1:0-9368 GCA_964569855.1 uncultured Rhodoferax sp.
TCCTGTGGCGTCAGCAACTCGAATGCCAAGGCCTGCAAGGCGTCCCCCGCCAGCAAGGCACTGGCCTCGCCAAACTGCACATGCACTGTGGGTTTGCCACGACGCAACACATCGTTGTCCATACACGGCATGTCGTCATGGACCAGGGAATAGGCGTGGATCAGTTCAACCGCGCAAGCGGCGCGCAATGCGGCATGCCGCCCCGCAGCTGTCGTACCAGCCCCCTGCGGATCGACGGCCTCCTGAGCCGCCAGCACCAGAAGCGGGCGCAGCCGCTTGCCACCATCAAGCACTGCATAACGCATGGCTTCCACCAACTGTGCGGGTGCACCATGGTCCAGCCCCTGGGGCACGTCAGCCGTGACCCAGCAATCCAGCGCCGCTTCGACCTCGGCCAGGCGTACCCGGCTCCAGGCATCCAGATCAAACGGCCTGTGAATCGGTGACTTGATCACGGCGCTGGTGCTCATGGCGTCTTCCAGGCCTTGAGCGCACCGCTGTCAAGGACCTTGATCTGGTCTTCAACGGCCTGCAGCTTGGCTCGGCAGTGCTCCAGCAACACAGCACCGCGCTGGTAGCCCGCCATCATGTGATCAAGCGGCATTTCACCGGATTCAAGCTGGCTCACCCGTTGTTCCAATTCGCGCATCGCGTCTTCATAACTGGTGGTCACCGCAATCGGAGTTGAAGTGCTGTCAGCAGATATCGGTTTGGCACTGGCCTTGGGCATGAATTGGGTCAGGATACTGGAAACCATGATTTTAGGCGCTTTGACGCAGGGCCGCCGCAACGCAAAGATACCCCCTCGGGGTGCCGCGACCCGCACAGCGGCGGAGCACCTTCTGCTCCCCGGGGTACAATCCACAGCCCTAGGCAGCTCTCAAGGTAGCTGCCTCACCGAACCCCCGGCAACGGGGGTTTTGCATCCAGAGGACCGAGAATTGTGCAAACAATGTGCAAAACCGACTTTCCACCGATTGTCAAAAAGCCCGCAAAGCCACTGGGCATGCAGGTTTCGACAGAGTTAAACAACACTCCGTCACAACTCCCCGTTTCAAGCTATTTTGACGCCGCGCTGTACCAGCGCGAGATGCAAACTATCTTCCAGAATGGGCCCCGTTACGTGGGGCACGCTTTAAGCGTCCCCAATGTGGGGGACTATTACGCCCTTCCCCAGGAAAAGGAAGGCCGGGCGCTGGTGCGTAAAACAGGCGGAGTGGAGCTGATTTCCAATGTTTGCCGCCACCGGCAGGCTTTGATGCTAAAAGGCCGCGATTCACTGATCCATCCGATCACTGACCAGGGCCGCCAGGTGGCCAGCGCCGGGGGCAATATCGTCTGCCCCCTGCACCGCTGGACCTATAGCGGTGCCAACACCCATGGACCCGCGCTGCCCGCCGGCACGCTGATGGGCGCGCCCCATTTTTCGCAGGACCCCTGCCTGAACCTGAAAAATTACCCCCTTCAAGAATGGAACGGTCTGCTGTTCGAGCAAAACGGGCGCGATGTGGCTACCGATCTGGCCAACATGGGCCCACGTGCGGCACTGGACTTTGACGGTTTTGTGCTGGACAAGGTAGTCATGCACGAGTGCAACTACAACTGGAAAACCTTTATCGAGGTCTATCTGGAGGACTACCACGTCGGCCCCTTCCACCCGGGACTGGGCAAGTTTGTGACTTGCGACGACCTGCGCTGGCAGTTTGCCGACAACTACTCGGTGCAAACCGTGGGTGTGGCCGCGCAACTGGCCCGGGCCGACGCCACCGGCGGCTCACCGGTTTACGAGCGTTGGCAAAAGGCACTGCTGTCTTATCGCAATGGTGTCGCTCCAAAACAAGGTGCCATCTGGCTGACCTATTACCCCCACATCATGGTGGAGTGGTACCCGCACGTGCTGACCGTGTCGACCCTGCACCCGATGGGTCCGAACAAGACCATGAACATGGTCGAGTTCTACTACCCTGAGGAAATCGTCGCCTTCGAGCGTGAGTTTGTGGAAGCGCAGCAGGCCGCCTACAACGAGACCTGTATTGAGGATGACGAGATCGGCGAACGCATGGATGCCGGCCGCGCCGCCCTGCTGGAGCGTGGCGACAACGAAGTCGGCCCGTACCAAAGCCCGATGGAAGACGGCATGCCGCATTTCCACACCTGGTACCGCCAGCAAATGGGCGAAATATGAGCTGGGGGCCGCGGCCCGCGCGGCGGCGCAGCGTGGCGGCGACAAATCCGCGCCGGGCCGCCCCAAGCGGATTTAGCCCCTTGAGGGGGCAGCGACCCGCGCAGCGGCGGAGCGTGGGGGCTCTCATCTAATGCAGGCGTTGTGGATGGTTTTGGGCTCGTTCCTGTTTGCCACCATGGCAGTCGGGATCAAGTACTCATCCGAGAGCTTTGGCACGCTGGAGCTCGTGCTGTACCGCGGCATCGTCAGCGTGATTTTCATGGCCGTTGTGCTGCGTGCCAGCGGCACCCCCGTGCGCACGCCCGTGCCCATGATGCATGTGTGGCGCAGCACCGTAGGGGTTTTGTCCTTGAGTGCCTGGTTCTACGCCATTGCCCACCTGCCGGTGGCCACGGCCATGACCTTGAATTACATGAGTGGTGTCTGGGTGGCCGCTTTCATTGTCGGCGGGGGCCTGCTTTACGGTCATGCCCAGCGTCAGGGCCCGCTCCTGGGCACGGTGTTGCTGGGGTTTATCGGGGTCGTCCTGACGTTGCGCCCCACCATCGACCAGAATCAGCTGTTTGCCGGCGTCATCGGCCTGCTCTCCGGCATGGGCGCAGCGCTGGCCTATATGCAGGTCACGGCGCTGGGCAAGGTTGGCGAGCCCGAGGTCCGTACGGTGTTCTATTTTTCGGTCGGTACCGTGGTGGTGGGGGCTGTGGGCGCCCTGTTCACGGATTTCACACCCTGGTCCGAGGTCAGCTTTACAGCGGCGGCCTGGGTTATTCCGATTGGCGTGCTGGCTTCGCTGGGCCAGTGGTGCATGACGCGGGCCTATAGCCACGGTGCCACGCTGGTGGTGGCCAGCATGCAATACAGTGGCATTGTGTTTGCGGCGATTTACAGCCTGGCCCTGTTTGGTGACAAGATCGCGCCCATCGGCTGGGCCGGTATTGCCGTCATCGTGACCAGCGGCGTGTTGGCCACCGTATTGCGCGCCCGAGCCATGCCCAAACTGCCCGCAGAAGACCACTGACACCAGCGTACCCGATCCCTGCATCAACAGAGAAATTTGACCATGTACTCCACCCTGATAACCGTTGCCCAATTGCAAACCCTGCTGGCCGGTGGCCAGGCGTGCAAAGTGTTCGATTGCAGCTTCAACCTGACCGATGCACAGGCGGGTGAGGCCATGTATGCCCAATCCCACATCCCCGGCGCCCTCTATGCGCACCTGGACAAGCATCTGAGTGCTGCCAAAGATCCGGTCAGCGGCAAACCCGCGGCGGGGACCAGCGCCTCGGGTGGGCGTCACCCGCTGCCAACACGCGAAGCCTTTGCCGCCTGGCTGGGTTCGGTTGGCCTTGAGAATGGCATGCAGGTGGTGGTGTATGACCGCCAGGCGGCCAACTACTGCGGTCGCCTGTGGTGGATGCTCAAATGGGTAGGCCACGACAACGTGGCCGTGCTCGACGGCGGATTGCAGGCCTGGCAAGCTGCGGGGGGCACCGTCACCAGTGGCCCACAAGCGCTGCAATCATCTACAGCTGATTTCGCGCTAGCCCCCGAGATGATTGCGTTGGCTACTATCGAAACCGTAGCAAATCGCTTGCGCGGCAAAGCCACAGACAGCGCACAAACAGTGATTGACGCGCGCAGCGGTCCGCGTTTTCGGGGCGAGGTGGAGCCGCTGGACCCGGTGGCGGGTCACATCCCGGGCGCATTGAACCGTCCGTTTGGTGACAACATGGACGCCAGTGGCCATTTCAAACCCGCAGTCCAGCTGCGGGCCGAGTTCGTGGCGTTGCTGGCGGGGCGCGACCCGGCCAGCGTGGTGCACCATTGCGGCAGTGGGGTCAGCGCCGTGCCCAACATCCTGGCCATGGAAATCGCAGGACTGGGCCGAACAGCACTGTTTGCCGGCAGCTGGAGCGAATGGTGCGCCGACCCTGCGCGCCCGGTGGCTCAGGGTTAGCGCATGCGGCCATGACCCACAGCGACCCAGCACCGGCCGCAGCGGCACCATTGCCATGGAGCCGCATGGACAAGGCCATTCTGCTGGTCGCCCTGGTCGCCGGCTGTGCGCTGAGTTTGCTGGCCGGCAGTGCTTTGCATGAGACCGAAACCCTGCGCGCCCGGGAACTGCGCACGGCTGCCACCCAAACGGTGCTTGGGGCCTTTGATGTCAAGCTGACTCGCATCATCGAGGTGGTGCGTGGCACCGCGCTGATGGTTGAATCCCAGCAAAGCCTTACCCAGGAGGAATTCGTCCGCTACGTGGAGTCAGTGACGGTCAACCTGCCCAGCGTCCACATTGTCGAGTGGCAGCCCATCGTGCCAGCAGCAAAACTGGTGCAGTTCGAAGCAACGGCAAGGGCGTCGGGCCTGCACAACTTTCGCGTCGTGCAGCCCGACAGCAGCGGGGCCGGCTGGGAGCCGGTCCATGGACGCGACTATTACGTGCCGGTGTTGTATGCCTGGCCAGAGCGCATGGGCACTACCGGTTATGACATGAGTTTCAGCCCTGAGCGCATGCAATCGAAACTCGAAGCGCAGGTGGTGGGCCAACCGGTGGCGTCCGGCGTGTTTGACATCATGAAAGAAGGTGCAGTCAAGTCGGGAAGCAGGGGTCTTGCCATATCGGCACCGGTATACGGACGCGACCAATCCGTGCAGGGCTATGTGGCTGCGATCCTCAACCTGCCAAGTCTGTTCCAGGAAGCAACGCTCCGCGCTGACAGTGCCAAGTTGGACATACTGGTCTACGACCTCAACAGCGGCAACAGCGGCGGCCCCATCTACACCTGGCTGGGTGACGAAAGTGACCTCAAGCCAGACATGGACCTGCGACGCCATACCAACCCGCAAGACCAGGCCAACACCGTGGAGTTTGCCCGTCGGTCCTGGGAAATCGTACTGCACCCCCGGCCTGCATTGGTTGTCTCCGGCGCCTTGCGTTTGTCGCATTGGGTCACCACAGCCGGTCTATTGATGACCGCGTTCTTGCTGCTCGCCCTGGCACGCATGCAAAAGAACCGGCGCAACATGGAGCAGGCGCAGATTCTGACGCTGAGGGCGCGTGAGTCACTGGCCGAGCAACGCCAGCGCCTGCAAAACATCATTGAAGCCACCGACGCAGGCACTTGGGCCTACAACTACACCACTGGCAAGCTGGAGGTGAACGACCATTGGGCCGTCATGAGCGGCATGACCCTTGCCGAATGGGAGGCTATTCCCGCCTACGACTGGCATGACTATTGTCACCCGGATGATCAAGCCCTGGTGACCAGCGCGCTGCGGTCGCACACCCGCGGGCTCGTCGACCACTATGAGGCCGAATACCGCCATCGTCGCAAGGACGGCAGCTGGTTGTGGGTGCACGGCAAAGGCAAGGTGTTGTCGCGCACGCCGGACGGCCGGGCACAAATATTTGCGGGCACACTGACCGACATCACCCTGCGCAAGGAAGCACAGGCACGCATTATCGAACTCAACGCCACGCTGGAAAACCGCGTGGAAGAGCGCACGACTCAGCTGGAATCGGCCCTGCAAACCTTGCGGCATTCGCAGGACGAATTGTCAAAGAGCGAGGCGCGCGCCACATTGGGCACCCTGGTGGCCAGCGTGTCGCACGAACTGAGCACACCGATGGGAAACAGCATGATGACAGCCAGCACCCTGGTGGACCAGGCGCGCGATTTCGAGAAGATGCTGCAGTCCGGTCAGCTGCGCAAGTCAGAACTCACGCAGTTCATAGGCCAGGTGCGCGAGGGCAATGCCCTGATGGTGCGCAACCTGGAGCGGGCAGCGAGCCTGCTGAAAAACTTCCGCCAGGTTGCAGCCGACCAGGCCAGTGAACAGCGTCGCGACTTTGACCTGCAGCAGGTGATTGCCGAGGTGGTGGATACGCTGAAGCCCAGTCTCAAGAGCAAGCCGCACCGGGTGGTTCAAGACATTGCCCGCGGTATCAAGATGGACAGCTACCCGGGCCCGTTGGGCCAGGTCATCATCAACCTGATCAACAACGCTTACCTGCATGCCTTTGATGCGACCGCGCCAGGCCAATTCACGATTCGGGGCGAGGCCCAGGACAACACGGTCAGGTTGACGTTCGCCGACGATGGCAAGGGCATTGCGCCAGAGATCCTGCAACAGATGTTCGAGCCTTTTTTCAGCACCAAGATCGGCCGCGGTGGCACGGGTTTGGGCATGTCCATCGTGGAAAACCTGGTCACCAAAATGTTGGGCGGGAAGCTGGCGGTGCAGACAGTTGTGGGCCGTGGCACCACCATCACGGTCACCCTGCCCCGCAGCGCACCGTGGCAAGCCGAAGAATAGTCGACGGCACCGTCAATGCCCGTGGGCCAGGCCACTCAAAACGGTGACCATTCCAATACCCAGCGCCAGCCACGTAATTTGGGCCACGGTTTCTGCCAGGCTCAGTCGCTTCTGCAATTGGGGAATCAGGTCAGCCAGCGCCACATACACAAAGCTGCTGGACGCCACTACCAGGAAATACGGCAGGTAGTCGTGCAACAAGTCCACCAGCCAGTAGCCCGCCAGACCGCCCAGTGAGGTCACCGCGCCGGCCAGCGACACCTTGACCAGCGCCATGCGTCTGTTGCTGGCGCCCGAGCGCAGCACCATCAGGTCGCCCATGTGATGCGGCACCTCGTGGGCCAGAACCGCCAGGGCGGCGATGGCTCCCAAACGCATGTCGGCCATGAAGGCCGACGCGATCAGGATGCCGTCGCCAAAACAATGCACGCTGTCGCCGGTGAGAATCGCCCAACTCCCGGCTTGCGGCGGTGTGTGATCATGGGCGTGTTCGGTGCCGGGTGCGTGGCTGTGCTGGTGGGCCGGTCCATGCTCATGGCTGTTCGTAGCGGGGGTCACGCCATGGTGGTGGTGGTGCTCGTGGCCGTGGTGCCAGAGCTCCGCCTTGTCCAGCAGAAAGAAGAACACCAGCCCCAACAGCAAGGCCAGGAACAGGTCCTTGGCAGCGGCCTGACGCTCAAACGCTGCTGGCAGCAAATGCATGAACGCAGTGGCCATCAGTGCACCGGCCGCCAGGCTCAGCATGTGCTGGGTGTAACGCGCCAAAGCGCCAAAACTCAGGGCCGCCGCAAGCCACACCGAGCCGATGCCGGCGATCAGCGTTCCCAACAAGATTGCTACCAAAGTCATAGCGCCTTACGCATATTTCACGAGGGCTACAGCCCAATTTCTCATATACAACGTACAAAACCGCCCCTCGGGGCGGTTGGGCTGGGTAACGTCTGAACGGTTTAGCCGACGCCGTGTCCCTTGAACCACTCCAGTGCCCGCACGAAACCGTCTTGCGCCGCGTCCTTTCGGTAGCTGGGGCGGTAATCTGCGTGGAACGCGTGTGGTGCCTGAGGGTACACCACAAACTCAGACGCCTTGGCCGCCTTGTTGCCTTTCTTCGCGCTGTCGGCCAGCGCATCTTTCATGGCATTGACGGTGGTCAGCGGAATGCCTCCGTCGTCACCGCCGTACAGGCCCAACACCGGTGCCTTGAGCGTGGCCGCGAGTTCGACCGGGTGTTTGGGCGTGAGGGCCGAGGCGGTGCCGACCAGACGGCCATACCAGGCCACACCGGCTTTGACGTTTTTGCTGTGCTCGGCGTACAGCCAGGTGATGCGTCCACCCCAGCAGAACCCGGTGATGCCGACCTTCTTCAGGTTGCCACCGTTTTCGCCGGCCCATTTGACCGCGCCGTCCAGATCCCCCATGACCTGTGCGTCAGGTACCTTGGACACCACTTCGGCCATCAGTTTGGCCATTTCACCGTACTTGCTGGGATCGCCCTGGCGCGCATACAGCTCGGGCGCAATCGCCAGGTAACCAGCCTTGGCAAAACGACGGCAGGTGTCGGCGATGTATTCGTGCACGCCAAAGATTTCCTGGATCACCAAAATCACCGGCAGGTTCTTCTTCCCCTCGGGTGCAGCGTAAAAGAAAGGAACTGTAAAACCGTCCACGTCATAAATGCCTTCGCCACTGGACAAGCCAGTCGATGGGGTTTTGATCGCGGTTTGCGCCATGATGGGCATGGCGGTTGCTGCATAGCCCACGCCCAGGGCGGTCTTCAGCGCCGTACGCCGTGTTGCACCGGCTTCGGTGGTCTTGCCGGGCAGCAAGGCATTGAAATCATCGTTCTGATCACGGTTGAGCATCTCTGGGGTCCTTAAGCTTTGGTGGTTGAGGAAACTGCACGGTCAAGCAGTGCGCCGCTATTCTGACGCAACAACGGCTTCTTTGTCGGCTCACACAATCTTGACACTGAGCTCGGGCAGGCCATCGATATGGCATTCGATCACGTCCCCCCGGACCACCGGACCGACGTTCTCCGGCGTGCCGGAGTAGATGATGTCGCCGGGGAACAGTTCAAACGCCTCGGACAGCTTGGAGATTTGCTCCGCCACCGACCAGATCATGTGGTTCAAAGTGGCGCTCTGCTTGGTCTGGCCATTGACCTTGAGCCAAATCGCGCCCTTGGTGTAGTGGCCCACCTGCGCCACGGTATGGATGGGCCCGATGGGGGCCGAGTGGTCAAAGCTTTTGCCGATTTCCCAGGGCTTTTTCTGGTCGCCCATGGCGCGCTGCAGGTCACGCCGGGTCATGTCCAGGCCCAGGGCATAGCCGAAGACCAGGCCCAGTGCCTTGTCCATAGGGATGTTGCGCCCGCCACCCGAAAGGGCCGCCACCAGTTCCACCTCGTAGTGGTAGTTCTTGGTCAGCGAGGGATAAGCGTGGTCGGCCACGGTGCCGGGCGCTACGAACTGGATGGCATCGGTGGGTTTCTGGAAGAAGAACGGTGGCTCACGCGTGGGGTCGGACCCCATTTCAATGGCATGGGCCGCGTAGTTGCGGCCAATGCAATAGATGCGGCGCACCGGAAACTGCTGGGTGCTGCCGGCAATGGGAATGGTGGTAGCGGGAACCGCAAAAGGTGTGACCGGCGCATTGGCCGCCGTGCCGGGGGTTGCGCAGCCCACTACTGCCCCGGTCGCCATCAGGGCGCCGGATTGCAAAAATCCGCGTTTGCTCGTGTTTGTCATGGTGCTCCTCGTTGATGTTGTCGTCGTTGAAAATCAATGCGCCTTGTCCCAGTTCGGGCCTACACCCACTTCGGCCAGCAACGGAACCTTGAGTTCGGCGACACCGGCCATCAGGC